>CAYWSB010000032.1:0-41866 GCA_964460465.1 uncultured Geminicoccaceae bacterium | reverse complement strand
TCTCGAAAACCATCTCACCAAACCTACCGGCGTCAGCCGGTAGTCGTTTAGTGCGCCGCTGTTTCAGGGTGAGCTCGACGAGGCGGGCAAGCCGAAGCAGGGCGGGCCGTCCTACATTCCCAGGCGGAGCTTCGCGCTGGCCGTCCTCGACCTCCAGGGACGCTCCGACGTGTCGCCTGATCCCGCCACGGGCCGGCCCGCGCCGGCCTTCGCGCTGGCCGGATTCTTCGACGACGATCGTTCGGGCGTCGGGCTCCGGCAGCGGGTCGAGCGGTTCGACCGGCTCGCCGATACGCTGATCGGCGGCATCGGCAACGAGACGGTGCGCACGGCGGCGACCGGCGCGCTGAGCGCCGCGGTGGGCGAGATCAAGACCTCGACCGACCTCGTCGACACGGCGGTCAAGGAGCTCGAGAGCCTTTTCGACAGCACGATGGATCGGGCAGCCGGCTGGTACAAAGTGAAGGCGCAGCGCCTCGCCTTCGTGCTGGGCCTGCTCGTGGCGGTCGTGCTCAACGTCGATTCGCTCCATGTCGCCCAGGTGCTCTGGCGCGACGAGGCGCTGCGCGAGCGGATCGTGGCGGCGGCCGAGAGCTACTACACGAGCGAGGCCGGGCAGCGGCAGCTCGATGCGCTCTGCCGCGCCGAGGTGGCCGGCGAGGCAGTCGCGCCCGACGCCGCCGAGGAGGCTTCGGCCCTCGACGACGCGGGGTGGCGCGCCGTCAAGGAGTGCACCCGGCGGGAGATCGAGCAGGCGCTGAATCTGGTCGACGAGGCCGGCTTGCCGATCGGCTGGACCGGCTGGGAGGGCGCGCGGCCGGTGGGCCAGCCCGGCCAGAACATGCGCGTCGCACCGCTCGGCATGTTGATCACCGCCCTCGCGCTCAGCCTCGGGGCCAGCTTCTGGTTCGATCTCCTGGGCAAGTTCATGAAGGTGCGGATGACCGGCAAGCGCGAGCCCACCGGTGACGGGCCGGGGGGCGAGGGCCGGAACGCGTGATGCAGGGCTGTGGCCGGCGGTTCGGCGGCGGCGCGCTTGCGGGCGCCCCTTGGCCGGTGCCTGCTCGCAGGCCATCGACGTGGCTGTCGTGGCGACCGGGATGACCAGAGAGCGACACGACCCCGACCGAGAGCCCATCGCGTGCGCCTCGCCGCCATGCCTCCGGCACGAGCTGGACCCGGCCTATCGGGGGCTCCTCCTGCTGAGGGGCTTCAGCCGATCTGCGGGATCGCGAGGCGCTCGACGACGATCTCGGGCTCGTTCGAGCGTGGCGCGTTCCTGACCAGCTCGCGGTAGACGGCGACGGTGCGCCGCGCACTCTGCTCACTGCCGAACTCGCGCATGACGAAGGCGCGGGCCCGCTCGGCGAGGCGCTCCCGGGTCTCGGTCTCGAGCGAGAGGCCGAGGTCGAGCGCCCAGGCGAGCTCGGCCGGATCGTCGGGCGGGATCAGCCAGCCGGTGGAGGCGACCAGCACCGCCTCGCCGAGCGAGCCCACGTTGCCGACGATCACCGGCTTGCCCATGGCCTGGGCCTCGATCAGCGGCGTGGCCTCGAGGTCGGTGGCCTCGGCGGTGGCCGGCAGGACGACGAGGTCGGCCAGCGCGAACGCCGCCGGCCAGTCGTCGCAGCCGCCGGCGAAGTGGACCCGGTCGCCGAGGCCGGACTCCTTGATGCGGGCCTCGAGCTCGCGGACATACGGGTCCTTGGGCTCGAGGTCGCCGCAGATCAGAAGCACGAAATCGCTGCGCTCGAGCCCGCGCATCGCCTCGAGCATGGCGAGGTGGCCGCGGCGGCGGGTGATCGGGCCGGGCAGCATCACCACCTTGCGGTCGACGCCCAGATGCCAGCGCTCGGCGAGCCTGGTCATGCGGTGGCCGCGCATCCGCTCGGGGTCGAAGGCCTCGAGGTCGACGCCCTGGCGGACGATGCGCAGGCGGGAGGCCTCCACGCCGTAGGTCTGGGCGATGTGGTCGGCGAGGTATTCCGAGCTGGCGATGATCCGGGCACCCTGCGCCAGCACCGCGTTCCAGCGCCGGGTGAGGCCGCCGTCGCCGCCCTGGTAGGCGGTCTCGAAGCTGGTGACGAAGGGGATGCCGGCGCGCCTGGCGGCGTAGCTGGCGCTCCAGGCGGCGGCCCGACTCTGGGCGTGGACCAGCTCGACCTTGTGCTCGCGGATCGCCTTGCCGAGCTTGGCGATGTTCGTGGAGAGGGTGAGCGGGTTGCTGGTCTCGACGGTGACCCGGACATGGGCGCTGCCTTGCGCTGCCAGCTCGCGCTCCAGCGGGCCGCCGGCGGAGGCGACGCAGGAGCGCCAGCCGTCGGTCACCAGTCGCCTGGCGGTCGCCAGCACCGCCCGGGCGGCCGTGCCCTCCGCGAGGCTCGGGACCACCTGAAGGATGCCCGGTCGGATGGCGTTCGTGCTCAAGCTCGACTTCCCGCTACCGCCGCTCGTGCCCTGCCGGCCCCGCCAGGCCCGGCACGGTCCGGCCGGCGGCATGGAGCGGCATTGCCGGACGTGCTAGCAGATGCCTGACGGGCGTACTACCAGGGAGTGAGCCATGCAGCGGCTGGAGCGCGGCTCCGGCGAATGGTTTGCCTATGTGCGACACCCCGGGAGATCGCCCGAGGTGTTGTTCCTGGGCGGCTTCGCGTCGGACATGAGCGGGACCAAGGCGCTGCGCCTGGAGGCGCACTGCCGGGCCCGGGGCCAGGCCTTCACCCGCTTCGACTATCGCGGCCACGGGCAGTCCGCGGGCCGCTTCCGCGACGGCACGATCGGCGCCTGGGCCGACGACGCCGTGGCCGTGCTCGACCGGGTGGTCGAGGGACCGGCGGTGCTGGTCGGCTCGAGCATGGGCGGCTGGATCATGCTGCTCGTGGCACTCGCCCGGCCGGAGCGGGTCAAGGGCCTGATCGGGATCGCCGCGGCGCCCGATTTCACCGAGCGGCTGATCCGGCCCGCCCTCTCGGCCGAGCAGCGGACGACGCTCGCGCGTGACGGCGTGCTGCTGCAGCCCTCGGCCTATGGCGAGCCTCTGCCGATCACGGCCACCCTGCTCCACGAGGGCCGCGAGCATCTCCTGCTCGGCGCACCGGTCGCGATCGGCTGCCCGGTGCATCTCCTGCACGGCCAGCTCGACCCGGACGTGCCGTTCGAGCTCGGCCTGGAGCTGGCGCGGCAGCTCGAGAGCCGGGCGGTCACGGTCGAGCTGATCAAGGACGGCGACCACCGGCTGTCGCGCGAGGCCGATCTCCGGCGGCTGACGGCGGCGCTCGACCGGATGCTGGAGGCGGTCGGCTGAGGTCCTAGGACGTGGTCGGCGTCGCCGCGGCGAACGCGACGTCGGCGTAGATCTCTGCCATCGGCAGCGCCAGGTCCAGGGACGCGAGCGGCAGCGTCGCCTCGAGGCCGGTGACAAAGACGCTGCGCCAGCTGTCGTCGGCCTCGCGCGTGACGAGCTCCACCTTGGGCTCGCGCGGCGAGACGAAGAGCAGCTGCCGGAGGCTGGGAATGGCCTGGTAGACCCAGCGCTTCTCCTCCTGATCGTCGTGGGCGGTCGAGGGCGACAGCACCTCGACGACCAGCACCGGGTCGTCGATGTAGAGCTCGTCCGGCCGCCGCGGCGAGCAGCTCACCACGACGTCGGGGTAGGTGAAGTTGTCGTCGCCGCAGCGCACTCGCGTCTGCACCGAGCGTGCCCGACATGGCGTCCCGCGCAGGCGGCTGCGCAGTGCTGCCTGGATATTGTCGGTAATGTCGTTGTGCCCGATGCTGCCGCCGACCATCAGCCGCACCTCGCCGGCGACGAGCTCGTAGCGCTCGGCCTGGCGCTGCTCCCAGTCGAGGAAGGCGTCCGGATCGATCGGCTGTTTCAGTGCGGCCAGGGCCATCGGGACCTCCGTCGTCGGTGCCTCTATAGCATGCCGGGCCGGCCGCCATCCACCGGCAGCAGCGCCTGCAGGCCCTCGCGGTAGGTGGGAAAGGCGAGGCGGACGCCGAGCTCGGCCTTGATCCGCTCGTTCCGCACCCGGCGGTTGTCCTGGTAGAAGGTGCGGGCCATGGGCGAGAGCTCGGCCGTGGCGTAGTCCTGCTCGGGCGGCGGCTCGATGCCCATGAGCATGGCTGCGTGCGCCACCACGTCCTGCGGCGGCGCCGGCTCGTCGTCGCAGACATTGTAGATGCGGCCGGGATGCGGTGCGGCGATCGACGCCTCGAGCACCGTGGCGATGTCCTCGACATGGATGCGCGAGAACACCTGACCGGGCTTGACGATCCGGCGGGCGGTGCCATTCCGGAGATTAACGAAGGGGTTGCGGCCGGGGCCGTAGATGCCGGCCAAGCGGAAGATGTGGACCGGCAGGCCGCTCTCGAGCCAGGCCGCCTCGGCCCGCGCCCGGCGGTCAGCGCGGGCGAGGGTGGGGTCGATCGGGGTGGTCTCGTCGACCCAGGCACCATCACGATCGCCGTAGACCGCGGTGGTGCCGAGATAGCCGGCCCAGGCGAGCCCGCAGGCGCGCAGATCGTCCAGATGCAGGTCGAGCACCGGGTCGCCCGCCTCGTCCGGGGCGATCGAGGTGAGCACGTGGGTGATCCCGGCGAAGGCGCTGGCCGGAAGCGGCTCGGTCCGGCCAAAGGGGTGCATGGTGAACCCCTTGGCCTCGAGCAGGCGCCGCTTCTCGGCCTTGCGGGAGGTGCCGACGATCCGCCAGCCCTGGCCGAGCAGCCGGTGCGCCAGCACCTCGGCCGAATAGCCGAGGCCGAAGCAGAGCAGGGTGGGGGTCAGGTCAGCCATTCGTCGCGCACCTCGGCATCGTTCTCACTCGGCAAATGGGTGGCGCGTCGCCGCTCGACCACGTCGGGTGCGGCCAGCCGGCGCAGCGCCCAGACCGCAGCGCCGCGGACGATCGGCGCCGGATCAGCGAGGAGCCGGTCGATGCCCGCCAGCAGTCCGGCATCGCCGCTATTGCCGGCGGCGATCAGCACGTTGCGGACGAACCGGTCGCGACCGATCCGCTTGATCGGCGAGCCCGTGAACAAACGGCGAAAAGCCGCGTCGTCGAGCGCCAGCAACTCGCCCAGCGGCGGTGCCACGAGCTCGTCGCGCGCCCGCAGCCTGGCCTCTCGGGCCACTGCCGCGAACTTGTTCCAGGGACAGACCGCGAGGCAATCGTCGCAGCCATAGACCCGGTTGCCCATGGCGGACCGGAACTGCCGGGGGATCGGGCCCTTGTGCTCGATCGTGAGGTAGGAGATGCACCGCCGGGCGTCGAGCGTGTAGGGCCGGGGAAAGGCGTCGGTGGGGCAGACATCGAGGCAGCGCCGGCACGTGCCGCAATGGTCCGTCTCGGCGACATCGGGCTCGAGCACCGCTGCCGTCAGGATCTCGCCGAGGAACAGCCACGACCCGAAGCGCCGCGAGACGAGGTTGGTGTGCTTGCCCTGCCAGCCGATCCCCGCCCGCTCGGCCAGGGGCTTCTCCAGCAGGGGGGCCGTGTCGACGAACACCTTGACGGCCTCCCCGGTCGCCCGATGGACCCAGCCGGCGAGCTCCTTGAGCTTGCCCTTCATCACGTCGTGGTAGTCGCGATGCTGGGCGTAGACCGAGATCGCAGCGCGGTCGCGTTGGCCGAGCACCGCCATGGGATCGTGCGCCGGGCCGTAGTTCATGGCGAGCACGATTGCCGTCCGCGCCTCGGGCCAAAGCCCCCTGGGAGCGGCGCGGCGGTCGGGCTCACTGGCCAGCCACGACATCGTGCCGTGCCGGCCAGCGGCGATGAAGGCGCGATAGGCATCGCTCCGCTGGCGCGGCAGCTCGGCCGCGCTGATCCGGGCCTCGGCGAAGCCCAGCGCCAGGGCGCGGCGGCGCAGCTCCTCAGAAATCGAGATCGTCGTAATGCACCGGCGGCTTGAGGCCCGTCATCCGGTCCATGAGCAGCGGCCGGAACGACGGGCGGGACTTGAGCTTGGCGTACCAGTCGCGGGCCCCGGCGGAGGCCTCCCAGGGCACGTCGCCGAGATAGTCGAGCACCGAGAGGTGTGCTGCGGCGGCGAGGTCGGCGAGGCTGAGCTCGTCGCCGGCGAGCCAGCGGCGGTCCTCGTAGAGGTAGCCGATATAGGCGAGGTGGCCGCGGATGTTGGCGGCCCCGGCGCGCAACGCCTCGGAGCTCGGCACGCCGTTGCGCTTGAGCCGCCGGAGCAGCTTCTCGCCCCAGAGGAGATCCGTCACCTCGCGGCGGAACTTGACGTCGAACCAGCCCACCAGCCGGCGCACCTCGTTGCGGGTGGCCTGGGTCCGGCCGAGCAGGTCGGGCTCGCCGTGCGCCTCCTGCAGGTAGTCGGCGATCGCGGCACTGTCGGCGACCACCGTCTCGCCCTCGACCAGCACCGGCACCTCGGCCGCCGGGTTGAGCTTGAGGAAGTCGGGGTCGCGGTCCCAGGGGGCGATCTCGACGAGCTCGGTCACCAGGTTCCGCTCGCGCAGCACGAGCCGGATCTTGCGGGAGAAGGGGCAGAGCGGCTGGTGGTAGAGGCGGATCATGGACGCTCTTCTGGCCTGGACGCGGAGCCGGGTGCCCGCCACCGGCCCCGGGGATCAAAGCCCAGAGTGCCGCACGGTGCAAGGCCCGCGGCCCGGCGGCGGCGCTCCCCGTCAGGCGGCCATGTCGAAGAGCAGGATCTGGGCGTCGGCGAGGCCCTCGATCTCCAGCCGGGCCTCGCCCTCGATGGCCGCCCCGTCGCCCGCCGCGAGCGGCTGGCCGTTGAGCCGCACGGCACCCAGGGCGAGCTGCAGCCAGAGCCTGCGGCCGGCCGCGGGCGCGTGGACCACCTGCTCGCCGGGCGCCAGGCTCGCCATGAACAGCGACGCGTCCTGGTTGATCGGCAGCGCGCCCTGGCGGCCGTCGGCGGCGGCCACGAGGCGCAGCCGGCCCCGGCGCTGCGCGGCCGGGAAATGCGCCTGCGCGTAGGACGGCTCGACCCCGCGCTCAGCCGGCTCGATCCAGATCTGCAGGAAGTGGACGGGCTCGGTTGCCGACGGGTTGAACTCCGAATGGCGGATCCCGGTGCCGGCGCTCATCCGCTGCACGTCGCCCGGGCGGATGACGGAGCCGTTGCCGAGGCTGTCCTCGTGCGCCAGGGCACCGTCGAGGACAACGGTGACGATCTCCATGTCGCGGTGCGGGTGCATGCCGAAGCCGGCCCCGGGCGCCACGCGGTCGTCGTTGATGACGCGCAGCGGGCCGAAGCCCATGTGGCGCGGATCGTAGTACTGGCCGAAGCTGAAGCTGTGGCGGCTCTGCAGCCAGCCGAAATCGGCGATGCCGCGCTCGTCGGCAGGGCGAATGCTGATCATGGTCGACGCCTCCATGCATCGCGTTGCAGGTCGAAGCCTGCCGCGAATGTGGGTTGCCGGCGGGCCTTTTCAGGCTAGGCTCCGCGAAATCCACCGTTGCCGAGACGGCAACGATCGCCCGACACCCTGGGAGAGCAGCCATGCAGATGACCTGGCTCGGCCATTCCGCCGTGCATCTCGCGACCGCCGGCCGGTCGATCCTGATCGACCCCTTCCTCACCGGCAATCCGAAGCATCCGGCCGGCTGGGAGGACGGGCTCGAGCGCCTCGACGTCATCGTCGTCACCCACGGCCACGAGGACCATCTGGGCGATGCGGCGCGGCTGGCCAAGAAGTATGGGGCCACGCTGGTCGCGCAGTACGAGATCTGCATGTGGTTGAACGGGCAGGGCGTGGCGGACGTCCAGCCGATGAACACCGGCGGCGAGATCGAGCTGGGCGGCGTTCGCTACGCCATGGTCCCGGCCTTCCACAGCGCCGGGGTGATCCGCGACGGCCAGCCGCAGGCGATGGGCGACCCGGCGGGCTTCGTGGTCAGCGCGCCCGATGCCGTGGTCTACCATGCCGGCGACACCTGCCTGTTCTCGGACATGGCGCTGATCCAGCGGCTCTACCGGCCGAAGGTGGGCTTCCTGCCGGTGGGCGACCGCTTCACCATGGGCCCGCGGCACGCCGCCATCGCCTGCAACGAGCTGCTGGAGCTCGACCTCGTCGTGCCGATCCACTGGGGCACGTTCGACCTCCTGCACGGCGATCCGGCGCTGCTGAAGAAGGAGGTGAAGCGCGGCCGGGTGCGCATCGCCACACCGGGCGAGCCGTTCGGGCTCTAGCTCAGCCGACCTCGGCGGCGACGAGCAGCGTGTCCAGGGCCGGGGCGGACGCGGCGGTGGCGAGCGGCGCCGCCGGGCTCGCGGGGGCCGGGGTGTCGTCGAGGAGGTCGGCGAGGGCGAGGGCGGCAGGGTTGCGGACGTCGATGGTGACGGTGGCCTGGTTGCTGGGGCGGCCGGTGGCGTCGGCCACGGTGTAGCTCAGCGTGTCGAGGCCGCTGCTGCCGGGGGTGGGGATGTAGAGGAGGACGCCCTTGCCGACGCTCACCGTGCCGTTGTCGGGCAGGTCGGTGATCAGCACGGACTTCGGGTCGAGCCGGCCGAAGCCGGGGACGTCGTTGACCAGGATGTCGAGCTTCACCCCGTTCCTGGGCACGCTCGCGGCATCGACCAGGAAGCTGTCGTCGACCGCCTGGGCGAGCGGCGGCTGGGTGACGGTGATGGTCACGGTGGCCGGGTCGCTGGCCCGGCCGGTGGCGTCGGCGACGGTGTAGGCGAGGCTGTCGGTGCCCTCGAAGCCGGCGTCCGGCAGGTAGGTCACCACGCCCTTCTTGAGGGTGAAGGTGCCGTCGTCCGGCGCGTCGGTGATCAGCACGGACTTCGCATCGAGCTTGCCGAAGCCGGGGATGTCGTTGGCGAGGATGTCGAGCCTGGCCCCCTTGGTGCCGACCGTCGCACCGTCGACGGTGAAGCTGTCGTCGACCGCCTGGGTCAGGGGCGGCTGGGTCACCTCGATCGTCACCAGGGCGACGTTGCTGGTCAGCCTGGCCTTGTCCTGCACCGTGTACTCGAGCAGCTCGGTGCCGGCGAAGCCCGGGGCCGGCTGGTAGACGATCACCCCCTTCTTGAGCGTCGCGGTGCCGTTCTCGGGTGGCTCGGCCAGGGCCAGCGAGGCCGGCACCAGCTTGGCGTCCCGGGCCACGTCGTTGGCGAGGACGGCGAGCCTGGCCCCCTTCCTGGCCACCTCGGCGGCGTTGACGGCGAACAGGTCGTCGACCGCGACCGGGCCGAGCGTGCCGGGCGGCACGGATGGGGCGGTGTCGACGCGGAAGGTGGGCGACACCGCGCCGGCGCCGGGGTTGCCGGCGAGGTCGGCGTAGCTGCCGGCGGCGACCGCGATGCTGTTGGTCGCCTGCTCGAAATCGGCGGCCGGCGTGAAGGTCGCGGTGCGCACCGCCCCCGTGCCGGCAAGTGTCGAGAGGCTGCCGGCCGCTTCGGCGAGGTCGATATCGGCGAGCTCGAAACCGCTGACCGCCTCGCTGAAGGCGAAGGTCACCGTCGCGGTCTCGCCCCGGGTCAGTGTGCCATCGCTGATGTCGATCGCGAGCGTGGGGGGCTTGGTGTCGACGGCGAAGCGGGCCGAGCTGCCGCTGCCACCGGGGTTGCCGCGCAGATCGGCGTAGCTGCCGGCGGTGACGGCGATGCTGTTGGCGGCCTGCTCGGCCCCGGGCGTGGGCGTGAAGAGGGCCGTGCGCACCGCACCACTGCCGGCGAGCGAGGCGAGGCTGCCGGCGGCGCCGGCGAGATCGACATCGCCGAGGTCGAAGCCGGTGACCGGCTCGCTGAAGCTGAAGGTCACAGTTGCCGTCTCGCCGGCGATCAGGCTCGCATCGCCCACCGCGACGGTCACCGTGGGCGGCCTGGTGTCGACGATGAAGAGCGGTGCCCGGGCCCCGCCACCGGGGTTGCCGGCGGCATCGGTGTAGGTGCCGGCGCGCACGCCGAGGGCATCGACCGCCGCCTCGACGCCGGCATTGGGGGTGAAGATGGCGGTCCAGCTGGTGGGCGTGGCCTGGGTCGGCCCGGCGAGTCGGCCGACAGCGGCTGGGACGTCGATGTCGCTGGCGGCGAAGCCGGTGACCGGCTCGCTGAAGGTGAAGGTGAGGGTGGCGGTCTCGCCCATGCTCAGGACCGGGTCGCTCACGGCGATCGCCAGCGTGGGCGGCTTCGTGTCGATGGCGAAGCTCGGCGAGGTGCCGGCGGCGCCGGGATTGCCGGCGAGGTCGGTGTAGCTGCCGACCTTGACAGCGATGCTGTTGGCCGGCCGCTCGACCCCGGCCGTGGGGGTGAAGGTGGCGATCCAGCTGTTGCCCCCGGCGGGGACGAGGCCGGCGAGGCTGCCGCTGGTGCCGGCGAGGCTGATGTCGCCTTGGGTGAAGCCGCGCACCGGCTCGCTGAAGGTGAAGGTGACGGTGGCCGTCTCGCCGGCGATCAGGCTCTGGTCGCCCAGCGCAATCGCCACGGTCGGAACGGCGGTGTCGCGCTCGTAGGCGCCGATGTCCGGTGCGGCGTCGCGCGGCACGCCGCGCTGGTCGGTGGCCGGGGCGAAGCGCACCTCGGCCCCGCCGATCGCCGGGTTGTCGGCGGCGCCCCGCAGGGCCACGGTGGGGGTCGGCCCGCCATTGTCGGCGAGCACGCCGGCGCGCACGCCGCCGCCGAGGTCGCGGGTAACGGCGAACAGCGTTTCGGCGGCGACGCCGAGCCGGTCGCCGGCGATGGCGCCGGCGACGGTGGCATCGCGGAAGGTGTTGGCGCCGTTGCTGAAGATCTGCCCGACGACGTCGTCGTCGACGAGGCTGTTGACGACCCGGACATTGCTGCCATTGCCGGCCCAGATGCCGATTCCAAGCGCGGGCTCGTCCGCCGGCGCGCCCTTCTCGCCGAGCGTGCCCGTGAGGGTGGAGTTGATGATCTCGGCGCGGCTGCCGGCCAGAACGCCGATGCTCGCGCCGGGCCTGTTGGGGGTGAAATCTCCCCCCGAGCCGGCATAGTTCGCCGCGACGGTACTGTTGACCAGGCGCAAGCTGCCGTCGACCAGAATTGCGCCGCCACCATCGCCGGATGAACTCCCGTTGCCGGTCAGCGTGCTGTGCTCGACGATCACGTCGCCTCTGACGGCGATGCCGAAGCCGCCGTAAAAGCCGTTGTCGCTGACCACACTGTCGACTACCCGCACAGTGCCGGCGCCACGAATGCCGTAACCATAGGCGCCATTGCCGGTGATCAAGCTGCGCTCCACCAGGACGTTGGCGCCGTCACCGAGCTGGATCCCCACCGAAAGTTCCACGGTCGTGTAGCCGATGGTAGAGTCGGCGACGCGCAGGCTGCCGCCGCTGACCTCGATGCCGTACCCCTGCAACGAGGCGTGGCCGTTGATCGCCCGCACCGTGACACGCTCGAGGTCGAGGGTCGCGTTGCTGGCCTGGATGCCGGTGTAGAGCGCCCGCTGGACGGTCAGGTCCTCCAGCCGTACCGACGCTGAATCGACGCTGAGCGGGCTCTCGACCGCGTAGGGGCTGGCGTCCCAGTCGGTATTGCCGTCGATGCGGATGCCACCGGCGCCACGGTTCTGCGCATCGCCGTCGATCGTGAGGTCGCCGGTGATGCGGATGGTGCCGAGGGCGCGGTCGAGGAGGATGGTGCCGCCCTGCAGGCTCGGCGCGAAGGTGATGGTGTCGCGGCCGGGGGCACTGTTGGCCTGGGCCACGGCCTCGCGCAGCGAGAGGACCCCGTCGCTGGCGTCGACCACGTCCGCGAGCGTGGTCACCTGGAAGGCTGCCTGCGGCGCGCTGACCAGCGCCAGCGGTGCCGCGGCCCCGCTGCTGCTCGAGAGCAGCTCGTGGCGGGTGGCAGGCAGTCGCTCGTCGTCGACCAGCAGGGCAGGCGTCATGACGTCCCCTCCTCGCACGCTGCGATGGACAACCGTATTGCGCGCTCGCCTGCCGGGGCGACAACAATATTCCTTTGGATTGCAAAGTTCGGCCGGTTTTGACAAGCACTAATTGAAGGCCTCGCTAAATCTACTTTGTGGAGAAGAGATTTTTATGGCTTCGCTTTATGCGATCGAGGGTCATTGGGGCGGCACCTGGCGATGACCGCGCGGCTGCACTTCATCTCCGGCCTGCCGCGCTCGGGCTCGACGCTGCTGGCGGGCATCCTGCGGCAGAACCCGCGTTTTCATGCGGCGATGACGAGCCCGGTGGGGGCGCTGTTCAGCGTGATGCTGAACGCCATGGGCCGCGGCAACGAGACGGCGCTGTTCATCGACGAGGCGCAGCGCAAGGATCTGCTGGCGGGGCTGTTCGACAGCTACTATCGGCCGCAGCAGGGCAGGGACGTCGTCTTCGACACCAACCGGGTGTGGTGCGCCCGGCTGCCGGCACTCCTGTCGATCTTCCCCGAGGCCAAGGTGATCTGCTGCGTGCGCAGCGTCGCCTGGATCATGGACAGCATCGAGCGGCTGGTGCGGAAGAACGCCTTCGAGCCGTCGCGGCTGTTCGCCACGGCCGAGGAGCGCGCCACGGTCTTCAGCCGGGTCGAGGCCCTGGCGCATCGCGATCGGCTGGTGGGCTTCGCCTGGTCGGCGCTCAAGGAGGCCTATTACGGCGAGCACGGCCGGTCGCTGCTGATCCTCGAGTACGACATCCTGGCGCAGCGGCCGGCCGAGACTTTGCGGCTGGTCTACGAGTTCCTGGGCGAACCACCGTTCGCGCACGATTTCGAGCAGGTCGAGTATGCCGCGCCCGAGTTCGACGCGCAGCTCGCCACCCCGGGGCTGCACACGGTCAAGCGCCGGGTGGCGTTCGAGGCGCGCCGCACCGTGCTGCCGCCCGATCTCTTCGCCAAGTATGCCGGGCTGTCGTTCTGGCGGGATCCGGCAGGCTCGATGGCGTTCCGCATCACCGTGCAGCCCGAGGCCGCGGGCGAAGGCGACGCCATGCCCGAGGGCCGCCCGGTCTGAAGGGCTTGCCCGGGCGTCCGGTCCTTGGCAGAAGCGGCGGGCACCATGCGGGACGGGTCATGGACAGTGCGACCGACGGCTATGTTCTCGACCAGCAGGTCGGCCATTTGCTGCGCCGCGCCAATCAGCGCCACACGGCGCTTTTCGCCAGGCGGTTCGCCTCCTACGATCTCACCCCCCTGCAGTTTGCCGTCCTGATGAAGCTGCGCGAGGCCGGTCCGTTGTCGCAGAACCTGTTGGGCCGGCTGACCGCGATGGACCCCAACACCGTGCAGGGCGTGATTCTCCGGCTGCTGCGCCGCCGCCTCGTCACCCGCACCGGCAGCGAGGACGACAAGCGGCGCAAGGTGCTGGCGCTCACCGCCGACGGCTGCAGCCTCGCCGAGCGGCTGATCGAGGAGGGTCGGGCGATCACCGAGGAGACGCTCGCCCCGCTGTCCCCGGCGCAACGGCGCCAGTTCATCGCCCTGCTCGCCAAGCTGAGCTGAACGCCGGCGATCGTGACTTGCGCGAGGTGGGCCTGGGTATCATGTGTCGTCAAACGATAGCGCGGGATCACGCGACGTGCAGGTGGCAGGGATGAGCGAGATGCGGCGGCCGACCGGTGAGGTCGTCGAGGCGAGGCCTGCGGGCAGCTCGCTGGTGGTGCGCTTCGCCGGCGACAGCGGCGACGGCATGCAGCTCACCGGCAGCCGCTTCACCCAGGAGGCGGCCCTGGGCGGGGCCGATCTGGCCACCTTCCCGGACTTCCCGGCGGAGATCCGCGCCCCGGTCGGAACCACCTTCGGCGTCTCGGCCTTCCAGATCCAGTTCGGCGGCCGGCGGGTCAGGACGCCGGGCGACCAGCTCGACGTCCTGGTGGCGCTGAACCCGGCGGCGCTGAAGGTCAATCTCGCCGATCTGCGGCCCTCGGGGACGCTGATCGTCGACACCGCGGCCTTCGTCGACCGCAACCTGAAGAAGGCCGGCTACGACGGCAATCCGCTCGAGGGGCACGATCTCGACCCGTTCCGGGTGCTGCCGATCGACATCACCAAGCTGACCCAGGCGGCGGTGAAGCCGCTGGGGGTCGGCAATCGCGACGCCAACCGGGCGCGCAATTTCTGGACGCTCGGCCTCGTCCTCTGGCTCACCGGCCGGCGGCGGGCGGCGACCCAGGCCTGGATCCGGGAGCGCTTCGCGGCCGAGCCCCTGGTTCGCGACGGCAACCTGGCGGCCCTCGATGCCGGCCACGCCTATGGCGAGACGGCCGAGTTGCCGCGCCTGCCCGAGGTCCTGGCAGCGGGGCAGCCGGCCCCCCTGCCGCCCGGCCGCTACCGGACGATCACCGGGGTCGAGGCCTTGGCCTACGGCCTCGTCGAGGGCGGCCGGCTGGCCGGGCTCGAGCTCTTCTACGGCTCCTACCCGATCACCCCGGCCTCCGGCCTCCTGCACGTCCTGGCCCGGCTCGGGAGCTTCGGCGTTCGCACCTTCCAGGCCGAGGACGAGATCGCCGCGATTTGCGCCGCGATCGGCGCTTCCTATGCCGGCAAGCTCGGGGTGACGGGCAGCTCGGGGCCGGGCATCGCGCTCAAGACCGAGGCCTTGGGCCTCGCGATCGCCACCGAGCTGCCGCTGGTCGTGATCGACGCCCAGCGCGGCGGGCCCTCGACCGGGCTGCCGACCAAGACCGAGCAGTCGGACCTGTTCCAGGCAGTGCTCGGCCGCAACGCCGACTCGCCGCTCGTGGTGCTGGCCGCGGCGACACCGGGCGACTGCTTCGACGTCGCCATCGAGGCGGTGCGGCTGGCGACGAAGTACATGACGCCGGTGATCCTGCTGACCGACGGGTTTCTCGCCAATGCGAGCGAGCCATGGCTGGTGCCGGACCTCTCCAGGCTGGCGCCGTTCCCGGCCCGCCAGGGGGCCGACCCCGCGACCTTCGCGCCCTATGCCCGCGACCCGGTCACCCTGGCCCGGCCGTGGGTCCCGGCCGGCATGCCGGGATTGCGGCACCGGATCGGCGGCATCGAGCGCGCCGACAAGACCGGCGACATCTCCTACGACCCGGCCAACCACCAGACGATGACCGACTATCGCCGGCACAAGATCGACGGCGTCGCCGATGACGTGCCCGAGCAAGACCTCGCCGCCGGGGCAGCGGGCGACGACGTCCTGATCCTCGGCTGGGGGTCGACCTTCGGGGCGATCGAGAGCGCGGTCGACCGGCTGCGCGACGCCGGGCGCACGGTCGCCCACGCGCATGTCCGCCATGTCTGGCCGTTGCCGCGCAATCTCGAGGCGCTCCTGGCCGGCTATCGCCACGTCCTGGTGCCGGAGCTCAACGGCGGCCAGTTCGCCTTTCTGCTGCAGGGGGCGTTCGGCCGCCGGGTCGAGAGCCTGACCAAGGTCACCGGCAAGCCATTCACGGCGGCCGAGATCGAAACCCGCGTCCTTCACCTCCTGGAGGCCTGAGCCGATGGCCACCGTTCTCGACCGCACGCCGAAGGAGACGCTGCCCAAGGACTGGGCCTCCGACCAGGAGGTCCGCTGGTGCCCGGGCTGCGGCGACTATGCGATCTTAAAGGCGGTGCAGCGCACGCTGGCCGACATCCGCGCCGATCCGGACAACACCGTCTTCGTCTCCGGCATCGGCTGTGCGGCCCGCTTTCCCTACTACGTGGAGAGCTACGGCTTCCACACCATTCACGGCCGGGCGGCGGCGATCGCCACGGGCGTCAAGCTGGCCAACCCGGGGCTCGACGTCTGGGTGGTCTCGGGCGACGGCGACAGCCTGTCGATCGGCGGCAACCACCTGCTGCACCTGCTGCGGCGCAACGTCGACCTAGTCTACCTCCTGTTCAACAACCAGGTCTACGGCCTGACCAAGGGGCAGGCCTCGCCGACGAGCCCGGTCGGGCAGGTCACGCCTTCGACGCCGGGAGGCTCGCTCGACGAGCCGGTCAATGCCGCCGCCTTCGCGCTCGGTGCCAACGCCCGGTTCGTCGCCCGCGTCCCGGACGTGGCACAGGGTCCGATGGTCGAGGTGCTGACCCGGGCGCACGCGCACAAGGGGACCGGCTTCGTCGAGATCCTGCAGAACTGCATCGTCTACAACGACGGCGCCTTCGACGCGATCACCGACAAGGCCACGGCGGCCGACCATCAGCTCTGGTGCCGGCACGGCGAGCCGCTGCTGTTCGCCGGCGGGACCAGGGGCATCCGGCTGGTCCCGGAACGCCTGGCGCTCGAGCCCTTCACGCTCGGTGAGGGCGGCTTGGGTGCCGCCGATGCGCTGGTCCACGACGAGACCAGCCCGCTCCTGGCGCAGCTCCTCGTCCGGCTCATGGCGCCGCGGGCGCTGGGGGTGATCCACTGCACGACGGCCCACACCTACGAGGCCGACTTCGAGGCCGCGGCGGCACCGCCCAAGCCCGATCTCGCCGATCTGCAGAAGCTGGTGACCGGGAGGACCACCTGGCTCATCGAAGAGGCTTGACAGGCCGGCGGCAGCGCCCGCAGGTTGTTCCATTACGTATGAATTTCCGGATGGGCACGAGCGGCTGACGGCAGTGCTGCCGCGTGGAGCGTCCAGCTCCACCCAAGGGAGCGGAATGGGCGCCTATTATCGGCCGACCGACGTCGAGACGGCCCTCGGGCTCCTGGCCGAGACCGGTGCCGTGCCGCTGGCCGGCGGCACCGACCTCTACCCCGCCGATGCCGCGGCCGCCGCCTGGGGTCGTCCCGGCCTCGACCGCACCGACATCCTCGATCTCTCGGCCCTGGGCGCGCTCACCCGGATCGAGGATCGGGGCGATGTCGTCGAGATCGGCGCCCTCGTCACCTGGGCGGACGTCGCCGGGTGCGCGCTGCCACCCTGGTTCGATTCCGTGCGCGCGGCAGCCGGGGCGGTGGGCGGGGTGCAGATCCAGAACCGGGCCACGCTCGCCGGCAATCTCTGCAACGCCTCGCCGGCCGCCGACGGCGTGCCGCCGCTCCTGGTCTTGGACGCCCGGGTCCGCCTGGCCCGGCTCGGGCAGGTCCGGGAGCTGCCGCTGGCCGGGTTCCTCCAGGGCAACCGGCAGACCGTGCGGGCGGCGGACGAGCTCCTGACGCATATCGTGCTGCCGAAGCCGGCAGCAGGAGCGCGCTCGGTCTTCCACAAGCTCGGCGCCCGGCGCTACCTCGTGATCTCGATCGCCATGGTGGCGGTGCTGACCGCGCTCGATGCGGCCGGCCGGCTGCGGGACGTGCGCATCGCGGTCGGGGCCTGCTCCGCCTTCGCCCGGCGCCTCGCGGCGCTCGAGCGGCGGCTCGTGGGCCTGACGCCAGCGGCGGCGGTCGCCGCGGTCACGCCGGCCGACCTCGATGGGCTCGCGCCGATCGACGACGTTCGGGCGACGGCGGCCTATCGTCGCCACGCCGCCCTGGTGCTCGTCCGCCGGGCCCTGGCCATCCCGCCGTCCGCGGATCTCGCGGCATGAGGGCGGCGGCGCCGCGGTCGGAGGGATCGCCGCGCGGTGTCGCGTTTCGCCTCAACGGTCGGCCGGCGGTCGCCACTTCGCCGGAGCTGACGCGCCTCTCGCGGGTGCTGCGCGACGAGGTCGGGCTCACCGGGACCAAGAGCGGCTGCGATGCCGGCGACTGCGGCGCCTGCACCGTGCTGCTGGATGGCCACCCGGTCTGCGCCTGCCTCGTGCCGCTGGCCCAGGTCGCCGGGCGTGCCGTCTGCACGATCGAGGGGCTGGCCGCAGACCCGGCAATGGCGCGGCTCAGGGCGGCCTTCGAGAGCGGCGGCGCCGTGCAGTGCGGCATCTGCACGCCCGGCATGCTGATGGCGGCGGCGGCGCTCGTGGCGCGCGGCGGCCGCATCGACCGGCCGGCGATCGAGGACGCGCTCGGCGGCGTGCTCTGCCGCTGCACCGGCTACCGGCAGATCGTCGATGCGGTCGCCGTGGCGCTCTGTGAAATGGCGGATGCGACGACCGACAGGCCCCGCGAGATGCCGGTGGGGGCACGGGTGGCACGGCTGGACGGCCGGCGGAAAATCGAGGGGACCGAGCGGTTCGGCGCGGATGCGATGCCCGGCGACGCCTGGCGGCTGCGGGTGGTCCGCTCGCCGCATGCCCGGGCCCGCTTTCGGCTCGGCGACCTGGCCGCGGTGGAGGGACACTTCGGCATCCGCGTGCTGACCGCGTCCAATGTCCCTGGAATCAACGGCTTCGCGATCTTTCCGGACCGCAAAGATCAGCCCGTCCTGGCCGCGGGCCATGTCCGCTTCCGGGGCGAGGCGGTGCTCGCCCTGGTGGGTCCGGCGGCGGCCGTGGCGGCGGTGGACGATGCCGGCCTGCCGATCACCTGGGAGGTTCTGCCGCCGGTGACCTTCGCCGCGGCACGGGCCGGAGGGGCGCCCGATCTGCACGCCGACCGGCCGGGCAACGTCCTGACGGAGGGCCGTCTGGAGGCCGGCGACGTCGCGGCGGCGCTGGATGCCGCGTCGGCCACGGCGGATATCGCGCTGGAGACGAGCTTCGTCGAGCACGCCTATATCGAGCCCGAGGCGGGCTGGGCGGTCCGGGTCGGCGACCGGCTGGAAATGACGGTCTCGACCCAGAGCCCGTACATGGACCGCGACGAGGTGGCGAGCGTCCTGGGCATCGGCCCGGAGAAGGTGCGCATCCGCCCCTCGGCCTGCGGCGGCGGCTTCGGCGGCAAGCTGGACCAGGCGGTTCAGCCGCTGCTCGCCGTGGCCGCTTGGCTGACCGGCCGGCCGGTCGCCTGCGTCTACAGCCGCACCGAGAGCATGGCGTCCACCACCAAGCGCCATCCGGCGGCGATCCGGGTCAGGGCCGGGGCGGACGCGGCGGGCCGGCTGACCGCCCTCGATTTCACCGGCGACTTCGACACCGGTGCCTATGCCTCGTGGGGACCGACGGTGGCCGGCCGTGTGCCGATCCACGCACCCGGCCCGTACCGCGTGCCGAATCTCCGGGCGCGGACCCGGGCCATCCTCACCAACGCCCAGCCGAGCGGCGCGTTTCGCGGTTTCGGCGTGCCGCAGGCGATGCTGGCGGTCGAGCAGGCCTATGACGAGCTGGCATGCCAGCTGGGCCTCGATCCGCTGGACTTCAGGCTGGCGAACGCCTTGCGGCCGGGCGACGCCACCGGCTCGGGCCAGGTCCTGTCGAGCGTCGGCCTCGTCGAGTGCCTGGAGGCCCTGCGGCCGGCCTGGCGGCGGCTGCGGGACCGGCCGCGGGGCCGGGGAGCGGTGCGGCGCGGTGCCGGCCTCGCCTGCGTGTGGTACGGCTGCGGCAATACGGGCATGAGCAACCCCTCGACCCAGCGGGTCAGCCTGCTGCGCTCCGGCCGCGTGCTGTTCCGCAACGGGGTGCAGGACATCGGCCAGGGCTCGGGCACGATCATGCCGCAGATTCTGGCCCAGGCGCTGGGCGTGCCGCTGGAGGCGATCGACTGCACGTCGGCCGACACCGACCTGACCCTGGACTGCGGCAAGTCCTCGGCCTCGCGGCAGACCTTCGTGTCGGGCCGGGCCACCATGGAGGCGGGGGCAGCGCTCCGGGCGCAGCTCCTGCGGCTCGCCAATGCCGGGCCGGAGGCGCGCCTGACGCTCGGCGATGGCCGGGTGACCGTGGCCGAGGGCGGGCATGCCCGCACCATCGTGCTCGCCGAGCTGCCGCCGGTGGAGGGCTGCGATCCGGATGTGGCGCTCGATGCCACCGGGACGTTCGACCCGCCGGCGACGCCGATCGTGGGCAATCGGGGCGAGCCCTATGCCACCTACGGCTTCGGGGCGCAGGTGGCGGCGGTGGCCGTCGACGTCGAGCTCGGCACCGTCACGGTCGAGGCGATCGCCGCCGCCTACGATGTCGGGCGGGCGGTCAACCCGACCCTGGTCGAGGGGCAGATCCTGGGCGGCATCGCCCAGGGCCTGGGGCTGGCGCTCATGGAGGAATACGTCCCCGGCCGGACGGAGAACCTGCACGACTACCTGATCCCGACGGTCGGCGAGATGCCGTCGGTGGAGATCCACCTCGTCGAGGTGGGAGAGCCGCTCGGGCCCTACGGTGCCAAGGGCGTGGGCGAGCACGCGCTGATCCCGACCGCGCCGGCCATCATGAACGCCATCTTCGCCGCCACCGGCGTGCGGCTGACGAAGCTCCCGGCCCTGCCGCATCGGGTTCACGCGGCGCTTCAGGCTGCAGGAGCAAGCCCATGACCGACATGACGGAGCGCTTCGGGGCCAGGGAGGAAGGCGGGATCGTCCGCTGCGATGCCTGCCCGGTGCTCTGCCGCATTCGCCCGGGCCGCAGCGGTGCGTGCGGCCGCTATGCCAACGAGGACGGGGCGCTGGTGCGCACCGACCCGGTGCTGTTCGCCGAGCGGGTGGTGGGCGAGGGGGGCGATCTCGTGCCGTTCGCCGAGGGCGAGTGGAGCGGCGATCCGGGCCCGCATGTCGAGACCTTCGTGACCGGGGTCGGGGCGGGCACGACCTATCCGGACTACAAGCCCGCGCCCTTCATCGTCAGCTCCGCCTATCGCGGCGTCGACACCGTCACCGTGGTATCGGAGGGCATCTTCTCCTATTGCGGCTGCAAGGTGAAGATCGACACCGACCGGCATCTGGGCCCGGAGCGCAGCCTGGTGAGCCTGGCGGGCGAGCCTGTGGGCCACGTCACGACGGCCGAGTACGGCTCGCAGATGCTGTCGCTGGGTGGCGTGCATCACCTGACCGGCACCACCAAGAAGGCCGGCAGCACGACCTGCGACATGCTCTTGAAGCTCTGCGGCGGCGAGGCGGTCGAGCTGGCGATCGCGGACGGGGCGGAGGTGGTCGTGCAGGCCGGCCGGGCGCCGGTCGTCAACGGCCGGCCGGAGGAGCGGATGCGGGTGGGCTGCGGCTCGGCCACGGTCGGCATCTTCGCCCAGCAGTGGCACGGCCATGTCGACGAGGTGATCGTGCTCGACGACCATATCACGGGGGTCCTGACCGAGCACCAGGCCGGCCGCTGCCTCGACATGCGCCCGTCGGGCATCCGGATCGAGGGGCGCAAGTCGACCCCGGGCCGCTACTTCCAGGTGGCCAGCCCGGGCATGGGCTGGGGCGGGACCGACATCACCGACCCGTTTGCGGTGATCCGCGACATCGACAAGAAGCTCGCCTGGCCCGGGATGCGGGTGCTGATCACCTCGACCACCGGCGAGGACGCTGTTTATTGCGAGCTGGGCGAGGACTTCCGGCTGCACGAGGCCGAGATGCCGGCGGCGGTGCGCCGGACGGTCGAGCGGATCGGCGAGAACTGCGAGCCCTCCCTGTGCTCGGTGCTGTTCATGGCCGGGGCCGGCGGCTCGCTGCGGGCCGGGGTGACCGAGAACCCGGTGCTGCTCACCCGTTCGGTCCGGGCCGGCGAGACCCGGGTGACGATGGGCGGGGCACCCGTCTATCTCTGGCCGGGTGGCGGGATCACCGTCATGGTCGACGTGCTGCGCCTGCCGCGCCACGCCTTCGGCTACGTGCCCACGCCGGCCCTGGTGGCACCCATCGAGTTCACCCTGCCGCGCAGCCTGTACGCGGCGCTGGGCGGCCACGACGCGCATGTCCAGTCGATCGACGCGGTGCTCGCGAGCTACGGCCAGGCGGCCCGGCGCGAGGCCTGGCCCGCGGCCAATCCCTGGCCGCTCGGTGGGCCGGGCGCATGACGGCGGCCGCGCTGGCCTTCGAGCGTCCCCTGGCCCGGCGGCTTCCGGGCGGCCGGCTGCACCTCGCGCAGGGGCCGATCGACCTCGTGATCCGCGCCTGGGGGCCGGAAGCCGCGGTCGAGCGGGCCTACCGGGCGGCGGCCCTGCGGTTCGACGGGCTGCTCGAGAGCCTGGTTGCGGTGCTGCCACGACTGCGCCGGCCGGTGGGCGAGGCGGCGGGCCTGCCGCCGGCAGCGCTCCGGATGCACGCGGCCACGGCACCCTTGGCTGTCGACCGCTTCGTCACGCCGATGGCGGCGGTGGCCGGGGCGGTGGCCGACACGGTCATGGCGGCCATCCGGGCGACCCCCGGCATCGAGCGCGCCTTCGTCAACAATCGGGGCGACATCGCCGTCCATCTGACGCCCGGCCAGGTGATCGACATCGGCGTGGTGCCTGAGCTCGCGCGGCCGCTGATGACGGCGACGATCCGCCTGGCCCATGGCGACGGGATCGGCGGGGTCGCGACCAGCGGCTGGGAGGGCCGCAGCTTCTCGCTCGGCATCGCCGACGCGGTGACCGTGCTGGCGGCCGATGCGGCGGCGGCCGATGCCGCGGCGACGCTGATCGGCAACGCGGTGGCTTGCGACGATCGGGCGATCCGGCGGGTGCCGGCCCGATCACTGGACCCGGACAGCGACCTCGGCCGGCGGCTGGTGACCGTCGCCGTCGGGCCCCTGGCGAAGGAAGCGGTTGCAGCCGCCCTCGATAACGGGGCAGGGTATGCGCGAGAGCTGCTGGCGCGCGGGCTGCTCCGAGGGGCCATGCTGGCCCTTCGGGGCGAGACGCGGATCATCGGCAGCCTTCGGGGGGGAGATCGCATGTTCGAGCTGAGAAAGACGCAGGTGACGGTCGAGGAGATCCACCACGACGGCGGCCCGCGGCTCGACCGGCCTTTGCTGCGCGGCAGCGTGGCGGCGGTGTTCAAGAACCCCTTTGCCGGCCGGTACGCCACGGAGGCCGACTTCGCGGAAGGCATGGAGGCGCTCAAGCCTTTGGGGCTCGAGATGTCGAGGAAGCTCATCCAGGCCCTGGGCGGCGATCCGCGGCGGATCGAGGCCTATGGCAAGGGCTCGATCGTGGGCTGCAGCGGCGAGCTCGAGCAGGGGGCCCTCTGGCACGTGCCGGGCGGCTACGCCATGCGCGAGCTGCTCGGCGACGCCAAGGCGATCGTGCCGTCGTCGAAGAAGGTGGGCACGCTGGGCACCGCCCTCGACGTGCCGATCCACCACATCAACGCGGCCTATGTGCGCGGGCATTTCAGTGCCATGGAGGTGCGCGTGCCGGATGCACCCCGGCCGGACGAGATCGTGTTCTGCCTCGTGATGACCACAGGGCCCCGTCCGCACGACCGGATGGGCGGGCTCAAGGCCGCGGACATCAGGGGCGAGGACGGGCTGCGCTGAGCCGCACGCCGGAAGGGATCAGGCCATGGGGTTCGTGCGCAATTGCTGGTATCCGGCCGGGTTCGCCAGCCGGATGGGCGAGGGGCTGCACAAGCGGCGCATCCTGGGTGAGGACCTGGTCGTCTGGCGGACGGCCGAGGGCCGCTTCGCCGCCCTCGAGGACCGCTGTCCGCACCGCTTCTTGCCGCTCTCCATGGGCTGCCTGAAGAACGGCCATGTCCAGTGCGGCTATCACGGCATGACGTTCGCCGCCGACGGGCGCTGCGTGCGCATCCCGGGCCAGCCGACCATCCCGCCCTCGGCCCGGGTCAGGGCCTACCCGGTGGCGGAGCACCTGGGACTGGTCTGGGTCTGGCCGGGTGATCCGAGGCTCGCTTCGCGGGACAAGCTGTTCGACCTGCCGGAGTACCACCATCCGGACTGGCACCCGGTCGAGGGCGAGGCGCTCGAGGTGGCGGCCGACTATCTCGCCCTCGCCGACAATCTCTGCGATCCGGCGCATGTCGCCTTCGTCCATCTCTCGACCCTGGGCAATGCCGCGCACGAGGACGTGCCGATCGAGACCGAGGTCAGGGGTGATCTCATCGTCACCACACGCTGGACGCTGAACGCCGAGCCCATTCCGCTGTTCAAGAGGTTCGGCAGCTTCAAGGGCCATATCGACCGCTGGCAGATCTACAACTACCACGCGCCATCGATCGCGGTGATCGACTTCGGCGGCGCCGACGCCGGCACTGGGGCCAGGGACGGGCGGCTGCACGATGGTGCGATCCGCATCCTCGCCTGCCACTTCATCTGCCCGGTCGAGGCAGGCCGCTCGATCGACTACTGGCTGCACGTCGACAACTTCGCCACTGACGAGGAGACACGGCGGCGGATGAACGAGCAGTTCGCGCTCGCCTTCGCCGAGGACAAGGCGATCCTCGAGGCGATCCAGGTCGAGGAGACGAAGCTCGGCGGCCGCCAGCGGCCGCTGCGTCTCGGCATCGACAAGGGTGCCGTGCTGATGCGCAAGACGGTGGAGCGACTGATCGCGGCGGAGCGGACGACGCTGGCTGCCGAGTGACCAACGCGAAACGTGACATGACGAGGAAGGGCCAGACGCGATGACCAAGAGGCGCCACCTGATCGGCCTGCCGATCGCGACCGTTCTGTGCATGGCCTTGATCGGCGCGAGCGGCCTTTCCGCCGAGACGATCAAGATCGGCGACATCAACTCCTACACCCGCATGGCGCAGCACACCGAACACGCCAGGCGCGGCATGGAGATGGCGATCGCCGAGATCAACGACGCCGGCGGGATCGGCGGCAAGATGCTGGAGCTCGTCAGCCGCGACGATGCCGGCGAGCCGGGCGAGGCGATCCGCGTCGCCGAGGAGCTGGTGACCCGCGAGGGGGTCTCGATCATCACCGGCACGACGCTCTCCAACGTGGGCCTAGCCGTGGCCTCCTTCGCCGAGCAGAACAAGATCCTCTATCTCGCGGCCGAGCCCCTGGCCGATGCCGTCACCCTGCAGAGCGGCAACCGCTACACCTTCCGCCTGCGCCCCTCGACCTGGATGCAGGCCGCCATGCTGGCCGAGCTCGCGGTGGACAACCCGGCCGTGCGCTGGGCCACGATCGCGCCAAACTACGCCTACGGCCAGGAGGCGGTGGCCGCCTTCAAGGCGATCATGAGCGAGCGGCGGCCGGACATCGAGTGGGTCGGCGAGCAGTGGCCGGCGCTCTTCAACATCGATGCCGGGGCCGAGGTCCAGGCCCTGGCGGCGGCCCGGCCCGATGCCATCTTCAACGTCACCTTCGGCGCCGATCTGGCCCGCTTCGTCCGCGAGGGAGCGGACCGCGGCCTGTTCGAGAACACCTTCGTCGCCAGCCTCCTGACCGGCGAGCCCGAGTACATCGATCCCTTGGAGGACGAGGCGCCCGAGGGCTGGCTGGTCACCGGCTATCCCTGGGACATCATCGACGAACCGGCCTATGTCGAATGGCTCGACGCCTATCAGGCCCGCTTCGGCGACTATCCCAGGATCGGCTCGATCGTCGGCTACAACGCCATCAAGGCCCTGGCGGCGGCGCTCGAGGCCACGGGCGGCTCGACCAACGTCGAGGCGCTGATCGAGGCGATGCGAAGCGTCACCTTCGACACGCCTCAGGGCGAGCTCGAGTTCCGGGCCATCGACCACCAGGCCACGCTCGGGGCCTGGGTCGGCTACACCACGGTGGTCGACGGCCGCGGCACGATGCGCGACTGGTACTACGCCCCCGGCGAGAACTACCTGCCGCCCGAGGAGATGGTGGCCCGCCTGCGCCCGGCCTCGGACTGAGCGGCCGGCGGACGGTTGGCGCCGAGCCGGCGACGCCTTGGATGAACGGGGTCGGGCCCGTGCCGGCGGCGTCCGCTGGTCCGCGCGCCAGGCAGTGCCCGAGCGGCAGACGGGGATAGGCGGGCCTTGGGGTTTTTTCTGGTTCAGGTCCTGACCGGCCTGTCGAGCGCCTCCAGCCTGTTCCTGGTGGCGGCCGGCCTGTCGCTGATCTTCGGCGTGACCCGGGTGGTAAATTTCGCGCACGGCTCCTTCTACATGCTGGGCGCCTATTTCGGCCTGACCCTGGTGGCGCTTTTCGGCGACTGGTTCGGCCGCGGCCACCTCTCGTTCTGGTCGGCCCTGCTTTGTGCCGCGCTGATCGTGGGCGTGATCGGGGCCCTGGTCGAGATGGTCATCCTGCGGCGCATCTACCGCTCGCCGGAGCTCTTCCAGCTCGTCGCCACCTTCGGGGTGATCCTGGTCATCCAGGACCTGGCGCTTTGGGGCTGGGGGCCCGAGGACAAGCTCGGGCCCCGCGCGCCCGATCTCCGTGGTGCCGTGCTGATCATGGGCCACCCCCTGCCGCGCTACGATCTCGTGCTCATCGTGGCGGGGCCCGTGGTCCTGGGCCTGCTCTGGCTGCTCCTGAACCGGACCCGCTTCGGCGTCCTGGTCCGGGCCGCGACGGCCGACCGCGAGATGGTGGCCGCACTCGGCGTCAACCAGGCGTGGCTGTTCACCGGGGTGTTCTTCCTCGGCTCGTTCCTGGCCGGGCTCGGTGGCGCCCTGCAGCTGCCCAAGGGCGGGGCCGACCTGCTCATGGACTTCACCGTGCTGGCCGGCGCCTTCGTCGTCGTCGTCGTCGGCGGCATGGGCAGCATTCCCGGCGCCTTCCTGGCGGCGGTGCTGATCGGCCAGCTCCAGGCCTGGGGCGTGCTGCTGATCCCCCAGTCGACGCTGGTGATGATGTTCCTGGTCATGGCGGTGGTGCTGGTGGTCCGCCCGTTCGGCCTGCTCGGCCGGGCGGAGCTGGTCGGGCACGGCCGGCAGATGCTCGACGACCCGCTCCGCCCGGCGAGCTGGGGGTTCATCGGCCTCGCCGTGCTGCTGGTCGCCGGGCTCGCCGCTGCCCCCCTCTATCTCGGCAGCTACGGCCTCGTGCTCCTGGTCGACATCCTGATCCTGGCGCTGTTTGCCACCGCGCTGCATGCCATCATCGGCCCGGGCGGCCTCGTCAGCTTCGGCCATGCGGCGTTCTTCGGCGGTGGCGCCTATGCGGCGGCGCTCCTGGTGAAGTATGCCGGCACGCCCATGGAGCTGAACCTGCTCCTGGCACCGCCCGCCGCCGCCCTGCTCGCGATCGCCATCGGCTGGTTCTGCGTGCGCCTCTCCGGCGTCTACTTCGCCATGCTGACGCTCGCCTTCGCGCAGATCGCCTGGTCGGTGGTCTTCCAGTGGGGCGAGGTCACCGGCGGCGACGACGGCATCCTGGGGATCCGCCGGGCGGCCTGGGTGAGCGACCGGGTGGCCTACTACTATCTCGTGCTCGCCTGCTGCACGGCCGGCATCCTGGCGCTCCGCCACGGGCTGAAATCGCCCTTCGGGTATGCGCTCAGGGCCGGCCGCGACAGCCCGCTCCGGGCCGAGGCCATCGGCATCGACGTGCGCACCCAGCAATGGGCGGCGTTCGCCGTATCCGGCGGCTTCGCCGGGCTGGCCGGCGGGCTCTACGCCTATGCCAAGGGCAGCGTGTTTCCTAACGAGATGGCGATCGCGCGCTCCTTCGACGGGATCATCATGGTGTTCTTCGGCGGCGTGCAGCACCTCTCCGGGCCGCTCGCCGGGGCGGCGGCGCTGACCTGGCTCAAGGACACGCTCTTGCGGCTCGAGATGTGGCGGCTGCTCCTGGGCTCGGCCGTGATCGCCATCGTCATCCTGTTCCCGCAGGGCATCGCCGGCTTCGTCAAGCTGCGCCTCGGCCGGCTGGTCGGCATCCGCTCGGAGCTGTCGTCGTGACCGCGCTGCCCGTGCTCGAGGCCGAGGGGCTGGCCAAGAGCTTCGGCGGGGTGCAGGCGGTCCGCGGGATGAGCTTCCGCGTCGACGCCGGCGAGCTCGTGGCGCTGATCGGCCCGAACGGGGCGGGCAAGAGCACCTGCTTCAACATGCTGATGGGCCAGCTCGCCGCCGATGCCGGCCGGGTCCGGGTGCTGGGCCGGGACGTCACCGGCTGGCCGCCCCGGCGGATCTGGCGCCAGGGGGTCGGCCGCACCTTCCAGATCACCCAGATCCTGCCCTCCTTCACCGTCCGCGAGAACGTCCAGCTGGCGCTGCTGTCGCACCACCGGCGGCTCTTCGACGTGTTCCGTCGGGCCCGGCTCGCCGATGCGGCAGCGGCCGACGCCCTCCTGCAGCGGGTCGGCATCGAGCCCCTGGCCGACCGCGCCTGCGGCCTCCTGGCCTATGGCGACCTCAAGCGGGTCGAGCTCGCGATCGCCCTGGCGAATCGCCCGAAGCTGCTCTTGATGGACGAGCCGACGGCCGGGATGGCGCCGGCCGAGCGCTTGGCGCTGATGACGCTCGCCGCCGAGATCGCCAGGACGGACGGGGTGGGCGTGCTGTTCACCGAGCACGACATGGACGTCGTCTTCGGGCATGCCGACCGGATCATGGTGATGCATCGCGGCGCGCTCCTCGCCGCGGGCCCGCCGCAGCAGGTGCGCGACGACCCCGACGTGCGCGCGGTCTATCTCGGCAGCTCGCTCGAGGTGGAGGTCCCGTGACCCCGCTCCTGCAGCTCGCCGGCGTCTCGGCCGCCTATCTCAAGGCGGACATCCTGTTCGGCCTCGATCTCGTCGTCGGCGAGGGCGAGGTGGTGGCGCTGGTCGGGCGCAACGGTGCGGGCAAGTCGACGACGATCAAGACGGTGATGGGCATCCAGGTGCGCCGCAGCGGCACGATCCGCTATGCCGGCCAGGACATCACCAGGCTGCCGCCGCATGCCGTGGCCCGGCTGGGCATCGGCTACGTGCCCGAGGAGCGGCGGGTGTTCGCCGACCTGACGATCCTCGAGAACCTCGAGGTGGGGCGGCAGCCGGCGCGGCAGGGGGCGCCGTTCTGGACGCCCGAGGCGTTGTTCGAGGTCTTCCCGAACCTCAGGGAGCTGCGCCGCCGGCCGGCCGGGCAGACGAGCGGCGGCGAGCAGCAGATGCTGGCGATCGCCCGCACGCTGATGGGCAATCCGCGCCTCGTGCTGCTCGACGAGCCGTCCGAGGGGCTGGCCCCGGTGATCGTCGAGCAGATGGCCCTGGCGGTCGCCCGGCTCAAGCGGGAGGGCCTGTCCGTGCTGCTCTCCGAGCAGAACCTCCGCTTCGCCGGGGCCGTCGCCGACCGCGCCTACGTCATCGAGTCGGGTCATCTGCGCTTCACGGGGCCGATGCGCCGGCTGCTCGACGACGCCGACATCCGTCGCACCCATCTGAGCGTCTGAGCCGGTGCCTCGGAACGCCCGTCGCGCCGTCGTGCGGGTCCGCTGCCGCAGCCATGCGGGAGCCGGTCGAGGGCGGCGGCGGGCAGGGCGCGGGCAGCCAATGAACGGTAGGGCCACATGACGCGGGTCGGCATCGACGTGGGCGGCACCTTCACCGACCTGATGGCGGTGGACGCGGCCGGCACCATCCGCATCGCCAAGACGCCCACCACCGTCCACAACCAGGCGGACGGGGTGATGCGGGTGCTGGCCGCCGCCGGCATCCCGCCGGCCGAGGTGGCGACGCTGGTCCATGGCACCACCGCAACCACCAACGCGTTCCTGGAGCGCAAGGTGGCGCGCGTCGGGCTGATCACCACCCGGGGCTTTCGCGACGTCCTCGAGCTCGGCCGCCGCACCCGGCCGGCCCCCTACGGCATGGTCGGCACGTTCGAGCCCCTGATCGAGCGGCCCTGCCGGCTGGAGGTCGCCGAGCGCATGAGTGCGGAGGGCGAGGTCCTGGTGCCGCTCGATCCGGCGGAGGTCGAGGCACGGGCGCGCGAGCTGCTCGCCGCCGGCGTGGAGGCCGTGGTCATCCACTTCCTCCACGCTTATGCCAACCCGGCGCACGAGCTGCTCGCCGAGGCGGCGGTGAAGAGGGTGTGGCCCAACGCCTACGTCACCACCGGCCACAGGATCCTGTCCGAGTATCGCGAGTACGAGCGCGGCTGCACCGCCTCGGTCAACGCCGCCGTGCAGCCGGTCCTCGACCGCTACGTCACGAGCCTGGTCGGCCGGCTGCGGACGGCGGGCTACCGGCACGAGCTTCTGGTGGTGCAGGGCAATGGCGGCACGCTGCCGGCGGGCATGGTGGTCGAGGACGCGGTCAAGACGGTGATGTCGGGCCCGGCCGCGGGCGTGATCGCCGCAGCCTGGACGGCGCGCCATGCGGGGTTCGCGAACGTCATCACCTACGACATGGGCGGCACCAGCTCCGACGTGGCGCTGATCCTGGGCGGCGTGCCCAGCGTCAGCGCCGAGCTCGAGCTCGACTACGCCATGCCGGTGCACGTGCCGATGGTCGACGTCGTGACCCTGGGCGCCGGCGGCGGCTCGATCGCGCGGCTCGACGAGGCGGGCCTGCTGCGGGTCGGGCCGGAGAGCGCGGGTGCGGATCCCGGCCCCGTCGCCTACGGGCGGGGCGGCACCGCACCGACCATCACGGATGCCAATCTCCTGCTCGGCCGGTTGCCCGCGGACCGGCTCACCGCGGTCGACCGTCCGGTCTCGCGGGCGGACATCGAGGCCGTCGTGCTGGAGCGGATCGGCCGCCCGCTGGGCCTCTCGGCGATCGCGGCGGCGGCCGCGATCCTGCGCGTCGCCAACGACCGGATGGCCGGGGCGATCCGCATGACGTCGGTCGCCCGCGGCCACGATCCCCGGGACTTCGCCCTCCTGGCCTTCGGCGGCGCCGGGCCCCTGCACGCGACGGCCCTGGCGCGCGAGCTGGGCGTGCCCACGGTGCTGGTGCCGCCGCGCCCCGGCGTCACCAACGCGCTCGGCTGCCTCGTGGCCGATGCCCGCCACGACTTCGTGCGCACGCTCAACCGGCCGGTCGACGGGCTCGACATGGCCGAGCTGCTGGCGGTCGTGGCGGCGCACGAGGCCGAGGGCAGGGCGGCGCTCGCACGGGAGACCACGCCGATCGAGGGGGTCGCGCTGCGGGTGGCCCTCGACATGCAGTTTCGCGGCCAGACGCATCTGGTCCGGGTCGACCTGCCGGCCGCCGGCCTCGCCGCCGGCACGCTCGGGATCGCGGATCTCCAGGCGCTCTTCGCCCGCGCCTATCTCGACCGCTTCGCGGTGCGGCTGCCGGAGATCGGGGCGATGCTGGTCAACGTCGTCACGACGGTGATCGGCCAGCGGCCGGCGCTGGCACCGCAGGCGCTCGTCGCGGGCGACGATCGGGCCGCACGTCTCGACGATGCCCGGATCGCCGAGCGCCCGGTCTGGTTCGACGGCGGCTTTCGCGCGACCCCCGTCTACGCGCGCACGCGGCTGCCGCTCGGCGCCGGCTTCACGGGGCCGGCGATCGTCCAGCAGCTCGATGCCACGACGGTGGTCGAGCCCGGGGATCGGGCCGTCGTCGACGGCCTCGGCAATCTCGTCATCGCCGTCGGCGCCGGCTGAGCCGGTCGCCGGCCCGACCGGGCCGGCCGGCGCTCAGCTGACCAGGCGGATCCGCTTGTCGCCGTCGAGCTCGATGACCGGGCAGGCGATGATCACCCGGATGTCGTCGTAGTCGCGGTCGGTCCAGCCGCGCCCGGGCGGCCGGTCCTCCCAGCCGTAGTACATGAACTTGCCCGGCTCGCAGGCGCCCGTGGCACGCCGCGGCACGCGGTTCTTGCCCTCGGGGATGACGCCGCCGGCACTGGCGGGCCGGCAGTCGGCGAGCGTGTCGCAGAGCACGGTCTCGAGGATCTCCCAGCCGTCGAGGTCGTACTGCTCGACGCCTTCGACCAGCGTGGTGTCGGTATGGTACTCGTAGCGCTCGCGCAGCGGGTCGTCCCAGTGCCGGGGGCTGGTGCGGGCGTTGCGGACGTTCAAGAGGCGATAGCTCAACACCTCGCCGGCGGCACAGCGCGGCATGGTGAAGCTGTAGCCGGTGCCGGCGTTGTCGGCGATCGTGGTCATCTGCGAGCGGCCGTCCCCGGTGCCGGCCTCGACCGCCCGCGGATCGAAGCAGTAGGCCGCGAGGCGGTTGTAGTCGCCGGCCTCGGGGTCGAGCTGGGCCAGGAGCGGCTCCTCGTAGACGAGGGTCGGCAGGGCCAGCTGGGCCACCGCGCGCACCGCGACGTCGACGCTGTCGGGGACGCCCGGCAGAAGGCGCAGGAAGGTCAGATCGACGACCGCCCGCGCCTCGGCCACGAACTCGGCGGGCGAGCGCCAGGCGCCGTCGACCACGAGGCTGTCGAGCCAGGTGCTGTCGGCGAACTTGAGGCGGGTCGCGCGCTCGGCCCGCTCCAGCCAGCGGCCGGTCTCGCCGTCGGGCCCGGCGCCGGCACCGCCCAGCGCGGCCGCGTCGACCTGCGACTGCAGGAACTGGCGTGCGGTCGACAGGCGCTGATAGTCGACCGCGAGGCCGACCGCTCCCAGCATCGGCACGAGCAGGAGGGCGAAGACGATGGCGATGGTGCCCCGGTCGTCGCGCCAGAGGGTCGCAGCGGGCAGGGGGGTCCCGTCACCGGTGGCGGCAGGGGACGAGGGATCGTGGCGCTGCATCGGGCTCACTCCCAGAGCACGCGGTCGTTGAACCGCGGATAGACGAAGTGGACGTCCGCGAACCGGCCGATGCCGGGCAGGGTGAAGGTCATGGGCGAGACGTAGTCGAACCAGGCCTCGGCCATGACCACCCCCTCGCCGGCGACGACGAGGCCCGGGGGCAGGGTGACGGGGCTGCCGGCGGCCAGGGGGTCGATGCCCGCGGCCATGCTCCAGTCGACGGTGGCGCTGCCGTCGGGGGCGACGACGATGCCGCTCAGCCGCTGGACCAGGGTGCCGGCGTCGAACGGCGCCATGACCGCGGCCGTGGCCTCGAAGATGCCGCGCACCGTCGGCGCGTCGATCCTGCTGCTGTGCGAGGCGAGGTCGGCCGCCACCGCGGCCGAGAGGCCGAGCTTGCGGTAGGCGATGATCGCCAGCGACACCTCGGCGGTGGCGACGTAGGCGGTCACCAGGATGGGGGCGATGAGCGCGAACTCGATGGCGGCAAGGCCGCGGCGATCGCCGCCCAGCAGCCGGCGCCGCCAGCCCCCCGTCACAGCGCCTCCGGCCGGAAGGCGCTGGTCGCCAGAAGGGTGACGCCGCCGTCGCCTGGCAGGGCCGCGGCGACCAGCGGGTTGAAGAGCGGCCAGGCGTAGGCGGCCCGGACCACGACGATCGCACTCTGGCCGGCGGGTGTCGCCAGCGTCTCCAGGGTCACGTCGAGCGCTGCCGCACAGTCCCGGCCGAAGCCGGGCATGGCGTCGCAGATCCGCGCGGCGACGGCGGGGGCGGTGGGAACGGCCGTCGCCATCCCGCTCTGCCGGGCGGCGTCGCTGGTCGCGGTGTCGAGATTGCCGGCGACGAGCACCAGGAGGGCGAGCTCGAAGATGGCGAGCACCAGAAAGATGAACGGCAGGCCGAGCAGGGCGAGCTCCAGCGTCGTCCCGCCGCGACGGTCGGCGGCCATGGCGCTCAACGACAACGGGGCCGGGCCCTTCGACATCCTGCAGACTCCTGCCTCGATGCCGGGAGCCTACCCGCGGACCCTGAAGATTCCGTTAACGCCGCCGCACCGCAGTCGCTGCCGCCGGGCTCAGAGCTCCTCGACCGGGGTGGGCGCCATCTCCAGATGCAGCCCGGTGCCGTCATAGGGATGCGCCCGGGCGACGGCCTCGTCGACCTCCACGCCGATCCCGGGCGCGGTGGGCGGGATCACCCAGCCGGCCTCGAAGCGGACCGGCTGCTTCAGGAGCCGGGCGTGGAAGCCGCCCCAGTCCTGGATCCCCTCGAGGATCAGGAAGTTGGCGCAGGTGGTGGCGAGCTGGATGTTGGCGGCGCCGACGACCGGGCCGCAATAGAGGTGCGGGGCGATCTGGGCGTGGTGCGCCTCGGCCAGGGCGGCGATCTTCTTGCCCTCGAGGATGCCGCCGCAGCGGCCGAGATTGAGCTGGACGATCGAGGCCGCACCGGTGGCCAGCACCCGGGCGATCTCGTACTTGGTGGCCAGCCGCTCGCCCGTCGCGATCGGGATCGAGGTGGCGCGGGCCACGGCGGCCATGGCCTCGGGCAGCTCGGGCGGGGTGGGCTCCTCGAGCCAGAGCGGGTCGTAGGGCTCGAGCCGGCGGGCGAGGCGGATCGCACCCGCGGGGGTGAACTGGCCGTGGGTGCCGAAGAGGAGGTCGGCGCGGGTGCCGACGGCGTCGCGGATCAGCCGGCAGAAGCGCTCAGAGCGCTCGAGCTGGAGCTGGCTCGGCTGGCGGGGGTCGAAGGCCGAGTAGGCGCCGGCCGGGTCGAACTTGACGGCGGTGAAGCCCTGGGCCACCGCGGCGGCCGCCGCCGCCGCGGAGCGCTCGGCGTCGTGGTAGAAATCGGCCCCCTCGCCGGGGCCGGGATAGAGGTAGGTGTAGGCGCGCAGCCGCTCGTGCACCCGGCCGCCGAGCAGCGCCCAGACCGGCCGGCCGGCGGCCTTGCCGGCGATGTCCCACATCGCGATCTCGAGGCCGGAGAGGACCGCGACGAGGGTGATGTCCGGGCGCTGGCCGTAGCCGGCCGAGTAGACCCGCCGCCAGACCGCCTCGACGGCGGTGGGATCGGCGCCGACGACGAAGCGGCCGGCCACGTCCTCGATCATCCGGGCGACGACGTGCGGGCCGAAGGTGGCGCAGTAGACCTCGCCCCAGCCGGTGATGCCGCAGGCCGTGGTGAGCTTGACCAGGATGAAGTAGCGCCCGCCGAAGCCGGGCGGCGGGTTGCCGACGACGAAGACCTCGCACTCCGCGATCCGCACCGCCCGCCTCCCCCGCGGCCACCCGCAAAATCGACGATAGGAATATTAGCAAATCCCGGCCGCCCGGTCAACGCCCGGCCCGGGTTCGCTCGGCGGATCGGGGTTCCCGGGTTCGCTCGCCGGCGGCCGGATCGCCCAGAACTTCATCAGAGCCAAAAATCGCGCCCGACAGGCCACTGAAAAACCACGCCGAACGGAAGGCGGGTGCGACATCTCGGCAGCCCGGGTTCGTTCGCGGGTTCCTGGGTTCGTTCGTCGAAATCTTGGGTTCGTTCGTCGAATCCGTGGGTTCGTTCGTCGATTCTCGGGTTCGTTCGCAGGTTCGTTCGTCGCGATTCCGGCCAAAACGCGCATCGGATGCGCCATAAGCAACGCTTATGGCGCATATAGCGGCGAAGATTATGACAAATGGCGCGTATAGCGGCGCATCGCTCGGGTTCCTGCGCCGCTCGACGCGCCAACCCGAGCGCCGATGGCGCATATCGCGGCGCACGAATCGGCCGGTTCGTGTGCAGGCCTATGATTGATCATAAGCGTTGCTTATGAGACGCGAAACACGTCCGCGCGCAAGGTCGCCGATTTTTCTCGCCGCCCGGTGATTTTCTCCGCCTTGCGGCGACGATTTCTGGCCGACCGGAGGATTTCGGGTGCGGGCGCGGCGCTTTTCGCCGCGACATGACGCCTCGCGGGCGGGGCATGGTGGTGCCGGCGACGGGGCGGGCGACGATCCCCAGCACCTGCGATGCCCCTTCTTCCTTCGGCAACCTTGCGCGCGGACGGGAGAGGGCCGATCAGCCTCGGGCGACGACGGCAGGCGGCTCCCGCCAGGCTGCGGCCGCGACCGATGAAGCACGGCAAGCGGGGAGCTTTGCTGGGCGATTTCAACGGGTTGCTGGGGTGTTTGGGCGACGGCCGCGAAAATCCGTGACGGCGGCCGGAAAATCGGTCGACTATCGGTCGATATTCAGATCTCCGCGGGGCCGTATCCTGGAAGCGAAAGGAAACGGCGCGATTCCATGCTGCCGACGGCTGTCCGATGCGCATGATGGGCACTGCGCAGCTCGACGGCCTGTGACCTGCCACTGAATTTTTCCTCCAGAAGCGATTAGAGTCCGGCCCGAGGGAAGGGACGGACGGATGAAGCGCAAGCGGTTCACGGAAGAGCAGATCATCGCGGTTCTGCGCGAGCACGAGGCTGGGGCGAAGACGGCGGACCTCGCCCGCAAGCACGGGGTCTCCGAGGCGACGCTGTACAATTGGAAGTCGAAGTACGGCGGGATGGATGTTTCCGACGCCAAGCGGCTGAAAGCGCTCGAGGAGGAGAACACGAAGCTGAAGAAGCTCCTCGCCGAGCAGATGCTCGATGCGGCCGCGCTCCGAGAGCTTCTGTCAAAAAAATGGTAGGGCCCGCCGCCAAGCGCGAAGCCGTCGCTCACCTGCAGGCCGTGATGAACCTGTCGGAGCGTCGGGCCTGCCTCATCGTCGGTGCCGATCGTAAGATGATCCGCTACCGCTCGCGCCGGCCCGAGGAGGCCGAGCTCCGTGGCCGGCTGCGCGAGCTGGCCAACGAGCGCCGACGCTTCGGCTACCGGAGGCTGTTCATCCTGCTGAGGCGCGAAGGCGAGCCCTCGGGCATCAACCGGATCTACCGCCTCTATCGCGAGGAAGGCCTCACCGTCCGCAAGCGCCGCGCCCGGCGTCGTGCTGTCGGAACACGAGCGCCGATCCTGGTCGAGGCCAGCCGCAACGCACGATGGTCGCTCGACTTCGTGCACGACCAGTTCGCCTGCGGCCGGCGCTTCCGGGTGCTCAACATCGTCGACGACGTGACGCGGGAGCGCCTGGCGGCGATTCCCGACACCTCGATCTCGGGCCGGCGCGTGTCACGCGAGCTGACGGAGCTGATCTCCAGCCGGGGCAAGCCCGGAGTCATCGTCTCCGACCATGGCACCGAGCTCACCTCGAACGCCATCCTCGCCTGGTCGAAGGATCACAAGGTCGACTGGCACTACATTGCGCCGGGCAAGCCGATGCAGAACGGCTTCATCGAGAGCTTCAACGGCAGGATGCGCGACGAGCTGCTCAACGAGAGCCTGTTCTTCGGACTGGATCACGCCCGGAACGCCATCGCCGAGTGGGTCAGCGATTACAACACCGAGCGGCCTCACTCGGCATTGGGCTACGCCACCCCGGCCGAGTTCGCCACGACCATCACCGCAATCGGCACCGACGCTCTGCCGGATGAAAGCTCCGCGGCGGCGCCGATTGCTCAAGCCGCGCCGAATGGTGCATCAACAGCCGAGACTCCAGTCGCCGCTGGATGAACGTTCAGTGGCAGGTCACCTGCAAGCGACCATCGCCGCTTGCCTGAACGAGCACATGGAGCGGCTACTCCAGGCGGTCAGCACCCTGCTCGACGCGCGGCCAAAGGGACTATCGACAGCCGAGCCTAGCTTGCCAGGTCGTCGAGGAATTCCGATGCGGGATCGACGCCGCTGACCGACAGCCGGTCCCTGGCGCGGGTGCAGGCGACATAGAGCAGGTGGCGCTCGGTGTCGTAGACCTCCTCGAGGTCCGACTCGTCGGTGACCGTCTCGATCCGCTCCTGGAGCGGCAGGACTTCGTCGTCGCAGGCCATGACGGCAACGGCGCGGAACTCCAGGCCCTTGGCGAGGTGCATAGTGCTCGAGGCGATCTTGCCGGGCTCGGCCGCGATCCTGTCGCTCAGCTCGACGCCGTGGGCGCCGGCGGCCTCGATGGCGGCCCGGGCACGGTTCAACTGCTCGCGGGAGCGGACGAACACGCCGATCTCGTGCGGTGCCGTGCCTTCCTCAAGGCGATCGGCGATCCAGCGGCCGACCGCGGCACTTTCGTCGGCCGGTGTCGCGAAGGTGCGGACTTCGGGTGCCGGGCCGTTGAAGACGGAAATCGTGCCGCGGCGGCTTTCGGCATTGCCGTCCACATCGGCGATATCGGCGGGCAGCAGCCGGTCGGCCTGGGCGCGGATCTGGTGCGAGGTGCGGTAGTTGACGCGCAGCGTGTGGGAGCGGCCGCGGATGTCGATGCCGAGGGACTTCCAGGAGAAGGGTTGCTGGAAGATGCGCTGGCCGAGATCGCCCGCGAAGAAGAGGCCGTTCGGGGTGTGGGCGACGAGGCTTGCCAGGAACCTCGCTTCAGCGACGCCGATATCTTGGGCTTCGTCGACCACCGCATGGTCGAACGGCCGCTCGTCGGTCGTCGCATAGTGTTTCGCCAGCCGGCCAAACACGCCGGACCAGGTCACCGCCTTGCGCTCGGCGAGGTCGGCGCGGAGTTGCGCGAAGATCGTCCAGAGGACTTCCCGCTGCTTGCCGCCGAGGCGGGTCTTGCGGCCGAGGCGGGCGACCTGGGCGTAGCTCTCGAAGCTGTCGATCTGCCAGGCATCGACCACGTCGGTCCATTCCCCGATGAGGAAGGGGAGCGAGAAGGTGTGGCCGTCGATCCTGGCCGATGCCTTCGCCAGCCGGGACTGGACCAGCGCGGGTGACGCGATGTTCGGCTGGCCGAACAGGCTCGTGTGGAGGTCGTAGCCGACGCCGTTGATCGACTGCACGTCGATCCGCTGCAAGGTGCCCGGCTCGTTGCCCACCAGATGCACCAGCTTCTGCTTCAGCGAATGGGCGAGGGCCTTGGAGAAGGTGGTCAGAAGGACGCGTGCTGCGGGATTTCGGCGTGCCAGATGCACGGCCCGATGCAGCGCCACCACCGTCTTGCCGGTGCCGGCCGAGCCGGAGACGCGGGCCGGCCCGGAATAGGCCCGCTCGACGAACTGCTGCTGGTCCGGGTGGAGGAAAACCGCCCATCTCTCCCAGGGATAGTCGAGGGCACGCTCCAGCTCCTCGATGTTGGTGAGCACGCGAAAGCGGCGCTGGGCGTCGGGATGGGCGAAGGGGTCGACCTCGGCGGGTGTGGCTACCGGCGGTGCCGGCTGCTCGCCGACCGCGAGCTTCAAGAGCGCTTCCTGCGCCTCCTGCGGCAGATGGGCGATGACGTCGAACAGGGTGTCCTCGGTCACGGCGCGGACGTCCTCGATCCAGTCCTCCGGCACGCCGAAAGCCATCAGCTCGACCTTGCGCAAATTGTCGAAGAGCCTGGGCTTTGCTGCCGGTGGCGAGACCGGCTCGGCCACGTCCGCGGGCCGGCCGACTGTCACCTCCTCGATGCGCTCGCGGACCTCGACGAGCTGCATGGCGCCGGTGGTCGGATGGCGCTCCAATTTGCGGCGCTCGGCCCATTGGTAGGCGTCGTCGTGGTGGTCGACATAGGCGAGCAGCAGGTCGGCGCCGGTGCGGTGGACGATCAGCCGGATGTCCCGGTTGACCCGCACCGACCAGAAGTTCGGGTCCTTGGCCCGGTCGAGCTTGTGGAAGGAGAGGCCCGGGGCGGCGGCGTTCATCTGCAGGTCGAAGGCTGTGGTCTTGACGGCCTTCTGCTCCTGGGCGGTCAGCCGCGCGAGGCTGCTGGTGAAGGTGTCGGCGATGCGGAAGTTCATTTCCCCGGCTGCCGCTTGCGCTTGAGCTTGGTCACTTTTCCAAGCTTCTCAAGGCGTGACGCGATGTCATCCGGAGAGTAATCCCGATGAGCCTTGGGCGGAGAGCATGATGCAGATTCTTGCTGCGACGACCTCTTGGGAGATCGAGATTTAGACTTGCGGCGTTGTGCTCGCGAAGAGGTACTTGGTCCTCCGCACTCTTTTTGGGATTTTTTCTCTCTATTCTTCTGCCTTGGCGACAATGAAGAGAATAGCCGAATCAGCGTTGTACATACCTGCGGTGTCCACTGAGCCCCGCATGCCGTGGCGACGCCCACTCTGTTCAGAAACAGCGCATAATCTTCAGCCGTCGCGCACCCGCTCTTCGTCGCGTTAAAAAAGTTCGGTCGTAATATTCGCATAAAACGAAGACATTTATCGAGATCCTTTCCAAAATGTTCCTGCCCATAGCGCCGTTTCTCATAATACTTAAGATGAAACGGCCTGTCCTCGCCCTTGCTGAATCTGGCAGCTTTGGCGCCGTGCTCTGGCTTGGACGGCTCCTGCTCGCGAACAAAGCCGAAACTAGCCCGAATAATGGTCGATCCGCCAAAGTAACCACCTCGTCCAGCCATCTCCGCTCACCCCACCCGGAACACCTTCATCACCTCGTCTCCCAGGTGGTTGATGACCTTGACGGCGATCCGGCCCGTCGTCGGCTTCGGGAACGGTCTCGACGTGTCGCTGTTGAGGGTGGACCAGGCTTCCTCGTCGATCTCGGCCTTCAGCGTGGTCTTCAGCGCCTTGTAGGGGTCGTTGGCGCCGAGGAAGTAGGCGTGGCGGACGAAGAAGCTTTCCTCGTTGTAGTCGGTATCCAGCATCCAGAGTGCTATGCCGTCGGTGCCTTCGGAGACGACCTCGCCGGACTGGGGCTTGAAGACGTCGACGCCGAAGACCTTGACCCGGATCATGTCGTCTGCAGCGGGCTCGATCCTGATGTCGGGCTCGCCGAAGACGACGAAGAGGTTGCCGGCGCTGGTGGCCTTGAGGTCGGTCGCCATGTGGAGGTCGGGGTTCATGCGGGCCTTGAGGATCGGCAAAGCACCCAGGCGGTCGAGGTCGGCGGCGTGGGCGTCATAGCTGAAGGCGCAGGCGATCAGGAGGTCGAAGCCGGCATCTCCGGCTTCGCGGGCGGCGGCGACCAGGTCGGGGCGGGCGACCGTGCCGAATTCGGGGCCGATGAAGATGCCAGTTCGCTTGGCGGTCTCGCCTTCGAGGAAGGTGCCCTCGGCGCTGATGAAGTGGCCGGGCCAGCCCTTGAGGCTGGTGAAGGTGATGCGGTCCTCCTTGTGTGCCTGCTGGACCCCGGCCGCCCTGAGATTGTCGAGGATCATGCCGGCGAAGTCCTTCTCCGGCGCCGGGCCGTCATAGGGGACGGCGGGGCCGGCCTCGGCCGCACCGCGCTGCTCGATCAGCTCGTCGTCCCAGTCGACGGCCAGCGTGCGATGGGGCGAGAGGCTCTCGACGGTGAAGGGGCCGGCGACGCGGACCTTGGCGTTGTCGCCATAGGGCTTGTCGTAGAGGTATTCGTGCTCGGCGCGGGCGGCGATCGAGGCGTCGATGGCGCGCTGGCGGGCGATGCGGGCCTCCCAGAATGCGGCGAGGGCGGACTCCGCTTCGGCTGGCCACGGCGTCACGGGTTTTGCGGGCAAGTTGTCGAGCGTGAAGCTGGCGCCCCTCAGCGCATTCAGTTCGGCCACTGCGGCCTCCGCCTTGGCCCGTTCGGAGGCACTCCTGGCGGTGGCGAACGCGCGGACCGTCGACAGCAAGCGTTGCTGCTTCTCCGGCCATGGTGTGCCGGCCTCGCGCGGGATCTCCCATTCCATGAAGCCATCGGCGGGGGCGGACTCGCCCGAGGGCAGCGTCACCTCGCCCGTGGCACGGAAATCGATGGTCTTCCCGGTGCGACCGCCGGTCGTGACCGCGAAGGGCTCGGCATGGCCTTTGAGCGCGGTGTTGAGGGCCGCCCGCGCCTCCTCGACGACGGGCTGCATCCGCTCCCAGATGACATCGATCTCGGTGTTGTTGGCGATCGACTTGAGGGTGATGTGCGGGACGCGCTCGTAGACGAAGCCCTGGCGAATGTCGCCCCGGGTCGGGCTGGTCTTGGTGGCCGTGCGGCCGGCCTCGGCTTCCTTCTGCTGGCCGTCCGGGCTGTCGGCCAGGAGGTAGTAGGGATAGCGGGCGCCCATCAGTCGCGAGCGGGCCAGCGCAATGGCGACGCGGCTGGTGTCGATGGTGATCCAGCGCCGGCCCCACTGCTCGGCCACATAGGCCGTGGTGCCCGAGCCGCAGGTCGGGTCGAGCACGAGGTCGCCAGGGTCGGTGGTCATAAGGATAATTCGAGACGTCACGGTAGGCGCCGTTTGAACCACATATACTTTATCTCTGGCGCCTCCGACATCTGTCCAATATGATCCTAATCGTGTAACCGGATAATCATCCCAGAAAAAGCGCATGCGAATCATTTTGTCCTGCTGAACAATTCTACCGGCACGAGAAACCCGGTTGAGTTCAGAAGTTATGACGCCCCAGTGCCTGTTAGCGCCTGGGTGAAATTGAGCGCCGTGACAGAAGAAAGGCACTGTTGTAGTTTCGCGGAATCCATCTGATGTGAGAGGGTATGCACCAAAGTCACTTCGCTCGACAACGGATAATTTTCGCGTTGCTCGATCAGGTTTACCATCCCGTTCTAGATAAATCGACCGAAATTTAGTGTTAGACTTGGACTTTCCATACCAAATAACCAAATAACCAAATAATAAATCGACCGAAATTTAGTGTTAGACTTGGACTTTCCATACCAAATAACCAAATAACCAAATAACCAAATAACCAAATAACCAAATAACCAAATACTAAACGACTACCGGCTGACGCCGGTAGGTTTGGTGAGATGGTTTTCGAGATAC
>CAYWSB010000031.1:0-43047 GCA_964460465.1 uncultured Geminicoccaceae bacterium | reverse complement strand
CGTCCGCCCTTCGGCGATCGGCCGCAGAGCTTCGGCGACCGCGGCGACCGGCCGGAGCGCGGTGATCGCGGCGAGCGCGGCCCGCGCGGCGGCGAGCCGCCGAACATCACCATCCGCCGGCCCTTCTTCCGCCGCAAGAAGGCGAGCCCCTTCGCGCATGCCGATGCGCCGCCGATCGACTACAAGGACGTCAAGCTGCTGCAGCGTTTCGTCTCCGAGCGCGGCAAGATCGTGCCGCGGCGGATCACCGCGGTGACCGCCAAGGAGCAGCGGCAGCTGGCCAAGGCGGTCAAGCGGGCGCGCGAGCTGGCGCTGCTGCCCTACGTCGCCGGCTGAGCCGGCGACGGGAACCGGGCGGCACGGGCCAGGGGCGGAGCGACGGCATGCGACGGGATCTCTGGATCACCGGCCTTGCGGCAGCGGCGAGCGCTGCCCTCTACCTGTCGCTGTCGGTGGGCGTGCTGGGGGCGCCGTTCTTCGCCTATTTCGTCCAGCTCCCGCTGCTCTTCATCGGCCTGTCGCTGGGCTTCGCCGCGGCCTCGCTTGCCGGCCTGGGCTCGCTCGGCATCGTCATCCTGTTCGGCGGCAGCATCGCGGCGCTGGTCTTTCTCGTCGTCCAGGTGGCGCCGTCGCTCCTCGCCGTCCGCCAGGCGCTGCTCAACCGGACCACCGGGCCGGGCGAGGCGGAATGGTACCCGCCCGGCCTGATCCTCGGCCACCTCGTCGTCTACGCCGCCGTCGTGATGGTGGCGGCCCTGCTGTGGGTGCGGCTGGCGACGGGCAGCATCGAGGCGGCGTTCCTGGTCGCCATCGACCACGTGCTGAGCCAAATGGGCGCCGGCAGCACGCAGACCGTGGCCGTCGCCCAGCAGATCGCCGATCACGCGGCCGTGGTGCCGGGAGTGGTCGCCGTGTCGTGGGTGCTGATGACGGTCGTCAACGCGGCGATCGCCCAGTTCCTGGCGCTCCGGGGTGGCCAGGCGCGGCGCCCGGGCTTCGCCCTCGCCCGGCTCTGGCTGCCCGGCTGGTGCGGTCCGGCGCTGGCGGCGGCAACCCTGGCGGCGCTGGTCGCCGGCGGCGATCTCGCCTTCTTCGCGCAGGGTCTCGCGGTGCTGCTCGCCGTGCCGTATCTGCTGCAGGGTCTCGCCGTCGTCCACGCCGCCGTCGAGCGGCTGCCGGCCAAGGGGCTGGCGCTGGCCGGCTTCTACCTCGTCCTTCTGCTGTTCAGCTGGCCGCTCGTCGTCGGCGTGGTGCTGCTCGGTCTCCTCGAGGACTGGGCGCATTTCCGGCGGCGCCTGGCCTAACCACCATCGGAGCTCAAACCATGCAGGTCATTCTCCTCGAGCGGGTGCCGAAACTCGGCCAAATGGGCGAGATCGTGAAGGTCCGCCCCGGCTTCGCCCGCAACTTCCTGATCCCGCAGGGCAAGGCGCTGCGCGCCACGGACGAGGCGCTCAAGGCGTTCGACGGCCGGCGGGCGCAGCTCGAGGCCGAGAACCTCGAGCGCAAGAGCGACGCCGAGGGTGCTGCCCTGACCATCCAGGGTGCCTCGGTGGTCATCCTGCGGCAGGCCAGCGAAGGCAGCCAGCTCTACGGCTCGGTCAATGCCCGCGACATCGCCGAGGCGTTCACCAAGGACGGGATCGGCATCGGCCGGCAGCAGGTCCGCCTCGACAGCCCGATCAAGACGCTCGGCGTGCACGACGTGATCGTGGCCCTGCACCCCGAGGTGGAGGTGATGGTGCACGTCAACGTCGCGCGCACCACCGAGGAGGCGGACATCCAGGCCGGCAAGGCGGCGCCGGTCATGGCGGCCGAGGCGCTCGACCCGGAGAGCGACGAGTTCACCCGCGGCAGCGGCCTGGACGAGCTCGACATCTGACCGGCCTTGGGCGGTCGCCGTGGCGGCGCCGGGGCCCGGCCTCGGGCGCCGGGGGCGACGCCTTTGCGACTGGTGCCGGCGCGGAACTGTTGGCGTTGCGCCACGCGGGTCGTTAAGCTCGCGCCGTTGGGCGGAGCGAGGAGGGCTTGATGGCGATGCGCAAGACCCCTGACGAGGAGACGGTGATGGCCGGCGAGGGCCGCGAGCCCGGCAAGGATGGCAAGGTGGCCGTCGTCAAGAAGTATGCCAATCGCCGGTTGTACAACACCGCGTCGAGCAGCTACGTGACCCTTGACGAGCTCTGCCAGATGGTCCGCGACGGCCACGAGTTCGTGGTCTACGACGCCAAGACCGGCGACGACATCACCCGCTCGGTGCTGACCCAGATCATCCTCGAGGAGGACGCCAAGGGCCGCAACCTGATGCCGATCGGCTTCCTGCGGCAGATCATCGGCCTCTACGACGACAATCTCAAGGCGGTGGTGCCGCGCTATCTCGAGGTGTCGATGGAGAACTTCGCCCGGCACCAGGAGCAGATGCGCGAGTACATGGAGGATACGGTCGGCCGTTTCTTCCCGCTCAAGCAGCTCGAGGCGATGAATCCGTTCGAGGACATCGCCCGGCAGAACATGGCGATGTTCCAGAAGGCGGCCAGCATCTTCAACCCGGCCGCCGCCGACCGGACGACCGCCGATCGCGCCAACGAGAAGGCCGAGAAGGCCGAGGCCGCGGCGCAGCAGAGCCACGCGGAGGCGGAGCTGCTCGGCCGCCAGGTGCAGAGCCTCAAGGCCGAGATGGAGGCCTTGCAGCGGCAGATGCGGTCGCTGCAGAAGGCCGAGGCGCCGGAGAAGGGCTGACCGCGCGGCACGCGGACGCGCCGCGCGGTCGATCTGGCCGAAGCGGTCGGCGAAGCCGCCGCCGTGTAGGGCATAAACGCGCGGTCCCCGGGCCGGGTGGCGCCGGGCTCAGCGGGTGAAGTTGACGAGCCGGCTCCAGTAGCGCTCGAGGCCGTTGAGGACGGTGTTGAGCTCCTTGAGCTGCTCGCCGGTGACCACACCCTGTCCGAGGGCGTCGGCGTTGCGCTGGTAGAGCTGGTCGATCTTGGCGGTGAGCTCCAGGCCCTTGTCCGACAGCCGCACTCGCGTCATCCGCCGATCGTGGCTGCTGCGCTCCTGGATCAGGTAGCCGTTGTCCACCAGCTTCTTGACGTTGTACGACACGTTCGAGCCGAGATAATAGCCGCGTATGGTCAGCTCGCCCACGGTCAGCTGATCCTCGTTGATATTGGAGAGGATCAGTGTTTGCACGTTGTTGATATCCTCGACACCGAGACGGTCCAACTCGGTCTTGATCACATCGAGGAAGCGCCGATGCAGGCGCTCGATCAAGCGGATCGTTACGAGATAATCGTCTTTCACTTCGGCGCCCGCCCGCTCTGTTGACTATGCGTTGCCCGACCTCGCGACCGCGACGGCGCCCGCGAGCGATGCGCCGCCGGTCAACTGGCGGTTCCTCGCATCATCTTTATAATTGCCGAAAAATCTAGCCCCTCGTTAGCTTCTCTGGCGAACAGCGTGTAAAGTTGACACGCTTGGGCACCGAGCGGCGTCGCTGCCCCGGCGGCCTGGGCGGCACCCTGCGCCAGCTTCAGGTCCTTGAGCATCATCGCCGCGGTGAACCCCGGGGCATAGTCGCGATTGGCCGGCGAGGTCGGCACCGGTCCCGGCACCGGGCAATAGGTGGTCAACGACCAGCACTGGCCGGACGCCTTGGCGCTGATGTCGAACAGCTTCTGGTGGTCGAGGCCCAGCTTCTCGGCCAGCACCATGGCCTCGCAGACCGAAATCATCTGGATGCCGAGCATCATGTTGTTGCAGATCTTGGCCGCCTGGCCGGTACCCGGGCCGCCGGCGTGGACGATCGTCTTGCCCATGGCGGCGAGCACGGGCTCGGCCCGGGCGAAGGCGGCGTCGCTGCCGCCCACCATGAAGGTCAGGGTGCCGGCCACCGCCCCGCCGACCCCGCCCGAGACCGGCGCGTCGACCATCGCCTGGCCCGCCGCCTCGGCCGCTGCCGCGACGGTCCGCGCCGTCTCCACGTCGATGGTCGAGCAGTCCACGAGCAGGGTGCCCGGGGCGGCCGCCTCCAGCACCCCGTCCGCGCCCGCATAGACCGACCGAACCTGTGGCCCCGCCGGCAGCATGGTGATCACCACCTCGGCCCCGGCGACGGCGGCGGCGAGGCCGTCGGCGATGCCGATGCCGGCCGCCGCGGCCGCATCCCTGGCCTTGGCCCCGAGGTCGAATCCGGTCACCGCATGGCCCGCGGCCACGAGATTCTGCGCCATGGGCAGGCCCATGTTGCCCAGCCCGATGAAGCCGATCCGCGCCATCGCCGCCCCTCCTTGCCCTCAGTCCACCCAGTCGAGCACCAGCTCGCCGTCCGGCAGGGCGGCGAAGCATGCCTCGACCTCGTCCGCCGGCACGTCCTCGATGCGCGCGTGCCGCCAGCGCGGCCGCTTGTCCTTGTCGACGAGCAGGGCCCTGACCCCCTCCGCGAACTCGCCGCCCGCGAGGAACCGGTGCACCATCCGGTATTCCATCGCCAGGCAGGCCGCGAGGTCGAGGCTCCGGCCCCGCTCGAGCTGGACCATCGTCACCGCGAGGCTCAGCGGCGACTTCTGCCGCAGCACCGCCAGCGTCTCGCGCGCGAAGGCGCTGTCCTCGGTCGCCAGCGAGCCCAGGATCCGGCCCAGGTCGTCGTGGGCGAAATGCCGGGCGATGGCCGCCGTGTCGAGCCCGCCCGGCGCCGGCTCGTCGGCATGGTCCGCCAACACCCGGTCGATCGGGGCGCCCGCCCTGAGCTCGGCCTCGAGCCCGGCCAGTGCGGTCGAGGGCACGAACCGGGTGGCGATCCCGAGCCGCGTGGTCGTGGCCCCGTCCAGCCGGGCGCCGGTGAGGCCGAGATAGCGCCCGACCGGTGCCGGCAGCCGCGGCAGGAAGAAGCTGCCGCCGACGTCGGGAAAGAAGCCGATGCCCGTCTCGGGCATGGCGAAGACGGTGTTCTCCGTCGCGATCCGGTGCGTGCCGTGCACCGAGATCCCGACCCCGCCGCCCATGGTGATGCCGTCGAGCAGGGCCACGTAGGGCTTGCCCAGCGTGCCGATCCGCCAGTTCATCCGGTACTCGTCGAAGAAGAACCGCGCCGCCGCCGCCAGCCCCTTGCGCCTGGCCGTCTCGATGACGATCCGGATGTCGCCGCCGGCGCAGAAGGCGCGGCCGGGCACCGCCTTGATCAGGACCAGGCGGATCGTCGGGTCGTGGCGCCAGCGCGCCAGTGCCTGCGAGATCGCCTGGACCATGCGATGGCTCAGCGCGTTGAGCGCCTCCGGGCGATCGAGCACCAAAACGCCGAGGCCGGCCTGCTCCTCGATGTGGACGCGGCCGCTCATCGCTCGCCCGTTCCGCCCAGCTGTTCCGCCGCCATGCCGTCCCCCGCTGCCGATGTCGGTTGCAGTTGCCCCTGGGGCACCGGAGTTATAAGCCTTCCAGGATCGTGTTGCGCCGGCACTCTAGCGGAAAAGCACCGTGAGCCAACCTCGCCACCTGCCCCCCCTGCCGCCCTTTCCCCATTCGCGGCCGCGGCGCCTGCGTCGGGCCGCCTGGAGCCGCCGCCTAGTGGCCGAGCACCGGCTGACCCCGGCCGATCTCATCCTGCCGGTGTTCATCTGCCCGGGCGAGGCGCGAAGCGAGAGCGTGCCGTCGATGCCAGGGGTCGAGCGGCACTCGCCGGACCGCCTCCTCAACGTGGTCGAGCAGGCATTGGAGTTCGGCATCCCGGCCATCGCCCTCTTCCCGGTGACCCCCCTCGACTGCAAGAGCGAGGGCGGCGACGAGGCCTGGAACCCGGAGAACCTCACCTGCCGGACCATCCGCCTGATCAAGCGCCGCTTCCCCGAGATCGGGTTGATCACCGACGTCGCCCTCGACCCGTACACGACGCACGGCCAGGACGGGCTGGTCAAGGACGGCATCGTGCTCAACGACGAAACGCTCGAGGCCCTCTCCCGCCAGGCGGTCTGCCAGGCCGAGGCCGGGTGCGACATCGTCGCCCCGTCCGACATGATGGACGGCCGGATCCGGGCGATTCGCGAGGCGCTGAACGCCGCCGGGCACCACGAGACGCTGATCCTGTCCTATGCGGCCAAGTTCGCATCCAGCTTCTACGGGCCCTTCCGCGACGCCGTGGGCTCGGCCAGCGCGCTCGGCGCCGCCGACAAGAAGACCTACCAGATGGACCCGGCCAACGGCAGCGAGGCGATCCGCGAGGCAGCCCTCGACATCGCCGAGAGTGCCGACATGCTGATGGTCAAGCCCGGCATGCCCTACCTCGACGTCATTCGCACCCTCAAGGACGCGTTCCATCTGCCGACCATGGCCTACCAGGTGTCCGGCGAGTACGCGATGCTCAAGGCCGCCGGCCAGCAGGGCTGGCTCGACGGCGAGGCGGCGATGCTGGAGAGCCTCGTCTGCTTCAAGCGCGCCGGGGCCGATGCCATCCTGACCTACGCGGCGCTGGAGGTGGCGGCGCGCATCGGGCGGTAGCAGGATGCCGCCGGGCACGGCGGCGCGGCAGGTCGCCATGGCATGGCCCCGGGGACGGCGAGCCGCATCGCCTCGCCCCCCGTGCTGACGGCCGGGCCGCGCTCCGGACCCGGGTTCGGCGACTGCACGCGGTCGCGACCGGCCTGGGTGTGGGGGCCCGCCCGCCCTGAGGGGCAAAATCGCCCGGGCCGCGACATATCCGTCCAGCGGGTTGGGCATCGGCCGCCGCATCGCTAGACTGCCGCGATACCGTCCGGAGCCCCACCGCCGCCATGTCCGATGTGACCCTGGACCCGAAGGAGACCCTGGCCGTCATTCTCGACATGGACGGTGTTCTCACCGACACCGCGACCACGCACGAGGCGGCCTGGGCGCGAACCTTCGATGCATTCCTGGCGGCGCGGGGCGGGTCGTTCCGGCCGTTCGGTCACGCCGACTACCTTCGTCATGTCGACGGCAAGCCGCGGCTGGACGGCGTGCGCGACTTTCTGGCGGCGCGCGGCATCGCGCTGCCCGAGGGGGCGGCCGACGATGCGCCGGACGCCCCGACCGTGCATGGTCTCGGCCGGCGCAAGAACGCAGCCTTCCGCGCCGTGCTGGCGGCGGAAGGCTGCCGGGCCTTCCCCGATGCCGTGGCCCTGCTCGACCGGCTGGCGGCGGCCGGCATCCGCGTCGCGGCGATCTCGGCCAGCCGCAATGCCGAGGACGTCCTGGCCTCGGCCGGCATTCGCGGGCGCTTCGGCGTGCTCGTCGATGGTGTGGTCGCGGCCGAGCGCGGCATTCGCGGCAAGCCGGCGCCCGACGTGTTTCTCGCTGCCGCCCGGGCGCTTGGGGTAGAGCCGGGTCGGGCGGCAGTGGTGGAGGACGCGACGGCCGGGATCGTGGCCGGCAGGCGGGGCGGCTTCCGGCCGGTGGTCGGCCTCGCCCGCGGCGGCGACAGCAAGGCGCTGCGCGAGGCCGGGGCCGATGCCGTGGTCGAGTCGCTCACCGCCGTGTCGATCGAGAGGGAGGACTGAATGCGCGACCGCCAAGACCTGCCCGACGCCTTCGAGGTGATCCGGGAACTGCACGACGAGGCCGGGCTCGATGGGCCCGACCTCTGCATCTTCCTCGACTACGACGGCACCCTGACGCCGATCGTCGAGCGGCCCGAGGATGCCGTGCTCGATCCCGAGATGCGCCGGCGCTTGCAGGCGGTGGCGGCGCGGTTCCGCACCGCCGTGATCAGCGGCCGCGGCCTCGACGACTTGGTGGGTCGGGTCGGCGTCGACGACATCTTCTATGCCGCGAGCCACGGCTTCGAACTGCGGCATCCCTCCGGTGCCGAGCGGGCGAACGAGGCCGCCGAGGCGGCCGCCGCGCGGCTCGACGAGCTGGTGGCCAGGCTCGAGGCCGGGCTCGGCGGCACGGCCGGCATCCAGCTCGAGCACAAGCGCTTCGGGCTCGCGGTGCACTACCGGCGGGCGGCGGCGGATGCCGGAGCACGCGTCGAGCAGTCGGTGCGGGCCGCCGCCGCCGATTTCCCCGAACTCGCGCTCAAGACCGGCAAGAAGGTCTTCGAATTCGTCCCCGCGCTCGACTGGGACAAGGGCAAGGCACTGGAATACATCCTCGAGGCCTCGGGGCTCGGGCGCGGCACGGCCTACCCGGTCTTCCTCGGCGACGACGTCACCGACGAGGACGCGTTTCGGGCCATCGACGACTGGGGCTGCGGCATCGCCGTCGGCCGCGACGGCCCGCGCGACACGTTCGCCTATTTCCTCCTCGACGACGTGGCCGCCGTCGGCCGCTTTCTCGAGGCGCTGGCCGCGGTGCCGGCGCGGCGCCGCTGACCGTCGACGCGCCGGTGCGGGTCGCGGGGGCGCGACGCGAAGCGGCGCCACGCGGTGGGAACCGCGTGGCGCCGCGCGTCGGCCCGAACGGTCAGACGCGGTAGATCGCGGGCGGCCGGCCGTAGTGCTCGTCGATCCCCCGGCCATAGGCCGGGTCGGTCCAGTCGGGCTCCGAGGTGGCGTCGTAGCTCGGCGCACCGTCGAGGACGTCCTTGTCGAGGTCGACGACGTAGCCGCCGCGGCGGACGTCGTAGTCGAGCAGCGACCAGGGCAGCGGGTGGTAGCGCTCGCCGATGCCGAGGAAGCCGCCGAACGACATGACGGCATACGCCGCCTTGCCGGTCCGCTTGTCGATCATGGTGTCGTGGATGTGGCCGAGATGCTCGCCCTGCCGGTTGTAGACGTAGGTGCCCTCGACCTTGCTCGCGGCGATCAGGCCGGCGGTCTCGTCACGGGCCAGCTCGTCGCCGTGCGCACGATGCGTCCTGGTGTCCATTGGGGTCCCCTCGGGTGGTTCGGTTGACGATGCCGAGAGAACCGTGAACCCGGGGGACGGGTTCCGTGCTGCCGACGGTCTTCCGGCCGAACTGGGCCGCGGCTCAGGGGGACTCTGCGTCCGCGAAGCAGGCTGCGACCTGGATCTCGATGCCCGGCGGGTCGAGGGTCAGGCGGCCGTCACGGTGGATGCCGGTGCGGATGCTGCCGGCCGAGTCGCGGGCATGATGGATCACGAGCCGGCGCGCGGCATCGATCACGAGATAGTGCGCGACGCTCGGCAGGCGGAAATAGTCGGCGAGCTTGGCACCCGAATCGAGCTGCCTCGAGCTCGGCGAGACGACCTCGGCCACGATCAGCGGATCGGGGACCGTGACCGCGTCGCCGTCGATCGGCGGCCCGCAGCGGACCAGAACGTCGGGCTCGTAACTCGTCGCCTCGTCGACGGCGACGGTGAGGCCGTCCGGCAGGGCCTCGCAGGGGAGGCCGCTGGCCGCGATGGCCCGATCGAGCTCGCGCCATGCCCGCGCCTTGGTCCGCGCGTGCCCGACCCGCTCCGGCGACATGGCGAAGACCTCGCCGTCGCGCAGCTCGAAGCGGCCCGTCGGCTGGGCCATCGCCCAGTCGATGAACTCGTCGACGGTCATCCGCGGACGTCGCGCTCGCTCGGCCATCGTCCCTCCAGCACGCCCGGAGTGTAGCAGAGCCGGCCGCCGCTACGCCATCCGGTCGATCAGGCAGGCGTCGCCGTAGCTGAAGAAGCGGTAGCGCTCGGCGATGGCGTGCGCGTAGGCCGCCTGCATCCGCTCGAGCCCGGCGAGCGCCGCGACCAGCATGAACAGCGTCGAGCGCGGCAGGTGGAAGTTGGTCAAGAGGCGGTCGACCACCCGGAACGCGAAGCCCGGCGTGATGAAGAGGGCGGTCTCGCCGCTGCCGGCCAGGAGCTCGCCCGAGGCGGCCTGCGCCTCGAGCACCCGGAGCACCGTGGTGCCGACCGCCACCACCCGGTTGCCGCGGGCCCGGGCGGCCGCGACCGCGGCCACGGTGGCCGCCGGCAGCTCGAAGGTCTCGGCGTGCATGCGGTGCCCGGTGGTGTCCAGGGCCTTGACCGGCAGGAAGGTGCCGAGACCGACATGCAGGGTCAGGAACGCCCGCTCGACGCCGCGGGCGTCGAGGGCGGCCAGGAGGCGGTCGGTGAAGTGCAGCGAGGCGGTGGGGGCGGCGACCGAGCCTTCCTGCCGGGCGAAGATCGGCTGGTAGCGCTCCAGGTCGGCCGGATCCCCGGCCGCCGGCCGCTTGATGTAGGGCGGCAGCGGCATGGCACCTCTGGCCCGGATGGCGTCGCGCACGCTGCCTGCCGCCGCCCGCAGACGCAGCGTGAAGAGGCCGGCCTCGTCCTTCGCCTCCACCTCGGCCTCGAGCCCGGGGCCCAGAGCGAGCAGATCGCCGGGCGCCAGCCGCCGCCCGGGCCGGGCGAAGGCCTGCCAGCGGTCGCCTCCCCGATCGGTCACCAGCGTCACCTGGACGGCTGCATCGCCGCGCCGTCGCGTCGCAGCGAAGCGGGTCGGCAGCACCCGGGTCTCGTTGAGGACCAGCAGGTCGCCCGGGGCCAGGAGGGCGGGCAGGTCGCGGACGTGGCGATCGGAGAGCCCGTCGCCGACGGCGAGGAGCCGCGCCGCATCGCGCTCCGCCAGTGGCGCCTGCGCGATCAGCCCGGCCGGCAGGTCGAAATCGAAGGCGTCGACCCGCAACGCGCTAGCGTCGCTTGGTGTGCAGGTGGGCCATGACGTTGTCGGAGACGAAGCTGGTCACGTCGCCGCCGAGGAGGTGGATCTCCTTGACGAAGCGCGACGAGATGAACTGGTTGGTCTCGGACGCCATGAGGAACACGGTCTCGATCTTCGGATAGAGGCGCTTGTTGTTGGCGGCCATCTGGAACTCGTACTCGAAGTCTGAGACGGCCCTGAGGCCGCGAATGATGAAGTCCGCCTCGTTCTGTGCGGCGAACGCCATGAGCAGGTTCTCGAACGGCCGGACGGTGACCTTCGCGCCGTTGTGCTCGTTCGCGGCCATCATGCCGTCGATGTCGGCCTCGACCATCCGGGTCCGCTCGGCGAGCGTGAAGAGCGGGTCCTTGCCGGCATTGATCGCGACCGCGACGATCAGCTCGTCCACCAGGACGGTGGCGCGCTTGATGACGTCGAGGTGTCCCTTGTGAATCGGATCGAACGTGCCGGGATAGATGCCCGTGCGGATGCGGCGCATCGGCGCCCTCCCATCGACTCCGCAGCAAAGCTGCGCTGCAGCGCGGCAAAATACCTGGACCCGCGTGGATGGCAAGGCGGCGGTTCGGCGCCGCAGTCTGCTCCCTGGCGGCGGCCGTTGCGAGACGCGAACCGCGGAGGTGCGCCGGCGCCCTGGTTGCCGACGCGAGCGAGCGCCTTCCGGTCAGCCCGCCGCCTCGTCCTCGCCCGCCTCGCCGCCGTCGCCGTTCTCGCCCGCGTCGGCGAGCCGCGCCACCGAGACGACGTGCTCGCCGGGCTCGATGCTGAACAGCGTCACCCCCTGGGTCTTGCGGCCGGCGACCCGGATGCCGTCGACCGGGATCCGGATGGTCTTGCCCTTGTCGGTCACCAGCATCAGGTGGTCGGCATCGCCCACCGGGAAGGTCGCGGCGACCGCACCGTTGCGCTCCGAGGTCTCGATGTTGATGATCCCGTGGCCGCCCCGGTTGGTCACCCGATACTCGAAGGCCGAGGTCCGCTTGCCGTAGCCGTTGACGGTGACCGCCAGGATCAGCTGCTCGCGCGCCAGCATCGCCTCGACCGCATCCGCCGCCAGCAGGCTCGGCTCGAGCCCGCCCGGCTCCTCGCCGCCCTCCTCTTGCACCGCCGCCCGCCGCCGCGCATTGGCGATCCGCACCAGCTCGTCACGCTCCTCGGTCGAGAGCTCGCTGTGGTCGAGGATCGACATGGAGATCACCGCGTCGCCGGTCGCGAGGTCGATGCCGCGCACGCCCTCCGAGGTGCGCGAGCGGAAGACGCGCAACGAGTCGACCGGGAAGCGGATCGCCTTGCCGGCGGTGGTGGCGAGCAGGATGTCGTGGCTGTCGTCGCAGACGTCGACGCCGATCAGCCGGTCGCCGTCGTCGAGGCCCATGGCGATCTTGCCGTTCACCGGCACGCGCACGAAGTCGGCGAGATCGTTGCGGCGCACCTTGCCGCGCGCCGTGGCGAACACCGCCGAGAGCTCGGCCCAGGACGATTCGTCCTCCGGCAAGGGCAGGATGGCGGTGATCCACTCGCCCTCGGAAAGATGCGGGAAGAGATTGATCATCGCCTTGCCGCGGGCCTGGGCGTTGCCGAGCGGCAGCTTGTAGACCTTGAGCTTGTAGACCCGCCCGAGGCTGGAGAAGAAGAGCACCGGCGTGTGGGTGTTGGCGACGAACAGGCGGGAGACGAAATCGTCCTCGTGGGTGCGCATTCCCGCCCGGCCCTTGCCGCCGCGACGCTGGGCACGGAAAGTCGAGACCGGGACCCGCTTGATGTAGCCCTTGTGGGTGACGGTGACGACCATGTCCTCGCGCGGGATCAGGTCCTCGATGTCGATGTCGAGCTCGGCGTCGAGATCGATGAAGGTGCGGCGCTCGTCGGCGAACTTGCCCCTGACCTCGAGCAGCTCCGCCTTCATCACCTCGAGCAGCCGCTCCCGGCTCTGCAGGATGCGGAGCAGCTCCTCGATGGTCCTGGCGATCTCCTCGAGCTCGGTCGTGATCTTCTCGCGCTCGAGCCCGGTCAGCCGCTGCAGGCGCAGATCGAGGATCGCCTGGGCCTGCCGCTCGGAGAGCCGGTACTCGGGCCGGGCGGCGGCCGCCTCGCCCTCGACCAGGACGAGAAGCGGGCGGATCGCCTCGGCCGGCCAGGCCCGCTCGAGCAGGCCGGCCTTGGCCGTGGCCGGGTCCGGCGCCGCCCTGATCAGCGCGATGACCGCGTCGATGTTGGCGACGGCGACCGCCAGGCCGACCAGGATGTGCGCCCGCTCGCGGGCCTTCGCCAGATCGTAGGCGGTGCGCCGGAGGATCACCTCCTCGCGGAAGGTGATGAAGGCCTCGAGGACCTCCTTCAGCGTCATCTGGATCGGCCGGCCGCCGGCCAGGGCCACCATGTTGACGCCGAAATTGGTCTGCAGTGGCGTGAACTTGTAGAGCTGGTTGAGGACCACGTCGGGGTCGGCGTCGCGCTTGAGCTCGATCACGACGCGCACGCCGTGGCGGTCGGATTCGTCCCGGAGATCCGAGATCCCTTCGACCCGCTTCTCGCGCACCACCTCGGCGATGCGCTCGACCATGCGCGCCTTGTTCACCTGGTAGGGCACGTCGTCGACGATGATCGCCTGGCGGTCCTTCCTGACCTCCTCGATCCGGCAGCGACCGCGGATGGTGATGCTGCCGCGCCCGGTCATGTAGGCCTGCTGGATGCCGGCCCGGCCGAGGATGATGCCGCCGGTGGGGAAATCCGGCCCCTGGACGATCTCCAGGAGATCGGGCAGCTCCAGCTCCGGATCGTCGATCAGCGCCACGGTGGCGTCGACGATCTCGCCCAGATTGTGCGGCGGGATGTTCGTCGCCATGCCGACAGCGATGCCGCCGGCGCCGTTGACCAGGATGTTGGGGAACTGGGCCGGCAGCACCTCCGGCTCGAGGATGCTCTCGTCGTAGTTCGGCCGGAAGCCGACCGTGTCCTTGTCGATGTCGTCGAGCAGGGCGGCGGCCGGTCGTGCCAGCCGCGCCTCGGTGTAGCGCATTGCCGCCGGCGGATCGTTGTCCATCGAGCCGAAATTGCCCTGGCCGTCGATCAGCAGGAGCCGCATCGACCAGGGCTGGGCCATGCGCACCATGGCGTCGTAGATCGCGGAATCGCCGTGCGGATGGTACTTGCCCATCACGTCGCCGACGATCAGCGCCGACTTGCGGTGCGGCCGGCCGACGTCGTAGCCGGCCTCGCGCATGGCGTAGAGGATGCGCCGCTGCACCGGCTTCAGCCCGTCGCGGACGTCGGGCAGGGCCCGGCTGACGATCACGCTCATGGCGTAGTCGAGGTAGGAGCGTTTCATCTCCTCCTCGATGGGGACGATCTCGAATCCCTTGGGGGGCAGTGAGGCGGCCAAGTGTCAGGTTTCCAAAGCGATGCGCCCGGGCCGTGCGCCGGCGCGATGCGTCGTCGACAGGCGGCTCGTCGAGCGAGCGATGCAATCGGGTTCTCGCGCGATCCGTGATCTAGCAGATGGCTTCTGCTGCCACAAGTTCGCGCACCGGCGACCGGTCAGCCGCCGCGGTCGTCCAGGGTGGTGGCGCCGTAGAAGTGCCAGAGCAGGATCGCCCCGGCACCGCGCCAGGGCGCCCAGCCTTCGGCCATCGCGCGCAACGCCTTGCCCCGCGGCCGCTCCGGCAGGCGCTTGAGGCGCTGGAACCCGACCTGCAGGGCGAGGTCGTCCGCCGGCAGCACGTCGAGCCGGCCGAGCGCGAAGAGCAGGTAGATTTCGGCACTCCATCGCCCGAGGCCAGGCAGTGCCGTCAACGCCTCGATCACCGCATCGTCCGATGCCGCGGCCAAGTCGCCGAGCGCCAGCCGCCGCTCGGTGATCGCCACGGCCAAGGCGCGGCCATAGTCGACCTTGCGTGCGCTCAGGCCGCAGGCGCGCAGCTGCGCGTCGTCGAGGGCGATAAAGGCCGCGGGGTCGTCCGCGACCCCCATGGCTGCCTCGAGCCGCCCATGGATGGCCGCTGCGGCCTGGGTGGAGAGCTGCTGGGCCGTGATGATGCGCAGCAGCGTGGCGAAGCCCGGCGGGCGCTGCCGTGGCGCCGGATAACCGACGCGGTCGATGGCGCGGGCTACGTCGTCGTCCCGGACGGCCAGCGCGTCGAGGGCGTGACGCAGCAGGGTCGCGGCCGGCTGCGGATCGGAGCCAGGTGGCGCGGTCATGACCCGGGTCCCTTGCCCGATCGTCATCCGGCCCGCAAGGGTCGTCGGTGGCAAAGCGGTGCCGGGGATGGTTGAGGCGGCGAGCCTGCATGCCGGCCGACAGCGGCGGCGGTCGCGGGGCGTGGCCGCCGACCGGCCTGGTCCTGGCTGGCGGCGATCCCGGGTGGCGCTCTCCGGGCCGCGGGCGAGCCGCGCTCGAACTCGATCCCGGCAGAAGCCGCGCCGGCATCTCTCGCGGCGGCGGCAGAGGGCCTGCCACGCCTCGGGTGCTTGGTGGCGATCCCCGAGTGGCGTGCGCAGGGCGAAGGCCCCGCCGACCGACGCCCGATGGCAGGTGTCGGCCGCCGACCCGGCGGCTGGTCCGCCCACACCAGCCATGGCCATTCCGGCCCCGGGCGGCTAGGTAACCGGATAGGGGCCATCGGTCGGACCAGCAGTGGAGAGGGGTCTTGGAACGCGAGTCGATGGAATTCGATTGCGTCATCGTGGGTGCCGGGCCGAGCGGGCTCGCCGCCGCCATCCGGCTGGCGCAGCTGGCGCAGGAGCACGATCGGGAAGTCTCGATCTGTGTCCTCGAGAAGGGGGCCGAGGTGGGGGCGCACATCCTCTCCGGCGCCTGCTTCGAGCCGCGGGCGCTCGACGAGCTGATCCCCGACTGGCGCGCCAAGGGGGCGCCGCTGACGGTCGAGGCGACCGAGGACCAGCTCCTGTACCTGACGCAGACCGGCTCCTGGCGGCTGCCGACGCCGCCGCAGATGCGCAATCACGGCAACTACATCATCAGCCTCGGCAATCTCTGCCGCTGGCTCGCCGAGCAGGCCGAGGCGCTCGGGGTCGAGATCTATCCGGGCTTTGCCGCGGCCGAGGTCCTCTACGACGAGAACGGCGCGGTCAAGGGCGTGGCCACCGGCGACATGGGCATCGGCCGCGACGGCAAGCCCGGCCCCAACCACCAGCCCGGGATGGAGCTGCACGGCCGCGTCACCCTGTTCGCCGAGGGATGCCGGGGCTCGCTGACCAAGACGCTGTTCGAGCGCTTCGAGCTCAGGCGCCACGCGCAGCCGCAGACCTACGGGATCGGCGTGAAGGAGCTGTGGGAGATCGACCCGGCCAAGCACCGCCAGGGGAGGGTCGTCCATACCATCGGCTGGCCCCTGGACAGCCGAACCTACGGCGGGTCGTGGCTCTACCATTTCGAAGGAAACCAGGTTTCCGTCGGGTTCGTCGTCGGCCTCGACTACCGCAACCCCCATCTCTCGCCGTTCGACGAGATGCAGCGCTTCAAATGCCATCCGACGATCCGGCCGCTGTTCGAGGGCGGCCGTCGGATCGGCTATGGCGCGCGAGCCCTCTCGGAGGGCGGTCTGCAGTCGCTGCCGCAGCTGGTGTTCCCGGGTGGCGCCCTGATCGGCGATACCGCTGGCTTCCTCAACGTGCCGAAGATCAAGGGCAGCCACACGGCGATGAAATCCGGGATGCTCGCCGCCGAGGCCGCGTTCGAGGCGCTCGCCTCGGGTGCGGCCCGGCCGCTGCTCGAGAGCTATCCCGAGCGGTTTGACCGGAGCTGGCTCAAGCAGGAGCTGCATGCCGTCCGCAACGTCCGGCCGGCCTTCAAGTGGGGTCTCTGGCCGGCGCTCGCCCTCAATGCCGTGGACACCTATGTCTTCCGCGGCCGGGCACCCTGGACGCTGGCGCATCACGGCCCGGATCATCGCAGCCTCGACAAGGCCAAGGATGCCAAGCCGATCGCCTATCCGAAGCCCGACGGCATCGTCACCTTCGACCGGTCGAGCTCGGTCTTCCTCTCCAACACCAACCACGAGGAGGACCAGCCCTGTCATCTGCAGCTGGTCGACCCCGCCGTGCCGGTGCGCATCAACCTCGCCGACTACGACGCCCCCGAGCAGCGCTACTGCCCGGCCGGCGTCTACGAGATCGTCCGGGACGCGAGCGGTGACAATCCGCGCCTGCAGATCAACGCCCAGAACTGCGTCCACTGCAAGACGTGCGACATCAAGGACCCGACGCAGAACATCAACTGGGTGACCCCAGAGGGTGGCGGTGGGCCCGTCTACACCAACATGTAGTCGTCGCCATCGCTGGAGAGCGTGTCACCATGGACACCAAGGGCGCGTTGCCTGCCATTTTTCTTCTACCATAGGTAGGCTTGTGATATGGCTCCCGATAGCAACGTCAACGGATCCGGTCCGCTTCCGGGTCTCCCCGTCAAGGTGCGAGCTTCGCCATGCGTCCATTCGGTCTCCAGGAGACCGCGTCACCCGGTGACTTCGTCTGGCACGGGGAGCAGCGGCTGCTGCTGGCGCTCGACGTTCTGGCCTGCGGCATCCTCCTGGTTGACGCGGCGGACCGGCTCGTCCACCTGAACAATGCCTGTCGGGGGTTCCTGCCGACCCTGCGGGACGAGCTCAAATGCGGCGCCGTCGCCGGCGACCTTTTTCGCGAGGCGGTCAGGCGCGGCGACATCCGCGCCGGGCTGGGCCTCGTCGACCGCTGGCTGGAGGATCGGGCGACGATGGAGCCGCCGGCGCTGAACGTTCGTCTCAGGGACGAGCGCTGGCTGCGGCTCGAGGCGCGGCCGACCTTCGATCAGGGCACCGTGCTGACCCTGATCGATGTCACCGAGTTCAAGCGGCGCGAGGTGTGGCTCACCGAGCTGCACGACCGGCTGGCCGGCGAGGGCGAGGACCTCAAGGTTTTCGCCCGCCATCTGGCCACGGCCAAGGCCGAGGCGACCGAGGCTTTGCGCCGGGCCGAGCAGGCGAATGCGGCGCTGGCGCACGAGATCGCCGAGCGCCGGCTGCTCGAGGAGCGGCTCTGGCTCCTGGCCAACACCGACCCGCTGACCGGAGCGCTCAACCGGCGCCGGTTCCTGGAGCTGCTCGAGGGCGACGCGCGCCGGCCGAACGGCAGCATCGAGCCGCTCGTGGTGCTGATGCTCGACATGGACCACTTCAAGACGATCAACGACCGTTTCGGCCACACCACCGGCGACGAGGCGCTCCGGCACTTCACCGCCCTGGCCAAGGCGGAACTCCGCGACCGCGACCATTTCGCCAGGCTCGGCGGCGAGGAGTTCGCGGCGATCCTGCCCGCCACCACGCTCGACGCGGGGCTGATCGTGGCCGAGCGGATCCGCGTGGCGACCGAGCGCACGACCTTCCGGGACGAGAGCGGCCGCGGCGTGCCGCTCAGCGTCAGCATCGGCGTCACCGCGCTCGAGCCCGACGATGACCGGCCGCTCGCCGTCCTCAACCGGGCCGACAAGGCGCTCTATCTGACCAAGGAAAGCGGCCGCAACCGGGTCGCCAAGGCGGCACCGAACGCGTCCCCGCAGCTGGTCCAGCTCTGACCGGGTCGCCTGCCGCCCGGCGCGGCGATCACCGCCCTGCGGGACGTCGTCGCCGAGGCTCGCACCACCGTCGCGGGGCTCCTGGCGGCGGACCGGCGGTATGTATGGACTGCGTGTCGAAAGGGCGCCTTGGCGCGGCGTCGCGGCCGCCTGGCACGGCACGGCGGCGACCGCTGGGCGACGCTACGCCACGATCGCGTAGGGTGGCTGCTCGTAGCCCTTGGGCGAGCGGGTGAAGATCTCGCAGCCGTCCTCCGTGACCCCCACGGTGTGCTCGAACTGGGCCGAGAGCGAGCGGTCGCGCGTCACCGTCGTCCAGCCGTCCTTGAGAATCTTCACCTTGTAGCTGCCGGCGTTGATCATCGGCTCGATGGTGAACAGCATGCCCGGTGCCAGGACCAGGCCGTCGCCGGGCCGGCCGTAGTGCCGCACCTCGGGCGCGTCGTGGAACACCCGGCCGATGCCGTGGCCGACGAAATCCCGGACCACCGAGAACCGTGCCGCCTCGGCCACCGCCTGGATCGCGTGGCCGACATCGCCGAGCGTGGCGCCCGGCCGCACCGCGTCGATCCCGGCCCACATCGCCGCATAGGTGACCTCGACCAGCTTCTGGCCCTTCACCGGCACCCGGTCGCCCACCGTGAACATCCGGCTGGTGTCGCCGTACCAGCCGTCGCGGATGACGGTCACGTCGATGTTGAGGATGTCGCCGTCGGCCAGCCGCTTGTCGTCCGACGGGATGCCGTGATTGACGACGTGGTTGACCGAGATGCAGGAGCTCTTGGTGTAGCCGCGATAGCCGAGCGTGGCCGGCACGCCGCCGTGGTCGCGCATGAAGCCGTCGATCGCTCGATCCAACGCACCGGTGCTCACCCCGACCTCGACCATCGGCGTGACGTGGTCCAGGGTCATCGCCGCCAGCCGGCCGGCCGCGCGCATCGCGGCGAAGTCGGCCGGGCCGTGGATCGGCACCGGCCGGCCCGTCCCGGCCTTGTCGATATGCGTCTGTCGTTCGTCCTTCATCGCAACGATCGTCATCGGAGGGCTGCCTGAACCGGCACCGCAGGTTCTCCGGTCCTGCGGCCGGCCACCTCGGGATTGAGGAGCAGTCCCGCTTCTAGAGGTCGCCCGGCCAGGTAATCCAGGATATTGTCGACGCACTTCTCGGCCATGGCGGTGACCGCGGCGTCGCTCAATCCTGCTACATGGGGTGAGAGGACGACGTTGTCCAACCGGCGCAGCGGCGAGGCAGCGGGCAGGGGCTCGGTCTCGAAGACGTCGAGGCCGGCGCCGGCGATCCGACCGGCCTCGAGCGCCGCGACCAGGGCCGCCTCGTCGATCAGGGGGCCGCGGGCGGTGTTGACGATGCACGCCCCGGGCTTCATCCGGGCGAGGGCGCGGGCGTCGACCAGATGCCGGGTGGTGGGCGTCAGCGGCGCGTGCACCGAGACGAGGTCGGCCCGCTCCATGAGCGCATCGAAGCCGACCGGCTCACAGCCGAGGTGCTCGATCGCCGCCCGGTCGACATGCGGGTCGTGGACCAGCACCCGCATCGCGAAGCCCTGGCAGCGCTTCGCGACCGCCCGGCCGATCCGCCCGAAGCCCAGGAGGCCGACCACCGCACCGTGCAGCCGGCCATGATACAGGCTGCCCCAGCCGCCCTCCCGGACCCGCCGGTCGTAGCTGGTGATCCGGCTGGCCAGGGCCGCCATCAGCGCCATCGTGTGGTCGGCCACCGCCTCGTGGTTGGTGCCGAACGCCATGGCGACCGCGACGCCGGCGGCGGTGCAGGCCGGCACGTCCACCTGATCGTGGCCGACGCCGAGGCGAGCGACGATCCGCAGCTCCGCGGCGGCCGCCAGGGTGCGGGCATCGTAGGGCTCGATGCTGGCGATCGTGGCCGTGACCCCCGGCAGCCGGGCGGCGAGCGCCTCGGCGTCGTAGCTGTGGCCGGTCTCGTTGAAGGCCACCTCGAAGCCGGCAGCCACCAACCGCTGGACCAGATGCCGGCGCTCGGCCAGCACCGGGATGGCGCAGAGGACCTTGCCGCGGCCGGCCGGCCGGCCGTCGCTCACGCGGCTGAGCTCGCGCCGCCGCCGGTCGGTCACCAGGCCCTTCGTCTGCTCGCGGAACCGCGCCGTCTGCGGTCGCGCCCGGTGCGCCTCGAGGGCGGCCGCATTGCGGTACACCGCGTAGAGCACCACGCGACTGCCGTTCTCCTGGACGACGTCGAACTGCAGGCAGTCCGGCTCGTCCCGGCGCACGCTCCGGGCCTGCTCGGCGGCGACCTCGAGGAACCGGGTCATCTCGCCTTCGGCGATGGTGAACTCCACCAGCAGCACCACCGGCCGTTCCGCTGCCGTCATGCCGTTCATCCCCCGATCGGATAGGGCGGCGCCTCGAGCACGAGGCCTGCGTCGTGCTCGAGGTGGTGGGCGAGCCGCAGCAGCCGCGCCTCGGCGAAGGGCGGGGTGACGAGCTGGATCGCCATGGGCAGGCCGTCGGCGGTCCGGCCGATCGGCAGGGTCAGGCAGGGCAGGCCCAGATAGTTGAACGGGCAGATGAAGTGGCCCATGCCGTTGACCAGCCGGATGTAGCCCGCGGTGTCGGCCGCACCGGCGGCATCGAGCCGCGGGACCGGCTCGGCCATGGCCGGCAGGACCAGCACGTCGGCGGCGGCGAACACCTCGGCACAGAAGCGCCGCACGGCTTCGGCCCGATAGCCGAGCGCCCGGAGATAGGTCGTGGCCGAGATCGCGAAGCCGGGGTCGAGCCGGGCCAGGGTGTAGGCGTTGTAGTCGGCCCGCCTCGCAGCGACGAGATCCTCGTGCCGGGCGGCGACCTCGGCCAGCATGACCACCCGGCGGAGCACGTTCAGCGGCTCGATCGGCGGCAGGGTCTGCCGCCGGACCTCGACGTCGAGCGCCGCCAGCCGGGACACCGCGCGGTCGTAGAGCCCGGCCACCTCGGGGCTGATCGGGATCTCGAACGGCGCCTCGGCGACGGCGACGCGCAGGCCGGCCAGCGGCCGCTCGACCAGCCGGCTGAAGGGCGGGACGGGGCGATCGACGGTGGTCGGATCGCGCGGGTCGGGGCCGGCGATGACCTCGAGCAGCAGCGCGAGGTCGCGCGCGCTCCGGGCGAGCGGGCCCACGTGGTCGAGGCTGTGCGACAGGGGCAGGGCGCCCGCGCGGCTGACCCGGCCGTAGGTGGGCTTGAGGCCGGTGATGCCGACGCAGGCCGCGGGCACCCGGATCGAGCCGCCGGTATCCGAGCCGAGCGCCGCGAAGGTCAGCCGGGCGGCGATCGCCGCCACCGGCCCGCTCGACGAGCCGCCGGTGATGTGGTCCCGGTTCCAGGGGTTCCGGGGATGACCGGTGATGTCGTTGTGGCCGGTGAGCCCGAGCGCGAACTCGACCATGTTGAGCCGGCCGAGATCGACGGCCCCCGCCCGGTCCAGCCGCTCGATCACGGTGGCGGTCACGTCGGGCACGTAGCCCGCGCGCGCCTTGCTTCCGGCGGCGCAGGCCTTGCCTTTGCGGTAGAACATGTCCTTGTGCGCCAGCGGCACGCCGGCCAGCGGACCGAGCGTCGCCCCGCCGGCCCGCTCGGCATCGATCCGGGCCGCCTTCGCCAGGGCCTCGTCGGCCCAGAGCTCGGTCACGGCGTTCAGGCCGGGCCCGTGCGTCGCCAGGGCGCCGAGCGACGCCTCGGTCAACGCCACGGACGTCACGACGCCGTCGCGCAGCGCCGCCGCCGCCGCCGTCAGGTCGCCCTGGAGCAGTGCCGCGGCACTCATTCCTCGTCCTCGCGCGCGTGCGCCTCGGCGAGCTCGACCAGCGTGGGCAGGAAGGTCGAGGGGTCGTCCTCGAACGGCAGCTCGGCCACGATCTCCTTCACCTGTGCCGTCGTCGCCTCGGTCGCCGTCGCCGCTTCGCCCGCCATGAATGTCCCCCACCGCGCATGGTCCCCCGACGCGCGGGTCCTTAGCAGCCGATGCTTGCCGGTGCACCCCGTTAGTGCGACATTTTGCGCGAGCCACCCTGCAGCCCACCGCGCGAGACGGCCATGCAAGCCCTGAAGCCGCAGCCCACGACCCAACACGTTATCGGCGGCGATCGCGCCCAGGTGCTGGTGGCGATCGAGAAGAAGCTGCTCTGGCTCGCCGCCTGGACGATCCACAACGCCAACCACCTCCGGCCGAGCCGCGACAAGCTCAAGGTCGGCGGCCACCAGGCCTCGTGCGCCTCGGTCGCGACCATCATGACGGCCCTCTTCTTCGACGTGCTGCGCCCCGGCGACAGGATCGCGGTCAAGCCGCACGCCAGCCCGATCATGCACGCGGCCCACTACCTGCTGGGTGAAGAGGAGCGGCAGGCGCTGGAGCGGTTCCGCGCCCTCGGCGGGGCGCAGTCCTATCCGTCCAGGACCAAGGACAAGGCGCCGGTCGATTTCTCCACGGGCTCGGTCGGGCTGGGGGCCGCCATGACCCTGTTCGCGTCCCTGACCCAGGACTATGTCCGCCTGCACGGGCTGGTCCCGGACGACCGGCCCACGGGGCGGATGGTCAGCATCGTCGGCGACGCCGAGCTCGACGAGGGCAACATCTTCGAAGCCCTGCTCGAGGGCTGGAAATACGATGTCCGCAACCTCTGGTGGATCATCGACTACAACCGCCAGAGCCTCGACCGGGTCGTGCCCGAGCAGCTCTTCGCCAAGATCGAGCAGTTCTTCGCCACCGTGGGCTGGACCGTCGTCACCATCAAGTACGGCAAGAAGCTCGAGGCGGCCTTTGCCGAGCCAGGTGGCGAGGTGCTGCGCCAGTGGATCGACGACTGCCCGAACGACCTCTACGCCGCCTTGACCTTCAAGGGCGGGGCCGCCTGGCGGGCACATCTCGAGAGCGACCTCGGGGCCAACAAGTTCATCCGCCGCCTGCTCGCCGACCACGACGACACGGCGCTGGCGGGGCTGATGACCAATCTCGGCGGCCACGACATCGAGGCGGTGCTCGAGGCCTTCAGGGGCGTGCGCGACGACCGGCCGCACTGCTTCATCGCCTACACGGTCAAGGGCTGGGGCCTGCCGTTCGCCGGCCACAAGGACAACCACGCGGGCCTGATGACGCCGGACCAGATGGCCGCCTTCAAGGCCCAGATGCGCATTCCCGACGGGGCGGAATGGGACCGCCACGCCGGGCTCGACGTCGACCCCGCCGCGCTTGACGCCTTCCTCGCCGCCGTGCCCTACCGGCAGCGCGTCACCCGCCACAGCGCCGCACCGGTGCCGGTGCCGGCCGTCCTGCCCACCGGCCGGGCCGCCGCCACCGCCTCGACCCAGGAGGCCTTCGGCCGGATCATGGGCGAGCTGGCCCGCGGGGACAGCGAGCTGGCGGCACGCATCGTCACCACCTCGCCGGACGTCACCGTCTCGACCAATCTCGGCCCCTGGGTCACCCGCCGGGCGGTGTTCAACCGCCGCGAGCACGAGGACGTGTTCAAGAGCGAGTCCGTGGCCTCGCCCACCGTCTGGCGCGAAAGCCGGCAGGGCCAGCACCTGGAGCTCGGCATCGCCGAGAACAACCTCTTCCTCAACCTCGCGGCCCTCGGGCTCGCCCACGACCTGTTCGGCGCCCGCCTGTTGCCGGTGGGAACGCTCTACGACCCGTTCATCAACCGCGGCCTCGATGCGCTGATCTATGCCTGCTACCAGGGCGCCCGCTTCCTTTTGGTGGCGACCCCTTCGGGCATCAGCCTGGCGCCCGAGGGCGGGGCGCACCAGTCGATCGGCACGCCCCTGATCGGCCTCAGCCAGCCTGGGCTGACGGCCTTCGAGCCGGCCTTCGCCGACGAGCTCGCCACCGTCATGCGCTGGGCCTTCGCGCACCTGCAGGAGCCGGACGGCGGCTCGGTCTATTTTCGGCTCACCACGCGACAGCTCGACCAGCCGGCGCGCGACGCCGTCCCGGAGGGCGTCATCGACGGCGGCTACTGGCTGGTCCCGCCCGGCCCCGGCGCCGAGCTGGCGCTGGTCTATTGCGGTGCGGTGGCACCCGAGATGCTGGCGGCGCGGGACGCGATGGCCGAGGACCTGCCCGGTCTCGGCATCCTCGCCGTCACCTCGGCCGACCGGCTGCACGCCGACTGGCTGGCCAGGGGGCAGCGTAGCCACGTGGCCGGGCTGCTCGGCGCCCTGCCCGGCGACGCGGCGCTGGTCACCGCGCTCGACGGCCACCCGCTCACCCTCTCCTGGCTGGGTGCCGTGCGCGGCCAGCGGGTGCGGGCGCTGGGCGTCGAGCACTTCGGCCAGTCCGCCGACATCCCCGACCTCTACCGGGTGCAGGGGATCGACGCCGACGCCGTCGTCGAGGCCGCTGCCGCGGCCCTCCTGTCGAGAGCCCGATGACGACCCGGCGCGGCCTGCTCGGCGGCGCCGGCGCCCTTCTGGCCACGGCCTGTGCCGGCGAGCCCGGGCCAGCGCCGCAGGTGGTCGTCTACGACACCTGGCTCTACGATTCCGCCTACTGGTACGACGACGACTTCTGGCGGTGGCTCGACACCCGTGGTGATCGCGCCGTCCTGCGCGATCCCGTGGCCTCGCCCGCGGCCCGGGAGCGCCTCGCCACCCTCGACCGCGAGACCCTGCGCGGCCGGCCCGAGACCTGGGGTGGCGGCCGCGTGGCGGACCGGGATCTCGACGCCTTCGGTGGCGCCGGGGCGCATCCGCTGCCGGCGCGGGACGGCCTGCGCGCGGGCAATGTCGGCTTCAGCCGGGGCGGTTTCGGCGGGGGTGGCGGCTTCGGCGGCGGCGGAAGGGCGGGCGGCGGCGGAAGGGGCGGCGGTCGCCGCTAGTGCCCGGGTGGCGCAACCGCCACGGCCTCGCCATCGCCCTTGTCGGCTGGCCGCCGTTTCGCCATAACGACTTGGGCCGAAAGCAACCGGCGACGGGCGCGCGCCACCGCGGCACCCGCATGGCCGGACCAGATCGGCGACGGGTCGGGCGACGAACCCGGGCGGCCGCGAGAACCAGGGGGAGAGCAGCCATGGACATGTCAGGCGAATACCGGATTCCGGCGCCGCGCGACCGTGTCTGGGCGGCCCTCAACGATCCGGAGATCCTCAAGCAGGCGATCCCCGGCTGCGAGGAGCTGATCAAGCATTCCGACACCGAGCTCGAGGCCAAGGTCACCGCCAAGGTGGGGCCGGTGAAGGCCAAGTTCGGCGGCAATGTCCGGCTCGAGAACATCAACGCCCCGGTCAGCTACTCGATCGTCGGCGAGGGCAAGGGCGGGGCCGCCGGCTTCGCCAAGGGCGGGGCCGACGTCCACCTCGAGGAGGACGGCAGCGACACCATCCTGACCTACAACGCCAAGGCCGAGGTCGGCGGCAAGCTGGCGCAGATCGGCTCGCGCCTGATCCAGGGCACGGCCAAGAAGATGGCCGACGACTTCTTCGGCTCGTTCAGCCGGATCGTCACCGACGCCGAGGTCGCCGCCCAACCGGCGCCGGCGGCGGCAGCACCTGCGGCAGCGGCACCCGCCCCTGCGGCACCCAGCGAAGCAGCGCCCGCCGCCGAAACGGCGCCACCGAGGGCCGAGCCGACCACCGAGGCGGTGGCGAAAGCGGCACCGAAGCCGCCACCGGCTGATGCCGTCAGCGCGCGGGCCAAGGAAGCGGCGAAGCCCGAATCCGGCCCGTCGGGCGTCCTGGGCGGGCTCGGCATGCCCGCCTATATCGGCATCGGCGTGGTCGTGCTGATCCTGCTCTATCTCGTCTTCTCGTGAGGCGGCACCGGCACCTCACTCCACCATCTGGCGACAGCTCCGGCGACGAGCGCCGGCAACGGGAGGGTTTCGAACGATGACCAAGGTAGCGATGACCGTGAACGGCAAGGCTGTCTCGGGCGAGGTCGAGGGGCGCACGCTGCTCGTCGAGTTCCTGCGCCAGAACCTCGGCCTGACCGGCACCCATGTCGGCTGCGACACCTCGCAGTGCGGCTGCTGCGTCGTCCATGTGGACGGCCGCAGCGTGAAGGCCTGCACGATGCTCGCCGTCCAGGCCGAAGGCAGCGCCGTGACCACGATCGAGGGCCTGGCCAAGGCCGACGGCACCCTGCACCCGGTGCAGGCGGCGTTCCGCGAGCATCACGGCCTGCAGTGCGGCTTCTGCACCCCCGGCATGATCATGTCGGCGGTCGATCTCTTGCAGACCAACCCGAGCCCGACCGAGCACGAGGTGCGCGAGTGGCTCGAGGGCAATATCTGCCGCTGCACCGGCTACCACAACATCGTCAAGTCGATCCTGGCGGCTGCCGACACCATGAAGGGTGGGATGCCCCAGGCCGCCGAGTAGGCGCTCGGCGATCGGGGGAGCTGTTTTCCTCGGGGGCGGCTGCACAACAAGGAAGCACTCGACATGGTAGAGAACGGCATCGGCGCCCGGTCCCTCCGCAAGGAGGACCAGCGCTTCATCACCGGCAAGGGCCGGTACACCGACGACATCAGTCAGCACGGCGAGACCTACGCCGTGTTCGTGCGCAGCCCGCACGCCCACGCCAAGCTGATCGGCGTCGACAAGGCGAGCGTGGCGGGCATGCCGGGCGTGCTCGCCGTGCTCGACGGCACCGACGTCGCGGCCGACGGGCTGGGCAACCTGATCTGCGGCTGGGGCGTCAAGTCCAAGGACGGCTCGCCCATGAAGATGGGCCCGCACCCGGTGCTGGCGCAGGGCAAGGTCCGCTATGTCGGCGACCGGGTGGCCGTCGTCATCGCCGAGACCTACGCCCAGGCCAGGGACGCGGCCGAGGCCCTCGCCGTGACCTACGAGGAGCTGCCGGCCGTGGTCGACCTCGGCAAGGCGCACGACGTCTCGACCCTGGTCCACGACGATGTCGCCCACAACCTGATCTACGACTGGGAGCTGGGGGACAAGGCCGCGGTCGACGCCGCCTTCGCCAAGGCCGCGCATGTCAGCCGCATCGATCTGGTCAACAACCGCCTGGTGCCCAACGCCATGGAGCCGCGGGCGGCGATCGGCAGCTACGACAGCGGCCTCGACCAGTTCACCTGCTACGTCACCAGCCAGAACCCGCACGTCCACCGGCTGGTCATGGCGGCCTTCATCCAGGTGGCACCCGAGCACAAGCTCCGGGTCATCGGCCCCGACGTCGGCGGCGGCTTCGGCTCGAAGATCTTCATCTACGGCGAGGAGTGCGTCGTCACCTGGGCGTCGAGGAAGATCGGCGGCCGGCCGGTGAAGTGGACCTGCGATCGCTCCGAGAGCTTCCTCTCCGACGCGCACGGCCGGGACCACGTCAGTCATGCCGAGCTGGCGCTCGATGCCGACGGCAACATGCTGGCGCTCAAGGTCCACACCAAGGCCAATCTCGGCGCCTACATGTCGACCTTCAGCTCCTGCGTGCCGACATATCTCTACGCCACGCTGCTCGCCGGCCAGTACAAGACGCCGGCGATCTACGCGAATGTCGCCGCCTACTACACCAACACGGCACCGGTGGACGCCTATCGTGGCGCCGGCCGGCCCGAGGCCTCCTTCCTGCTGGAGACCCTGATCGAGCAGGCGGCCAAGGAGACCGGGCGCGACGTGGCGGAGTTCCGCCGGAAGAACTTCATTCCCAAGGATGCCTTCCCGTACCAGACGCCGGTGGCGCTGATCTACGACGTGGGTGACTACGCGGCGACCCTGGACAAGGCGCTCGAGGTCGCCGACTACCAGGGCTTCAACGCGCGCAAGGCGGCGTCCGAGGCCAAGGGCCGGAAGCGGGGCATCGGGCTGTCCTGCTACATCGAGGCCTGCGGCATCGCCCCCTCGGCCGTCGTCGGCTCGCTGGGTGCGGGCGTGGGCTTGTGGGAGAGTGCCAAGGTCCGCTTCAGCCACACCGGCAAGGTGCAGGTGCTGACCGGCACCCACAGCCACGGCCAGGGCCACGAGACCACCTTCAGCCAGATCGTCGCCGACAAGCTCGGCATCCCGTACGAGGACATCGAGGTCATCCACGGCGACACCGAGAAGACGCCGGTCGGCATGGGCACCTACGGCTCGCGCTCGCTCGCCGTGGGCGGCGAGGCGATCATGAAGTCCTGCGACAAGCTCATCGCCAAGGGCAAGAAGATCGCCGCGCACCTCATGGAGGCGTCCGAGGCCGACATCGAGTTCCGGGACGGCAAGTTCTCGGTCAAGGGCACCGACAAGGCCAAGGCCATGGGCGAGGTGGTCTTCGCCGCCTACGTGCCGCACAACTATCCGCCCGACCTCGAGCCGGGCATGGAGGAGGGGGCGTTCTTCGATCCCCCCAACTTCACCTTCCCGGCGGGCACCTATGTCTGCGAGGTCGAGGTCGACCCGGAGACCGGCGTGGTGCGGGTCGAGAAGCTGGTCGCGGTCGACGATTTCGGCAACGTCATCAACCCGAACATCGTCGAGGGCCAGGTGCATGGCGGGCTCGTGCAGGGGATCGGCCAGGCGCTGCTCGAGGGCGCCGTCTACGACGCCAGCGGCCAGCTGCTGACCGGCTCCTACATGGACTACACCATGCCCCGGGCCGACGACGTGCCGAGCTTCGTCGTCGAGACCGCCGCCGGCACCGCCTGCACCTCCAACTCGATGGGGGTCAAGGGCTGCGGCGAAGCGGGTGCCATCGGCTCGCCACCGGCGGTGATCAACGCCATCACCGACGCCATCGGCATCCGGGTCGAGATGCCGGCCACGCCGCAGAAGGTCTGGGCCGCCATGCAGGGCCAGAAGCTCGCCGCCGAGTAGCAACGCAACAGGGAAGCAGGACGGGGCCGCCCTTGCCGCGGCCCCGCTCCAGAGGGAGAGACCAGACGATGTATGCCTTCGAGTACAAGAAGCCCACCTCGCTCGCCGAGGCGGCCCAGCTCCTGGGCCAGGAGGACGCGAAGCTGATGGCCGGCGGCCAGACCTACATCCCGACCCTGAAGCAGCGGCTGGCGCAGCCCACCGTGGTCATCGACCTCGGTGCGATCGGCGAGCTCAAGGGGATTCGGGAGGAGGCTGGCGGAGTCACCATCGGCGCCATGACCCGGCACGGCGAGGTGGCTTCGAGCGACGTCGTCAAGCGGGTGATCCCGTCGCTCGCGGCGCTGGCCGAGGGGATCGGCGACCCGCAGGTCAGGAACATGGGCACGCTCGGCGGGTCGATCGCCAACAACGATCCCGCCGCCGACTACCCCGGCGCGCTGCTGGCGCTGGCCGCCACGATCCGCACCAACAAGCGCGAGATCAGGGCCGACGACTTCGTCACCGGGATGTTCGAGACCGCCCTCGAGGATGACGAGATCATCAAGGAGGTCCACTTCAAGAAGCCCGACGCCGGCAACTACCAGAAGTTCCCGAACCCGGCCTCGCGCTACGCCATCACCGGCGTCTATGTCGCCAGGCATGGCGGTGAGGTCCGGCTCGCCGTCACCGGTGCCGGGCCCTGCGCCTTCCGCTGGACCGAGGCGGAGGCGGCGCTGGCCGCCAACTTCTCCGCCGACGCCATTGCCGGGCTCACCGTGGATGCCGGCAACCTCAACGCCGACATCCACGCTTCCGCCGACTACCGGGCGCATCTCGTCAAGGTGATGGCGAAGCGGGCCGTCGCCGCCAGCGCCTGAGACCTCCCGCCGCGCGCCCGGCGGTGCGATCGGTGCCCAGGTGCCGGTCGTGCCGTCGGCGGCGCGTGAGTGCCGCGGCCGCGAGCCCGGCCATGGCACCGGTCACGTTGAGGGCGAGATCGACGACGTCGCCCCGGTTGAAGTGGCCCCAGACGAGCTCGGAAAGCTCGAGCGCCGCAGCGGCGGCGAGCCAGGCCGGGACGGCGAGCCGGAGCGGCACCTGCGGCAGGGCCAGCCGCGAGGCGAAGGCGAAGCAACCGAAGCCGATGAGGTGGACGAAGGGCTTGACGAAGCCGAGGTGACCGGCGCCGCTCAGCTCGTCGAGGACGTCGTGCAGCGGCTGGCGGGCACCGTCGGGAAAGAGCATCACCGCGCCGATCACCGCGAGCCCGCCCAGGGCGATCCCCGCCGCCGGCCGGTTCTGGCTGCGCCACGCGAGCCAGAGGGCGACCCCGGCGCCGGCGGCGAGCCAGGTGGCGATCAGCACGCTGCGCAAGAGCGCCCGTTCGGCGGGCTTGGCGAGGGCCTCGATCCGCAGGTTCTGCACCGTCAGGCTGCCGGTCGCATGCTGCAGGCGGATGAGAAGGCGGGCGTCGCCGTGCCGCTCGTCGACCCAGAACAGGGCGCTCTGCTCCCGCGGCCCGAAATCGCCGCGCCGGTCGACGAGCTGGTTGCGGCCATGAAAGTAGAAGGAGGCGCCTGGCGGCCTCGCCTGGACGATGACCCGCGCCTGCTGCCAGGGATCGGGGCCGGGCTCGACGTTCTCGAGGGTGACGGTGGCGGTGAGCCGGAAGGCGGCGGTGCCGGACGGGATGGGGAAGACCTGGTCGAGCCCGGCGACCTGGCCGTGGTCGTCGTTGACGAGGCGGACACCCTCGGGCACCGGCTCCACCCGGCCCTCGCCGATCCGCTGCCAGGGCGAGTCGCCGCCCGGCTGCGCCAGCGTGGCGAAGCCGGGATCGGCGAGGACGGGGCCCGGCAAAGGCGTGAAGCGCGGGATCACCAGGAGCAGCAGGCCGCTCGCGAGCACGAGCAGCAGCAGGCCGACGACGATGCGACGCAGCGACAAGGCTCCTCTTTCCCCGGCGAGTGGTTCGCGGCATGTAGGGGCACAGATCGGCCGTGGCACCGCAAGATTCAATTCCGTCGGCGCCGAGCGGGCCGACCCACCAAGGGACGCCACACTCATGGACCTGCCGAGCTCGATCGACGCCACCGTCAGCCTCCTGCGCGGGGCCGGCTACATCCCCGACCGGCCGCTCGCCACGGCGACCTTTCTCGCCCTCAAGCTCGGCCGGCCGCTCTTCCTCGAGGGCGAGGCCGGCGTCGGCAAGACCGAGATCGCCAAGGTGCTGAGCGAGGCGCTCGGCCGCGACCTCGTGCGGCTGCAGTGCTACGAGGGCCTGGACTTGGCGTCGGCCGTCTACGAGTGGAACTACCAGCGGCAGATGCTGGAGATCCGCATGGCCGAGGCGACGGGCGAGGCGTCGCGCGAGACCCTGGGTCAGGACATCTTCGACCGCCGCTTCCTGATCAGCCGGCCGCTGCTCCAGGCGCTCGAGCCGCACATCTCGGGCGCCCCGGTGCTGCTGATCGACGAGCTGGACCGGACCGACGAGCCCTTCGAGGCGTTCCTCCTCGAGGTGCTCTCCGACTACCAGATCACCATTCCCGAGGTTGGAACGATCAAGGCCGAGCAGCCGCCGATCACCATCATCACCTCGAACCGCACCCGCGAGATCCACGACGCCTTGAAGCGCCGCTGCTTCTACCACTGGGTCGACTACCCCACGGCCGAGCGCGAGCACGAGATCATCCGGGCACGGCTGCCGGGCGTCGACGAGCGGCTGTCGCGGATGATCGTCGACTTCGTCCAGGAGCTCAGGAAGCGTGACCTGTTCAAGCTGCCGGGGGTGGCGGAGACGCTCGACTGGACCCGGGCGCTGACCACCCTCGACGTGCTGGTGCTGACTCCCGAGGTGATCCACGACACGCTCGGCACCCTGCTCAAGTACCAGGACGACATCGCCAAGATCCAGGGCAGCGAGGCCGCCAACATCCTCCGCGAGATCAGCATGAAGGCCCAGGCCGCAGGGCGGGCGTGAGGGCGTCGGGCGAACTGGAAAGGCCTCGGCGGCGTGAAGCCATCGGAGGGACGCTCGCGGGCGGGACGACCGTGCCGGCACTCGGCGCCCCGGACGTCCGGTGCTTGGCTGCTCGCCCGCCTCGATGAACCCGCCCGCACCCAACGGATGACGCGCTCCGCCTTCCTCGCCGACGCCGTCCGCCGGGTTCTTGCTGGCGCGTGCGTGCCGCTCAGTAGGGCACCAGCAGGTCTTCGAACATGGGAAAATCCTTGCGGTTGGCCGTTGCGAGCCGGGCACCGGCCTGCTTGGCGGTCGCGGCGATCAGTGCATCGAGCAAGTCGGTGCCATGACTGGGCCGGAACTGACGCTTGAACGTGCCACCCAACCGCGCGGTTTCGGCATCAAGCTCGATGATCCGACACCCAGCGGTCACGTCGTCGACCAGAGCCCGCGCCGAGCGATTGCGCGCACCAGCCGCAAGCTCGGCGATCGTGACGACGGACACCAGCGCCACCGCCTGCAACTGCTCGAGGAACACCAAGGCTTCCCGGCGACCCCTCAAGCAGTCGACGAAAATGCAGGTGTCGATCAAGATCAGCGCCAAAGGCGCTCCTCACGCTCGTCGAGCGAGCGACGGTTGTCGGTCATGATCTCCTCGATGTCGTCCCGGGCGCTCCAGGCACCGAAGGCGCGGCGCAGCCTGGCGAGGCGGTCCTCTGTCGGTGGTGCCTGCGCGATCAGCCGATCCACGGCGTCGCGAATAAGCGCACTCTGCCGCCGCCCCGTTTGCGCCGCCAAGCGACGAAGCGCCTCGACCTGCTCTTCCTCGAGATAGATCTGCGTCCTGACCATCGGCCACCACTCCATATACATCGCCAATATACATCATGCAGAGAGACAGCCAACAGCGCCCAAATCGCCCATGCATCCCCCGTCCCCCGGTGCTACGCTCGCACCAAAGAGGAACCGCATGACCGAGCCGCTCCCCGACGACGTCCCGGAAACACCCACCGGCGGCCGCTTCGCCGCCAACGTGGCCCAGTTCGCCCGTGCCTTGCGCGCCGCCGGCCTGCCGGTCGGGCCGGGTCGCGTGCTGGAAGCCCTCAAGGCCGTCGAGGTCGCCGGGATCGGCTCGCGGCAGGATCTCTACTGGACGCTGCATGCCGTGTTCGTGAACCGGCGCGACCAGCGTGAGCTGTTCGACCAGTGCTTCCACATCTTCTGGCGCGACCCGAAGCTGCTCGAGCGGCTGATGCAGCTGATGCTGCCGCAGTTGCAGCGGCCGCAGGAGGACCAGGGCGAGGAGGTCAGCCGCCGCGTCGCCGAGGCGCTCGGTCCCGAGAAGCAGCCCGGCACCGGCGAGGCCCCCGAGGACGAGCAGAAGGAGGAGGAGATCGAGCTCGACATGCGGCTCACCTACTCCGCCAAGGAGGTCCAGCAGGAGAAGGACTTCGAGGAGATGAGCGCCGACGAGCTGGCCGACGCCAAGCGGCAGATCAAGGTCCTGCGCCTGCCGATCATGGAGCGCCCGACCCGCCGCTTCGCGCTGCATCCGCGCGGGCGCCGCATCGACCTGCGCCGCACGCTCCGCCAATCCATGCGCGGCGGCGGCGCGATCATCGACATCGCCAGGAAGCGCCGCCTGCGCCGGCCGCCACCCTTGGTCATTCTCTGCGACATCTCGGGCTCGATGAGCCGCTACTCGCGCATGCTGCTGCTGTTCATGCACGCCATCGCCAGCGACCGCGAGCGGGTGCACAGTTTCGTGTTCGGCACGCGGCTGACCAACATCACCCGCTACCTCAGGAACCGCGACGTCGACATCGCCCTCGACAAGGTCGGCCGGGTGGTCAAGGACTGGTCCGGCGGCACCCGGATCGGCCACTGCCTCGTGGACTTCAACAAGAACTGGTCGCGGCGGGTGCTGGGCCAGGGGGCCGTGGTCATCATCATCACCGACGGGCTCGACCGCGATGCCGGCGAGGGGCTCGAGATCGAGATGGAGCGCCTGCACAAGTCCTGCCGGCGGCTGATCTGGCTGAACCCGCTGTTGCGCTACGACGGTTTCGAGCCCATCTCGACGGGGGCGCGGGCCATGGTGGACCACGTCGACGACTTCCGCTCGGTGCACAATCTCGAAAGCCTGGGCCAGCTCGCCCGCGTCCTGAGCGAGGAGCCCAAGCGGCGCACCGAGGGGGTCTCGGCCTGGGCCGCGAGACGGGAGGACGAGGATGTCCATGCAGGATGACGAGCTGCTCGACCGGGCCGCGGACTGGCTGAAGGACGGCCGCAAGGTGGCGCTCGCCACCGTCGTCTCGACCTGGGGCTCGAGCCCGCGGCCCGCCGGCAGCCAGCTGCTGATCGACGGGAACGCCAACATGCTGGGCTCGGTGTCGGGCGGCTGCATCGAGGGGGCGGTGGTCAAGAAGGCGCTCGAGATCATCGACGGGGGCCCCCCGGAGCTCCTCGAGTTCGGCGTCTCCAACGAGCAGGCCTGGGAGGTCGGCCTCGCCTGCGGCGGCCGGGTCCAGGTCTATGTCGAGGCGGTGTCGTGAACCGGCAGACCCTCGACCTCTTGAACGCGGCCCGGTCGGCCAAGCGCCGGGCCTGTCTCGTCCGCCAGCTGGCGACGGGCGAGCAGGCACTGGTCGTCGACGGCCGGGTGGTGGCGGGCGACGTGGCGCCCGACCTCCTGGTCGAGGTCGAGGCGGCGCACCGGGCGGACCGCTCGACGGCAGTCGAGACCCCGGGCGGCAGGGTCTTCCTGCAGGTCTTCAACCCGCCGCTCCGGCTCGCCATCGTCGGCGCCGTCCATATTGCCCAGGCCCTCGCCCCCGTCGCGAGCCTCGCCGGCTACGCCGTCACGATCATCGACCCGCGCGGCGCCTTCGCGACGGAGGCCCGCTTCCCTGACGTCGCTCTTCTGGACGACTGGCCCGACGAGGCCATGGCGGCCTTCGCGCCCGACCGGCGCTCCGCCGTCGTCACCCTCACCCACGACCCCAAGCTGGACGATCCCGCCCTCGACGTGGCGCTCAAGAGCGACGCCTTCTACATCGCCGCGCTCGGCAGCCGGCGGACCCACGCCGGCCGCGTCGAGCGGCTCAAGGCCCTCGGCCACACCGACGCCGCCATCGCCCGCATCCACGGCCCCGCCGGGCTCGATATCGGGGCGGTGAGCCCGGCCGAGATCGCCATCTCCGTGATGGCCGAGATGACCAGGGCCTTGCGCCAGCCCGACGCGCAAGCGAGCCGCCGCGAGGCCGCATGACGGACGCCCGTCCTCGGGTTTTCAGCACGGCAGCCATACATGCCGGGGCGGGCCGTCGATGAAGTTCGGCCCCACCCCCGTCGACCAGGCCGAGGGGGCGATCCTCGCGCATACCGTCCGTCTCGAGGGCGGCGACCTGAAGAAGGGCCGTACGCTCGAGGCCGATGATATCGACATCTTGCGCGAGGCCGGCATCCGCGAGGTTCTCGCCGCCCGCTACGAGCCGGGCGACATGCCCGAGGACGAGGCGGCCGCGCGTCTGGCCCAGGCCCTGCACGCGCCCGGCATCCGCATCGCCGACGCGTTCACCGGCCGCGCCAACCTGTTCGCCGAGGCCGCCGGCGTGCTTACCGTCGATGCCGGCACCATCGACAGGGTGAATCGCATCGACGAGGCGATCACCATCGCCACCCTGCCCAACTTCGCCGCGGTGACCGAGGGGCAGATGCTGGCGACGGTCAAGATCATCCCCTTCGCCGCCCCGGCGGGGGCACTCGGCGAAGCCATCGGGCTGCTGCAGGCAAAGGCCCCGGTGCTGCGCCTCCATCCCTTCCGGTCGCTGACCGCCCGCCTGATCCAGACGACGCTGCCGGGCACCAACCCCAAGATGCTGGACAAGACCGTTCGCGTCACCGAGGAGCGCATGGCGGCGATCGGCGGCACGCTCGACGGCGAAACCCGCTGCCCCCACGACGCGGGCGCGCTTGCATCCGAGATCGCCAAGGTGATGCAGCACCACCCCGACCTCCTCCTGATCGCCGGCGCATCGGCGATCACCGACCGGCGCGACGCGCTCCCCGCCGGCATCGAGCAGGCGCAAGGGCGGATCGAGCATTTCGGCATGCCGGTCGATCCCGGCAACCTGCTGCTGCTCGCCTGGCAGCGCGACGTGCCGGTTCTCGGCCTGCCCGGCTGCGCGCGGTCCCCCAAGCTCAACGGCTTCGACTGGGTCCTCCAGCGCCTGGCGGCCGGCATCCCGGTCGATCGGGCGAGCCTCATGGCCATGGGGGTGGGCGGTCTGCTGACCGAGATCCCGACCCGACCGCAGCCCCGCGCGAAGAGGCGCCCGCAACGGGACCAGCCGCGCATCGCCACCCTCATTCTCGCCGCCGGTCAGTCCCGGCGCATGGGCAAGACCAACAAGCTCCTCGTCCCGGTCGACGGCAAGCCGCTGCTCCGCCACACCGTCGAGGCGGCGCTGGGCTCGAAGGCCAGCGACACCCTGGTCGTCACCGGCCACGAGCGCGAGGCCGTCGAAGCCATCCTCGCCGGCACCGCCGTCCGTACCGTCCACAACCCGCGCTACGCCGAGGGCCTCAGCACCTCCTTGAAGGTCGGCATCGAGGCGCTGCCGCCGGGCACGGATGCCGCCCTTGTCTGCCTCGGCGACATGCCCGAGATCGACAGTGCGCTGATCGACGCCCTCATCGACGCCTTCGAGCCTGCCCAGGGGCGCAGCATCGTCGTCCCCACCCACAACGGCAAGCGCGGCAACCCGGTGCTCTGGGGCAGCGCCTATTTCCCCGCCATGGCGGCGCTCGAAGGCGATGTGGGTGCGCGCCACCTCATCGGCCAGCACCAGGAGGCCGTGGTCGAGGTGCCGATCGAGACCGACGCCACGCTGCTCGACATCGACACGCCGGAAGCCCTCGACGCCTACCTCGCGAGGCCCCCGCGATGACGGCGCCCGGCAGGGCGTTCCGCCGGCACTTCCCGATCTTCCGGCACGCCGAGCAGCCCTTCCACTACCTCGACAACGCCGCCACCGGGCAGATCTGCGAGCAGGCCGCCGAAGCCCTCGTCCACTTCGAGACCAGGGCGCGTGCCAACGTCAAGCGCGGCGTCTACCGCCTCGCCGACCAGGCGACGGCCGCCTTCGACGCCGCCCGCGCCAGCATGGCCCGCTATCTGGGGCAGACCGAGAAGCAGGGCGTCGTCTTCACCTCGGGCGCCACCATGGCGCTCAACGTCGCGGCGCACGGCCTGGGCGGGCGTCTCGCCCCGGGCGACGAGATCCTGCTGACCACCCTCGAGCACCACTCCAACATCGTCCCCTGGCAGATGGTCGCCGAGCGGCGCGGGGCCGTGGTCAGGGCCATCCCCGTCACCGACGAGGGCCGCCTCGACCTGACCCGCCTCGACGACCTGGTCACCGCCCGGACCCGGGTTATCGCCGCCACCCACGTCTCCAACGTCACCGGTGCGGTGACCGATCTGCAGCGCCTGCGCGAAGCCGCAGCAGCCGTGGGCGCCGTCCTCGTCGTCGACGGCGCCCAGCGCGCTCCGCACGGCCCGATCGATGTCGAGGCCATCGGCGCCGACCTCTACGCCTTCTCCGGCCACAAGATGTTCGGTGCGACCGGTGCGGGCGTGCTCTGGGGCAAGCCGGAGCTGCTGGACTCCTTCGCCCCGCTCCTGGGCGGTGGCGAGATGATCCGCGAGGTCACCTTCGCGCGCACCAGCTACGCCCCGCCGCCGCACCGCTTCGAGGCCGGCACTCCGCCCATAGGCCCGGTGCTCGCCATGGCCGCGGCCGCCGAGTGGCTCGCGACGCTGGATTGGCGGGCCATCGCCGAGCACGAGATGGCCCTGACCGCCCGCCTGCTCGCCGGCCTCTCGACCCTCGACGGCATCCGCATTGTCGGCCCCACCGGCCTGCAGCAGCGCCTCGGCGTCGTCGCCTTCGAGGTCGAGGGAGTCCACGCCCACGATGTCTGCCAGCTCACCGACCAGCTCGAAGGCGTGGCGATGCGCGGCGGCCACCACTGCTGCCAGCCGCTGATGGCCCGTTTCGGCACCGACGCCACCGCGCGCGCCAGCCTCGCCCCCTACAACGACACCGACGACATCGACGCCCTCGTCCGCGGCCTCGACCAGACGATCCGGATGCTGCGATGAGCGAGAGCCTCTACAACCAGGCGATCATCGAGGCGGGCAGGGACACGCGGCACGCCGGCCGCCTCGAGGCCCCGGACGGCACCGCCACCGCCGACAACCCGCTCTGCGGCGACCGCGTCACCCTGGATCTTCGGGCCGATAACGGCGTCATCACCCGAATCGCGCAAAAGACGCGCGGCTGCCTGCTCACCAAGGCCGCGGCAGCCCTGCTCGCCGAGCGATGCCAGGGCCTGCCGCTCGGCGATGCCACGGAACTGGCCGCCCAGGCCAAGGCCTATCTCGAGGGCGAGCGCCAAGAGCCGCCCTTTCCCGAGCTCGGCGTCATGGCCCCGGTCAAGGCGGTCAAGAGCCGGCACGACTGCGTCACCATCGCCTTCGACGCCCTGGCCGACGCCGCGGCACAGGCGGCAGCTGCGGCCTGATCGGCCCATGTCGCCGTGCGCCGGCATGTCCGACTTCCGTGTTGAAAAAGGTGCTGATGACGTCGCCCATCCCGGGGGCGTCTGCATGTCCGCATTCGGTCTTGAAACGCGAATGCCCGAGGGCTCGACCCCATGCTGCGGTGGACCATCTAAGCCGTAGCTGCCGGCTGCCTGCGGATGTCCGGGTTCCGTGCTGAAAACCCCGCGCTGCCGCGCGCCCGCCCATCGCCGAACGGAGGACCACCGATGACCGCGAAGATCACCAAGACCGACGCCGAATGGCGCGCCCAGCTCGACCCGGAGCAATACCGCGTCACCCGCGAGCACGGCACCGAGCGCCCCTTCAGCAATCGCTACCACGCGACCAAGACCAGGGGCACCTACACCTGCGTCTGCTGCGGCCAACCGCTCTTCAACAGCGACACCAAGTTCGACAGCGGCACCGGTTGGCCATCCTTCTGGGCGCCCATCGACCAGCAAGCCGTCGCCGAGAAGGAGGACAAGGGCTGGTTCATGACCCGAACCGAAATCCTCTGCAGCAAGTGCGACGCCCATCTCGGCCACGTCTTCCCCGACGGCCCGGCGCCGACCGGCCTGCGCTACTGCATGAACTCGGCCTCGCTGCACCTGGTGCCCGAGGCGGAAACCGCAGAGAAGCCGGACTGACTAGCCGCGAGGCGGCTGGTCGCCGCTCTCGGTGCCCTCGAGACCGAAGCACTTGAGGACGAAGGCCAGCACCTCGGCGTGCTCCTTCAAGGCGTCGAAGCGGCCCGACGCACCAAAATGCCCGGCGTCCATGTTGGTCTTCAGGAGCAGGAGGTTCTGGTCGGTCTTCATCGCCCGGAGCTTCGCCACGTACTTCGCGGGTTCCCAGTACGTGACCCGGGGATCGCTGATGCCGGCCGTGACCAGCATCGCCGGATAGGCCCTGGCGGTAATGTTCTCGTACGGGCAATAGCTCCGGATGCGGAGGAAATCCTCCTTCGACGTCAGCGGGTTGCCCCATTCCGGCCACTCGATCGGGGTGAGCGGCAGGGTCTCGTCCTGCATCGTGTTCAGCACGTCGACGAAGGGCACCTCGGCGACGACGCAGCGCCACAGCTCCGGGCGCATGTTGGCGACCGCTCCCATCAGCATGCCGCCGGCCGACCCGCCGCGGATCGCGATCTCGCCCGCCCGGGCATAGCCCGCCGCGACCAGCGCCTCGGCACAGGCGATGAAGTCGGTGAAGCTGTTCATCTTGGCCGCCAGCTTGCCCTCGCGGTACCAGCGATAGCCCATCTCGTCGCCGCCGCGGACATGGGCGATGGCGAAGGCGAAGCCGCGATCGACCAGTGACAGCCGGGCGGCGTTGAAGGACGGCTGCATCCCCATGCCGTAGGAGCCGTAGCCGTAGAGGAAGAGCCGGCCCGTGCCGTCGAGCGGGTAGTCCTTGCGGTGCAGCACCGAGATCGGCACCTGGGTGCCGTCCGGTGCGGTGGCCCAGAGCCGCTCGCCGACATAGAGGCCGGGATCGTAGCCCGAGGGGATCTCCTGCACCTTGAGCGTGGCGAGCTCGCGCTCGGCGATGTCGTAGTCGTAGACCGTGGCGGGGGTGGTGAGCGAGGCGAAACCGAGCCGCAGCCGGTCGGTCTCGAACTCGCGGTTGTCGCCGAGCCCGGCTGTGTAGACCGCTTCGTGGAAGTCGATCGCGTGCTCGCCGCCGTCGTAGCGCCGCACCCTGATGTTGGCCAGCCCGTGCCGCCGCTCGGTGACCACCATGAAGTCGGCGAAGCAGGTGACGTCGATCAGGTAGTCGTCGTCGTCGCCCGGCAGCTCCTCCTGCCAACCGGCCTCGCCCGGGTTTTCGACCGGGGCCCAGACCAGCCGGAAATTCTCGTGCCGGTCGTTGGTGCGGATCCAAAGGCGGTCGCCGGCATGCTCGACGCTGTAGCGGTGCCCGTCGCGGCGCGGCGCCACCAGCAGCGGCGGCCGCTCCGGGTCGGCGGCCTCGATCAGCCGGATCTCGCGGGTGACGTGGCTGCCGGTCGAGACGACGACGAAGCGCCGGCTCTGCGTCTGCCCCAGCCCGACGAAGAAGGCGGGGTCCGCCTCCTCGTAGACGATCGGGTCGGTCTCGGGCTGACGGCCCAGGCGATGCAGCCGCACCCGATAGGGTCGGAGCTTGTCGTTGAGCTCGACGTAGAAGAAGGCCGAGCTGTCGGCGGTCCAGACGATGCCGCCCGAGGTGTTGGCGATGGCCTCGCCGACCACCGCGTCGGTGCGCAGATCCTTGATCCGGACGACGAAGCGCTCGGAGCCGTCATTGTCCGTCCCGTAGGCCAGGAGGTTGGCGTCGGGGCTGACCCTGAGGCTGCCGAGGTTGAAGTAGCTCTGGTCGTGGGCCAGCGCCGGCTCGTCGAGGATCGGCACGGGCTCGCCGCCGGCCCGGGGTGCCCGGTACCAGGTCCGGTACTGGGCGCCAGCCTTGAACGCCCAGTGGTAGAGCCAGTCGCCGTCCGGCACCGGCACCGAGCTGTCGTCGTCCTTGATCCGGCCCTTGAGCTCGGCGTGAAGCGCCTCGACGAGCCCCTGGTGCGGCGCCATGACCGCCTCGAAATAGGCGTTCTCGGCCTCGAGATAGGCCCGGATCGCCGGGTCCTCGACCTTGGGATAGCCCGGGTCCCTGAGCCAGGCGTAGGGGTCGACCCAGCGGATGCCGTGCCGTTCCAGGGACACGGGCACGCGCCTTGCGACCGGCGGGGTGGCCGAGGCAGGGGCGGCCGACGTCATCGAGATCTCCAGAAAGCCATGCTCGCCGGCATTCAGTCGGGGGCCACCGGCATGCTGTCAAGCGCCCCCGGGGCCATGATGCGGCTGGACGACCGGCTGCCGGCCACTACGCTGGCCGCAGACACGAAGGCAGCATCGCATGACCGATCATCAGCCGCGTGGACACATCGCCGCACTTCACGTCTATCCGGTCAAGGGCTGCGCCGCGATCCCGCTCGAGCGGGCCGTGCTCGGGCCGATGGGCATCCGCCACGACCGGCGCTGGATGATCGTCGACGCCGCCACTGGCCGGTTCCTGACCCAGCGCCGGCATCCGGCCCTTGCCACCGTGCGGCCGCGGCTCACCGCGGATGCGCTCGAGCTGACCCTGCCCGGCGGCACCCGGCTGGCCCTGCCGCTCGACGACAGCGGCAGGGCCCGTTCGGTCGAGATCTGGGGCGACCGGGTCGCGGCGGTCGAGCCCGACGCCGCCGCCAGTGCCGCCATCGGCCGCTGGCTCGGGGGGGACGTGGCCCTCGTCCGCTTCCCCGACGCGGCCGTCCGCGCCTGCGACCCGGCCTATGCGCCGGCCGGCAGCCGTACCGCCTTCGCCGACGGCTTCCCGCTGCTCGTCACCACGGCGGCGTCGCTCGATGCGCTCAACGATGCCATCCGCCGGCGGGGCGGGCAGCCGGTGCCGATGAGCCGCTTTCGCCCGAACGTCGTGGTCGCCGGCACCGCGCCCGGGATCGAGGACCGGACCGGCCGGCTCGAGGTCGACGGCGGGCTCGGGCTCGATCTGGTCAAGCGCTGCGAGCGCTGCGCGGTGACGACCGTCGATCAGGCGACGGGTGCGAGGACCGGCAAGGAGCCGCTGGCGAGCCTTGCCGCCAGCCGCACCGACATGGCCACGGGCGGGGTCTGGTTCGGCCAGAACGCGGTGCCGCGGCTGGCCGATGGCGAGACGGCGACGCTGGCCGTCGGCCGGGCCTGCGGCTTTTCCGCCTGAGCGCTGGTCAGACGTCGATCCGGGTGATCACCCCGCCCTTGAGCCGGAAGAACGCGTCCTGCGGCTGGTCGAGGTCGAGCATCGCCGCCGGCGGCTGGCCGGCATAGGCGCAACGCGCCGCCCGGCCGAAGGCGCCGTGCGCCACCACCACGAGCCGGGCGTCCGCCTGCACCGACGCCAGCCATGCCACCGCCCGGTCGAGCAGGTCCTGCTGCGTCTCGCCGCCGCCCGGCGGCGGGCGGGTCCAGCGGTCGTCGATCCGGGCCTGCCAGAGCTCCGGGTCGAGCGCCTCGATCTCGGCCGCGGTCAGCCCGTCCCAGCGGCCCCAGGCCATCTCCTTGAGCCGGTCGTCGGTGGCGATCTCGTGCGCCGCCCGATCGAGCACGCCCGCCACGATCCTGGCGGTGTGCACCGCCCGGCCGAGTGGGCTGGCGACCAGCCGGTAGCCGTCCGGCGGGTCGAGCAGGCTCCTGAGCCGTTGGCCGTAGCGCCGGGCCTGCTCGCGGCCGAGCGGCGTGAGCGGCGAATCCTTCTGCCCCTGCACCCGCCGCTCGCGGTTCCAGACGGTCTCGCCGTGGCGCAGCAGGAAGATGTCGGCGCGGTCGAGCCTGCCGGGCCGCATCGGCTCAGCGCACGGCACCGCTGCGCCCGCCCGGCGGCACCATGTGGCCGCCGACACCCGGGCCGCCACCGCCGAACGCCGGCGGCAGCGAGGAGGGCAGGGAGCCCGGCTCGGCGGGCTCGGGCAGCGGCGCCGCGGGCGGTGGCGGCTCCGCCGGCAGTCGCTCCAGGCTCCGCTCGGACGCC
>CAYWSB010000030.1:0-43559 GCA_964460465.1 uncultured Geminicoccaceae bacterium | reverse complement strand
GTCGCAGGGCAATTCCAGAGAGGCACTTCCGGCGTGAACGGTCTCAGCCGCAAGCTGATGCAGTCGTGGGAGGCGCTTGGCCCGCGCTACATGCCCTTCGCGGACATCGCGACGCCGGATCTGCCGCTGGGCCGGCTGCTGCGGCTGTCGCTGTTCCAGGTCTCGGTCGGCATGGTGCTGGTGCTGCTGCTGGGCACCCTCAACCGCGTCATGATCGTCGAGCTCGGGGTCGCCGCCTCGCTGGTGGCGGTGATGATCGCCCTGCCCGTCGTGTTCGCGCCGTTTCGCGCGCTCATCGGCTACAAGTCCGACACGCATCGCTGCGCCCTCGGCTGGCGCCGCGTTCCGTTCATCTACAAGGGCACGCTCTGGCAGTTCGGCGGCTTCGCCATCATGCCGTTCGCCCTTCTGGTGCTGGCTGGCAAGGGCCATGCCAGCGAGTATCCGGCCATCATCGGCCACGCCTCGGCCGCCCTGGCCTTTCTCCTGGTGGGCGCCGGTGCCCACACCGTGCAGACCGCCGGACTCGCCCTGGCCACCGACCTCACGCCGCAGACGTCGCATCCCAAGGTCGTGGGCCTCATGTACGTCATGCTGCTGCTCGGCATGATCGTCAGCGCCCTCGTCTTCGGCTTCCTGCTCAGGGACTTCTCCCCTGGCCGCCTCGTCCAGGTGATCCAGGGAGCCGCCGTCGTCACGGTCATTCTCAACGGCCTGGCACTTTGGCAGCAGGAGACGCGCCGGCCGCCGCGCGGCGCGATGCAGGCCGCCGCCGAGCCGAGCTTCGCCGAGGCCTGGGCGCGCTTTTGCGACGGCGACCGCATCACCCGCCATCTCGTGATCATCGGCATCGGCACCATGGCCTTCGCCATGGCCGACATCCTGCTGGAGCCGTTCGGCGGCGAGGTGCTGGGCCTCAGCGTCAGCGCCACCACCAAGCTCACCGCCCTCTTCGCGATCGGCGGCCTAGTCGGCTTCGGCTACGCGTCGCATGCGCTCGGCCGGGGCGGCGACCCGCACCGCATGGCGCAGAGCGGGGCGATCGTCGGCATCCCGGCCTTCCTCATGGTGATGCTGGCGGCACCGCTCGACCTGATCTCGATCTTCCTCGCCGGCAACTTCCTGATCGGCTTCGGCGGTGCGCTCTTCGCCCACGGCACGTTGACCGCGACCATGAACAGCGCCCCCAAGGACCAGGCGGGCTTGGCGCTGGGCGCCTGGGGCTCCGTCCAGGCGACGGTCGCCGGTGTCGCCATGATCGCCAGCGGGGCGATCCGCGACCTCGTCAACCTGATGGCCGGAGCCACCGACGGGCTCTGGGGCCTGCCGGGCGCCGCCAACGGCTACATGACCGTCTACGCGCTCGAGATCGTGCTGCTGGTCGCGGCGATCGTGGTCGCCATGCCGCTGGTCCGCCGTGCCGCGCGCAGCGGCGGGGACGGGCGCGCGCAAGCGGCCGCGCCGATCAGCGCCGCCGCGCCCGTGCGCAGCGGCCGCCCGGCGTCCTGAGACCGCAGGCACCATGCCGCGGCTGGCCATCCTCGAGCACCCCGACCCGCGCCTGCGCGAGCCGTCGGCACCGGTGAGGACGTTCGACGAGCGGGTCGGGCGGCTCGCCGACGATCTGCTCGAGACGCTCTACGCCGCCGGCGGCATCGGCCTTTCCGCGCCGCAGACGGGCGTCAACACCCGCGTGGTGGTGATGGACCTCTCGGGCGACGCCAGCCAGCCGCAGGTCTTCGTCAATCCGGCGATCACCGCCAAAGCCGCCAGCGGTCTCGTCGAGGAGAGCTGCCTCTCGGTGCCGGGCGTCGTCGGCACGGTCTGGCGGGCGACCAGGGTGCGCTTCCGGGCCCAGGATCGGCAAGGCCGGCCCTTCGAGGGCGAGCTCGACGGCATGCGCGCCGTCTGCCTGCAGCACGAGATCGACCATCTCGAGGGCAGGCTGTTCATCGACCGGCTCTGGTTCTGGCGGCGTCTGCTGCTGCAGGCCCGGATCAGGCGCGGCCTGCCGCTGGGCGCCGCCGCCACCTGAGGGCCCATCCGCCGACGCCGCGGCCGCTAGCACGGCTCGGCCCTGCTCAGACGAGCTGCGCGGAGTCCATCAGCCGATCGACGATCGGCGCGTGCTTCGGGAAGTAGTGGTCGGCGGCGGCCTCGAAGACGATGAGGTGCAGCCGGCCGCCGTCGACCGCACCGCGCGCCCGGCCGCGCAGCTCGAGGCCCTCGGCGTTGAGGAAGCGGTAGTCGAGCTGGAAGCCGTCCCGGGCGGCGAAGCTGGCCGGGGCGAGCGACAGCATCTCGACCCGGCTGTTGCCCCGTGCCGCCACGGTGTCGATGACCAGCTCGGCGATCTCGCTCGTCGTCATGCCGGCGCGAAAGCGCGGCAGCGGGCGCTCGGTCGTCGTCACGCCGAGCGCACCGCCGGGGGCGACGCCGCCATGGAAGCGCAGCACGTCGAGGACCGGCCCGTCGATGGTCCAGATCTCGCCCTCGCCACCTGCCCAGGGCAGGACGCTTGCCGGCAGGCGCGACCAGGCCACCTGCGGCGCGACATTGATGCCGTTGACGGTGTGCCGGCTGGTGTCGACGAGGATGGGGCCCGGGCCGCCCCTCGATGGCGGCGTGCAGGCGGCGAGCGCCAGGGCCGGCGGCAGGGCCAGCAGCATGCGGCGGCGCATTCAGCTCATCTCCCGGATGTGGGCCTCGATCAGCGCCCGATCGGGGGCTGCGGGGGCCAGCTCGAGATAGGTGGCCAAGGCGGTCCGGGCCTCGCCCTTGCGGCCGAGCTGGGCGAGCGCCGTGCCGAGCGAGCGCCAGGCGACCACCGGGGCGCCGGGTCGGGCGAGCGCCCGGCGGTAGGCGGCGACGGCGGCCTCGAGGTCGCCCGCGCCGGCGCGCTGGCGGAAAAGCTCGCCGCGGGCGAAGAGCAGCTCCGGATCGTCCGGCGCTTGGGCCAGCAGGCGGGCGATCAGCCACTCGGTCTCGGCCGGCTGCTGGCGGCGCAGCTCGGCGCGGAGCCAGTCGTGGCGGTAGGGGGCGATGGCCTCGGCCAGGGTCGGCCCGGCCTGCCGGGGGCGGCCGGCGGGCGGCGGCTGCGCTGCACCCAGGGCGGTGAGCGTCTCCAGCCGGTCCGCCGGCGTCGGATGGGTGGCGAGGAAGACGAGGCCCTCCGGCCGGCCCGAGGCCTGCTGCTCGTCGAGCACGAGCTGCCAGACCCTGGCCGCCTCCCGGGCGTCGTAGCCGGCGCCGGGCAGCCGGGCGATGCCGATGGCATCCGCCTCGCGCTCGTGCTCGCGCGAATAGGCGAGCACGCTGACCAGGAACACCGACTGGCCGAGCATCGCCCCGGGGCTGCCGCCGAGCACCCCGGCGAGCTCCGCCATCACCGCCCGGCTGCGGATCGCGCGCCATTGCTGCAGCGTGTGCCGGCGCTCGAAATGGGCGAGCTCGTGGCCGATCACGGTGGCGAGCTGGTCCTCGTTGTCGACCCGCAGCAGGAGGCCCGTCCAGACCTGCATCGCACCGTTCGGCATGATCGAGGCGTTGAAGTCCGGCTGCTCGATCACGTAGATGCGCACGCTGCCGCAGTGCTCCGGGCTGAGCCGGCAGGCGATGCCGTGCAGGTAGGCCTCGAGCTCCGGATCGTGGAGCCGTGCCCCGCTGCTCGCCAGCTGCGCCTCGATCCGGTCCGTCATCATCCACAACCCGGCCTCGTCGGTCGCCAGCGCCGGCCGCTCGCCGGGCCCGAGATCCGGCAGGGCCGGGCCGCCGCAGGCGGCCAGGGCGAGCGCCAGGACGAGAGCTGCCGCCGCTCTCAAATCGGGCAGCCCTCGAGCAGGCGGTCCACCGCCTGGGCAGCGTCGGGGGCGGTGCGCAGATCGGCGCCGGCGCGCGCGTCGCTCATCTTGTTGAACCAGACGACCCGGCCGGTCTCGAGGTCGACCAGCTGGGCGAAGCCGACCTGCACCCCGCTGGTCATCCCCGGCACGAAGCCGGTGGCGAGGCCGACCACGCCCTTGAGCACGTTCATCCCGACGAGGCCGGCCGAGGCGTGGGTGTCGCGGAGGAAGACGAAGAGGGCGTAGTCGGCACCGTAGTCCTCGCGCAGCGTGCGGGCACCCTCGCCCACGGACCACTCGAACACCGCGCGCTTGGTCGGCAGCCGGTCCTGGAGGAAGAAGATCGAGGCGCCGACCGCCTCGTTGAGCTTGAGCACGCGGTCGTGCTCGGCCGCCCGGCCGCGGTCGACCGTGCCCCGATCGTAGCGGACGATGGTGGCGCCGCGGCCGGCGAAGGAACGCTCGAGCGCCCCGACGACGTTGGCCGCCGCCGCCTCGGTCCAGGCGGCGTTGGGCTGGACCATGCCGCCGGCGGTCACCTGGCCGCACTCCACGTCGGCCGGCAGGAGCAGGATTGTCCGACCGGCGAGCCGCGCCGGTCCCGCCTGCGCTGCCGCGTACTCGGGCGAGACGCGCGGCGCCGAGGTGGTGCAGGCGGCGAGCACCACGACGAGGAGGAGGACCAGCAACGGGCGGACACGGGCGACCATGCGTGACTCCCAGGCGCGCAGGCGGACGGACGGCATCGATCCCTTGTCGCCCGCGCCACCTCCTCCCGGCATTGACCTGGGTCAATGGCCGGTCGGGTTCCGGTGCGGCGACCGGTCAGGCCGCCGGGCGGATGTTCATGTTCATCCGCAGCAGGTTGCCCGGATCGACTTCGGCCTTGACGCTGGCGAGGCGCTCGTAGCTCGGGCCGAAGGCGCTCTTGACGCGGCCGGTCTCGTCCTCGGGCATGAAGTTGACGTAGACGCCGCCCGTGGCGAGAAGGGCGGTCCGGTCGAAGAGCTCGCGCGCCCAGGCGGTGCAGCGGGTGTCGTCGGCGGCATCCCGCCAGCGGGTGTGGACGTTCATGACGAAGTTGGCGCTGCGGTGGGCGAAGGCGGTGGCGTTCGGGTCGGCGCGCCTGGTCGCGCCTCCCAGCTGGCCGATGAACACCTCGCACTCGTCCGTCGGCAGCCGCTCGATCGCCTCGACGAGGGTGTCGACCAGGCCGTCCTCGATCGCCTCGAAATTGTGGGATTTCCAGTAGTTGCGCGCACCGCTCGTCAAGAGCGGGTCGAACGCCTGCTGCCAGCCGACATAGGGATGCGGGCCGATGACGTCGGCGATGGGCTTGCCCAGTGCCCTGAGGGAGGCCAGCGCCCGCTCGCCCGCCGCCATGTCGCCGACATGGCAGGCGGCGAAGACCAGCACCTCCCTGCCATGCCATTCCTGCGGCAGGAAGGGCAGCGGCGGCGCCTTGCGCATGACCACCCAGACGCTGAGCTCGTCCGGCATGTCGGCGGCGAGCCGGCGGTAGTCGCGGAGCAGTGGGGCGGCGTCGGCGAACGGGTGGACGACGAGGCCGGAGAGCACCTCGGTGCCGATCTCGTGGAGGGCGAAGTCGAAGGCGGTGACCACGCCGAAATTGCCGCCGCCGCCGCGGATCGCCCAGAACAGGTCGGGGTTCTCCCCGGCGCTCGCCCGGCGCGTCCGGCCGTCGGCGGTGACGATGTCGGCACCCAGGAGACTGTCGATGGTGAGCCCGTACCTGCGCGACAGCCAGCCGAAGCCGCCGCCGAGCGTAAGGCCGGCGATGCCCGTGGTCGAGTTGATGCCGAGCGGCACCGCCAGGCCGTGCACCTGGGTCGCGGCGTCGACGTCCGCCAGCAGCGCGCCGGCCTGGACCCGGGCGGTGCGGGCAGCGGCGTCGACCACCACTCCCTTCATCGGCGACAGGTCGAGGACGAGCCCGCCGTCGCAGACCGCGTTGCCGGCGATGTTGTGGCCGCCGCCCTTGATCGCGACCAGCAGCCGATGCTCGGCGGCGAAGGCCACGCCCCTGGCGACATCGGCGGGTGTCGCACAGCGCACCACGGCACCGGGCCGCCTGTCGATCATCGCGTTCCAGATGGCGCGCGCGTCGTCGTAGCCGGCAGCTCCGGGCAGCAGCACGGCACCGTCGAGGCCATGGCGCAGCGCCTCGAAGGCCCCGTTGCCGATCGTCCGCAGCCCGGCGTCCAGCGTCGTCAGGGTCAGGCTGGTCATCGAAGTGTCCTCCGCCAGTGATGATGGCCGCACGATGACATTGCCCCCGATCGTGTGGTATCGGTCATCTGGCGTAGGACAGCCGGCGACGATGACGTAGCCCGGTCGCGCTTGCGGGCTCGGCGAAGCCGTCGCCGGTGGCTTGGCCAAGCGGGGGGAAGTCTTTGGCCGGCTCCAACAGCGGTGCGGCTCTGAGCACCCGCGAGAGCGAGGTGGCGCTGCGCTATGTCGACGGCCTGAGCTACAAGGAGATCGCCCGCGATCTGGCGATCTCGCCGGCGACGGTGCGGACCCATCTCAACACCATCTACCGCAAGCTCGAGGTCACGAGCCGGATCGAGCTCTTGCGGCGGCTAGACGGGCATGCCGACGGCGGCGCCGCCGCCACCGCCGCTGTCGCCGCGGACCCCGTGCCGGTTGCAGAGCGGCGGCACCTGACCGTGATGTTCGTCGATCTGGTCGGTTCGACGGCATTGGCCGCGGGCATGGACGCCGAGGACATGCACGAGCTGCTCCAGGTCTATCGCCGCGCGGTGCGGCAGGCGGTGGAGACCGCCGGCGGCCATGCGGCGGGCTTTCCGGGTGACGGCGTGGTCGCCTGCTTCGGCTGGCCCACAGCCCACGAGGACGCGGCCGAGCGCGCCGTGCGGGCGGGGCTCGCGGTGCTCCAGTCGATCGACCGCATCGGCGCCCCGGACGGCCGGCCGCTCCAGGCGCGCGTCGGCATCGCCTCGGGCATCGTCGTCGTCGACGGGCGCAGCGGCGATGCCGACAGCCTGGCCGGCGGCACGCCCAACCTGGCGGCACGGCTGCAGAGTGTCGCCGAGCCCGGCGGTCTGGTGATCGCCCAGGAAACCCGCGAGCTGGTCGGCGATCTCTTCGCGATCGAGGATCTGGGCCATCGCGAGATCAAGGGCCTGCGGGCGCCGCTGCAGGTCTTCCGGGTGCTGGGCGAGCGCGTCTCGGTGAGCCGCTTCGAGGCCAAACAGTCCGGCAAGCCGGCGCCGATGGTTGGCCGGGAAAGCGAGCTCGCCCTGCTGCGCGAGCGCTGGGGCCGTGCGGTCGACGGCGAGGGCCAGGTCGTGCTGCTGACCGGAGAGCCCGGCATCGGCAAGTCGCGGATCGCCGCCGCGCTGATCGAGGCCGTGCTGGAGGCGGTCGACGAGGGTGCGGTGACGCTGCTCCGCTACCAGACCGCACCGCAGCAGGGCGACAGCCCGCTCTGGCCGATCCGGCGCCAGCTCGCCGCCGCCGCCCGGCTCGACGAGGTGCTGGACGAGGCGGAGCGCCTCGACCGCCTCGCAGCCCTGCTGCGCCATGGCGGGGACTCGCCGGGGGAATCGCTGCCGCTGCTCGCCGCCCTGCTGCAGATCAGGGGTGCCGCGGAGCTGCCGGCGATGAGCGCCGCGCGCCGTCGCGAGCGGACGCTGGATGTCCTGGTCGACCAGCTCCTGGGCCTCGCGCGGCGAACGCCGGTGCTGATGCTGTTCGAGGACCTGCACTGGATCGACCCGACCTCGCTGGCGCTGCTCGAGCGGGTGATCGCGCAGATCGACGACGCGCCGGTGCTGCTGCTCGCGACCAGCCGGCCGGACGGCGAGCCACATCTGCCGAGCCAGGCGCACCTGACCCGGATGACCCTCAACCGGCTCGACCGCAACGCGGCCGCGGCCATCGTGGCGCGCCGTGCCGGGGCGGCGGCGCTGGAGCCCGACCTCGTCGCCGCCATTCTGGCTCGGGGCGACGGCGTGCCCCTCTACATCGAGGAGATGACGGCGGCGATCGTCGAGACGGGGGCGGCTGCCGATACCGTGCCGGCCTCGCTCCAGGATTCGCTCATGGCCCGCCTCGACCGCCTCGGCACCGCCAAGGAGGTGGCGCAGGTCGCCGCCGTGATCGGCCGCGAGTTCGAGCTCGAGCTGCTGGCGGCGGTGGCCGGTGCAGGTGCCGCGCTGGACGAGGCGGTCGACCGGCTGGTCGCGGCCGAGCTGGTCTTCCGCCGCGGGCCGCGGCTGATCTTCAAGCACGCGCTCGTCCAGGACATCGCCTACCAGTCGCTGCTGCGCGGCCGGCGGAGCGAGCTGCACGGCTGCATCGCCGAGGCGCTGCTCGGCCGCTTCCCGGCGCGGGTCGCCGACGAGCCCCAGACGCTGGCCCATCATCTCGAGCACGCCGGCCGGCATGCGGCCGCGATCGACTACCACGGCCGGGCGGCCGAGCTCGCCAACAACAAGGGGGCGAACAAGGAAGCGCGGCGCTACATGGAGCGGGCGCTCGGCCTGATCGAGCTCCTGCCGGAGGGGGCCGAGCGCGCCCGGCGGAAGATCCAGGCGCTGACCACGATCGGGCGGATCGGCGTGGCGCTGGAGGGCCATGGCAGCACCGCCGCCGCCGAGGCCTTCGGCCGCGGCCTCGCACTGTGTCGCGAGGCGGGCCTCGATGCCGCCGAGCTGCCGCTGCTCGTGGGTCTGATCGTGCAGCGGTCGGTCTCGGGCGCCACCACGCAGGCCCTCGAGCTGGCGCCGCGGCTTCTGGAGCTCGCCGAGCGCAACGACGATCCGATCTTCCGGGTGGAAGCCGGCTACGCGCTCGGCATCACCCACGCCTGGCGCGGCGAGCTGGCTGCCGCCGACCGGCATTTCCAGACCATTCGCCGGCACTACGCCGCGGAGCAGCACGAGCGCCATCTCGCCATCTACGGCCAGGACCCGGGCGTGGTCGGTCTCTGCCGGGGCGGCATGGTCCGCTGGACCATGGGCTTCGTCGAGCAGGGCGCGCACGACATCGCGGCGGCGGTGGAGCTGGCGCGCCGGCTCGGCCACTCGTTCAGCATCAACTACGCTCTCAACTGGTTCGCGATGCACGCGCTGGAGACGGAGCCTCCCGAGGTCGCGCAGCGCGCCATCGACGCGACCCTCGCGTTTGCCGGCGAGCAGGCCTTCATGACGTGGCTGTCGATGGGCCAGGCGAGCCGGGCGCGCTGGATGCTGGCGTATGGCGGACCGGACGAGGCGGTGTCCGCGTGCGCGCGGGCGGTGACGATGCTCCGGTCGGTGGGCGGGGCCCAGGTGCCGCGCGCGCTGGCCCTGCACGGCGCGGCCCTCTGCCGCAGCGGTGATTCGGCAGCGGGCCTCGCCCGGCTCGACGAGGCGTTGCGGCTGAACGACGCCGGCGATGCACCCTGGGCCGAGGTGGAGATCCTGCGGCTGCGGGCCCGTTGCGGGGCTGCGGCCGGCAAAGGCGATGCCCTGCCCCTGCTGCGCCGCGCCATCGCGACGGCCCGGCGCCAGGAAGCGCTGATGCTGGAGCTGGCGGCAACCGTGGAGCTCGCCCGGCTCCTCGCCGCGACCCCTGACAGGGGGCAGGCGCACGAGCTGGTGGCAGGCTGCCTCGCCCGCTTCACCGAGGGCCACGGGACGCGCCCCCTGCTGGCGGCGCGGCGCCTGCTCGAGGCGCTCAGAAGCTGACGATCACCACCGTCCGGTCGTCCGCCCGCACACGGCCGGCCGTGCCCTTCACGGAGGGGTAGCGGTCGAGCTTGAACGGGTCGATGCGCTCGACCTCGGCAAAGGCGGCCTCCCAGGCGTCGACGCTCGGTGCGGCGCCGGGCGCGAAATAGCCGTCGGTGAACAGCTCGAGCGTGCGCAGGCATGCCAGTGGCCGGTCGATCACCTGGACCAGCGACATGGGCACGGCGAAGCCGTCGAGCACGCAGTAGCTCAAGGGGCTCGCCGTGTTGTTCTGGAACCGCCCCTGCCCGTCGATGATGCCGCCGTCGACCAGGGTCTCGATGTCGTGCCGCGGAACGTCCCGAAAGCGCTCGACGGCCACCGCCAGATAGGCCTCGCGCAGCGCGGCGAGGCCCGTCGCGTCGAGCCAGGGGCGCATCTCGGGATGGAGCCGTGCAAGGCCGTTGAAGACGCAGGCGCGCGACACGCGCAGACGGTCGGCCTCGTCGGCTCCCGCGGCCTCGAGCCGGCGCCAGGCGGCCTGCCGGATGCCGGCGGTGATCTTGTCGAGGCCTGGGTCGACGAGGTGCAGATCCTCGCCATCGAAGCGCACCCCGCTGTCGCCGACCAGGACGACGCGGAGCAGATCGCCGACGTGGGCCGCCAGCGCCAGGGTGGCACCGAAGCGCCGGGCGGGCCGCGCCCTGGCCTCGGCGGCGATCCCGAAGCGGGCATAGGCGGCCCGGATCGCATCGGTGACGTGCGCCACGAGCAGCGCCGGGTCGAGCTCGCGGTTGGCGGGATTGAGCAGGAAGGCGGCCGTGGCGTCGCGCACCACGAGCCCGGCCAGGCGCCCGGCCAGCATCCCGTCGTAGCGGTGCCCGGTGCGATCCGTGACGCCGTCGATCACCGCGTAGCCGCGACCGGGGAGGATCAGGAGCTGGTCCTCGTTGGCGCCGGGGTCGTCCAGGTTCTTGCCTTCGCTGAAGGCTTCGATGCGCATGGCCTCAGACCGTGAGCTGGTCGTCGTTGCCGCCGATCAGGGTGAAGACGACGAGCGAGAGGGTGGTGGCGAGGATCAGCAGCGAGGCCACGGCCGCAGCCGGGCCGTAGGCCCCGGCCAGGACTTGGCTGTAGGTGGCGATCGGCATGGTCGAGGTCAGGCCGGTGTAGAGGACGACGGTGGCGGAGAGCTCGTTGATGACCTCGACCCAGGAGAGGACGGCGCCGGCGAGGATGCCGGGGGCCATGAGCGGCAGCATGATCTTCCTGAAGGTCCGGGCGGGCGGAGCGCCGAGGTTGATCGACGCCTCCTCGACCGAGCGGTCGATCTGGTAGACGTAGGAGGCGCAGGCGCGGACCATGTAGGGCAGCCGGCGGATGAAGTAGGCGAGCACGATGATCGCGGCCGTGCCGGTGATCCAGATCGGCGGCTCGTTGAAGGCGGTGATGAAGCCGATGCCGAGCACCGTGCCGGGTATCACGTAGGGGATCATCAGGCCGGTATCGAGCAGCTTGGTGAGCGCCGTGTCCCGGCGGCTGATGATGTAGCCGATGATGCTGCCGGCGATGACGATGAGCGCCAGGGCCAGGGCCGAGAAGGTGAAGCTGTTGACGATGGCGCCGCGGACCAGGTGGAAGACCTGGCGGTAGCTGTCGAGGGAGAAGTCCTGGAGGAAGACCGGCCCCGAGGTCTGGAGGAAGGAGGTGTAGACGATGATGGCGAGCGGCAGGTTGGCGATCACCATCACCCCCCAGGCGAAGGTCGGGAAGGCCCAGCGCTGCCAGCCGCGCATGCGCAGGATCTCCGGGCGGTTGACCGCCTCCATGGCGTAGTTGCGGCGGGCCACCACCCAGCGCTGCAGGAGGATGAGCAGCATGGCGATGGTCACGAGGACCACGGACGTGGTCGACGCCATGGCCGGGTTGCCGCCGATCTCGGAGAGGAAGAGGGTGAAGGCGAGCGTGGCGAGGACGGGGTAGTTCTCGCCGAGGAGCGCCGGCGTGCCGAAGTCCGAGAGCACGCCGAGGAAGACCAGCAGGGCGCCCGTGGCCATGGCGGGCAGCGTCAGCGGCAGGGTGATGCTCTTGAAGGTCTGGAGCCGGGTGCGGCCGAGGCCGAGCGAGGCCTCCTCGAGGCTCCGGTCGATGCGCAGGAGGGCGCCGTAGACCAAGAGGAAGACGAGCGGGTAGAGGTTGAGTGCCGTCACCAGGATGATGCCGGGGGCGCCGTAGATGGTGGGCAGGCTGATCCCGATGCTGGCGAAGGCCTGGGTGACGATGCCCTGGCGGCCGAGCAGCATGATCCAGGCATAGGCGCCGATGAACGGCGGCGAGATCAGCGAGAGGAGGACGAGGATGCGCAGGAGCGCCTTGCCCTTGAGGTCGTAGCGGGCCGCGATGACGGCGAGCGGCAGGCCGATGGCGAGCGCCAGTGCCGTGCCCATGCCGGAGGTATAGAGGCTGTTCCACAAGGCCCGGCGGAAGTAGCGGGAGCCGAAGAAGGTGGCGTAGTTGGCGAGCCCCAGCTCGTTCGTGAACTCGGCGTAGAAGCTGGCGGAGAAGACGTTCCAGAGCGGCCAGACGACGAGGACGGCGAGGACCAGCAGGCCCAGTAGGGTCAGCGCGGTCCAGAGGTCCGGCAGGCGGAGCCGGCTCGTCGTCACCGGATCCGGGCCCCGCTTCGGGCATCGAAGTAGTAGGCCGCCTCGGGGCGGATGCCGAGCCGGATCAGGCTGCCGGCGCCGAGCGCGCTCTCTGGAGAGTCCGAGGGGGTCTCCACCTCGAGCACCGCGCCGGTGGGCCGCGTCTTCACCTGCAGGCGCGACTGGCTGCCCATGTAGCTCACCAGCTCGACCTCGCCGTCGAGCGTGACGAGGCCTTCGGGCGGCTCGTGGTCGGCGATGATCCAGAGATGCTCGGGTCGCAGGGCCACCTTGACGGCGCTACCGGTCGCGGCGGCGAGCCCCGGGACCGGCAGGGTGGCACCCTCGAGCTGGACCGTGCCGGGCACGGCGACCTCGCCGTCGAGCAGGTTGCTCGTGCCGATGAAGGTGGCGGTGAAGAGGTTCTGCGGGTTCTCGTAGATCTGCCGGGGCGTGCCGAGCTGGCGGACCTCGCCCGATTCCATGACCATGATCCGATCGGAGACGACCAGCGCCTCCTCCTGGTCATGGGTGACGTAGAGCGTGGTGATGCCGAGCTTCTGCTGGACCAGGCGGATGTCGCGCCGGAGCCCGACCCGGACCTTGGCATCCAGTGCGGAGAGCGGCTCGTCCATGAGCAGGACCTGGGGCTCGATGACGAGGGCCCGGGCCAGCACCACGCGCTGCTTCTGGCCGCCCGAGAGCTGGTCGGGAAAGCGCTTCTCGTAGCCCTCGAGGCGGACCAGCTCGAGCGCCTTGGCCACCTTGTCGCCGATCTCGCGCCGGCCGATCCGCCGCTGCCGCAGGCCGTAGGCGACGTTGTCGAACACCGACATGTGCGGGAAGATGGCGTAGTTCTGGAACACCATGCCCATGTCGCGCTGGTGCGCCGGCACGTTGTTGGCGACCTTGCCGCCGATCAGGAGGTCGCCCTCGTTCTGCCGCTCGAAGCCGGCGACGATGCGGAGCAGCGTGGTCTTGCCGCAGCCCGACGGGCCGAGGAGGGTGAAGAACTCCCCGGCCCCGACCTCGATGTCGAGCGACTGCAGGGCCGTGACCGCACCGAAGCGCTTGACGAGCCGGCGGACGGTGATCGCCGCCATCAGGCGATCACCGTCGCCACGGTCGACAGGATCACTGGCCCGGAATCACTGGCGCAGGATGGAGAGGTAGCGCCGGATGATGTTGTCGCGCTCGGCGCCGGCCCAGGCCATGTCGTAGTTCTGGATGGCGATCTCTTCGAGGCCGGGCAGGCCCTCGGGCTGGGCAACGTCAGTGCGGACCGAGCGGCGCTGCATGGTCTCGACCAGGAACGCCTGGATCTCCTCCGACAGCACGAAGTCGATGAAGGCCTTGCCGGCCTCCGGGTTGGGTCCGCCCTTGACCAGCGCCACGGCGTCCGGCAGGGCGGACGTGGCGGGCTCGGGATAGACGATGGCGACGGGGGCACCGCCGGCCACGTAGCGCTGCGCCGCCTCCTCGAGGGTCAGGCCGATGGCGAACTCGCCGTCGGCGGTGCCGCGCGGCACGCGGCCCGAGCTGTTGGTGATGATGAAGTTGCCCATCATCTGCTCGAACAGCGCCCAGCCCTCCTCCTCGCCGTAGACGTCGAGGACGGTGGCCAGCTGCATGAAGGCCGAGCCCGAGCTGTCGGCACCGGCGAACGCCACCTTCTGGTCCCACTTCTCGTCGGCGAGGTCGGCCCAGGCGACCGGCATCTCGTCCGCCGGCACCATGTCGGTGTTGACCACGAGCACCATGGGAATGCCGGTATAGGGCAGCCAGTTGGTGCCGACCTTGTAGAGCGGGTCGATCATGGCGTCGTGGGCGCTGGTGTAGGGCTCGAGGAGATCGCTGTTGGCCTCGAGCGCCTCGCCGCCGATCGACCAGATGACGTCGGCCAGGGGGCTCGCCGCCTCCGCCCTGGCGCGCTGCACGATGTCGCCCGAGCCGGCCTGGACGAGCGAGACGGTGATGCCCGTGGCCGCCTCGAACTTGGGCACGATCTCGTTGTAGATCTCCGGCGCGTGCGCCGTGTAGACCGAGACCGTGCCGCTCTGTGCCAGGGCGGATGTCGGGGCCATGGCGGAGCCGGCCAGCAGCACGGCCGCGAGGCCGGCGATCAGGCTCGTCTTCATCTGTGTTCTCCCTTGCGTCGCGTCGCTCATGCACCGTGGGCGGCCTATCGGTCGTCGGTGCGTCTTTTGTGACAGTCCGATGACGAGCGCTTAGCACCGCCCGGGATCGAGCGCCACCATTCGCAAGCGGCGGACGGATTGCCGGATATAGGAATATATTCTATAATGCGCTCCTGCAGCAGCCAGGGAGCGGGACTCTTGGTGAAGATCTCGATGGCCGATCTCAACGGCCTGCTCGGCGACATCGACGTGCCGGATGCACGGATCGCGACCTTACTGACGATCCGTCCCGAGATCTCGACCCCGTTCGGCCCGGTGGCCGTTCCGGACCCCGAGAAGGTCGCGATCGACGGGCCGCTCGACGCCTTTCACGCGCAGGCAGCGGCCGGCACCAGCCTGTTGTCGAGCTGGGCCCGCTGGCGCCGCCAGCGCCGCTTCGACCGCGACCTCGACAGGGTGTTGAAGCCGATCGTCTACGCCGAGGGGGACAGCTGGCTTCAGTTCCCCTTCCTGCTCGAGGATCTGGTCGACCACCTGGCGACCGGCCACCACGTCTGGTGCACCTCGAAGCCGGGCGACACGCTGGCCGGCATGGTCTTCGACCGTGATGGGGCCGAGTATGTCGAGCAGCTCCACCACCTCCTGGTCGACCGCCGGCTGCCGGTCGGCACGTTCCTTTTCTCCGGCGCCGGCAACGACGTGGTCGGCGAGGATGCGGCCGGCCAGGCCGCGTTGGGCCGGGTGGTCCGCCCCTACGACCGGGCAAGGGACACCGCCTGGCACATCGCGACGCCCGAGCTGATCGACACCCTCGCGCTGATCGAGCGGGCCTATGTCAAGGTGCTCGAGGATGTCGAGCGGCACTTTCCCGAGCGGCACTTCCCGGATCTCCGGGTCGTGATCCACGGCTACGACCATGCGCCGACCCGCAGCCTGCCCGCGGGCGACCCCGACCGGCCGATCTGGGCCCGTGACTGGACCGGCACGCCGCTGGGTAACCTGGGCTTTCCCGACAACGCCGCGGCCAGCCGCGTGGTCGCCGCCGTGGTCGACCGGGTGAATGCGCTCACCGCCCGCGTCTGCGCCGCCTATCCGCGCGCCGTCTTCGCCGATCTGCGCGGCTCCGTGCCCGCCGGTGAGTGGGCGGATGAGCTCCATCCGACGAGCGCGGGCTTCGCCGCCGCGGCGAGGCGGCTTCGGATCTATCTGCGGAAGACCAAGGCCGCCCGGGCGACGACAGATCCGCCGCGGTCGCCCGCCCGTACACAGTGACGCAGGCGACATTGACCGACGTCGCCGGGCGCCCATGTGGCGGTTCGCTCGATGTTCGGGAAGCCGCCATCCCAGTCGCCGACGACTGGCCCTGCGATGGGGGACGCCGCGAGCGCTGACCCGGCCGGCCTGGGCCGAGGCGGATGATCTTCGGAGAGATGAGCTCGGTTGCAGCCGAGCAGATGCCTTATTCGCGGCGACGCATCTTCTCGCTGGAGGAGCATTTCGCCTTCATGCCAGCGAGGCGCATGCGCCTTTCGGTGCAGCGGGCCGAGCGGTCGAGCAGCAAGCTCTTTCGCGTGGAGTCGACCGGCCATCAGATCGGGCTGGTCGAGCCTGAGCACACCACGCTGCTGCTGCCGCGGCGCGGGACGATCGAGGTCAGGACGGCGCGCTCCGGCTTCGTCGCCCGCCCGGGCGAGACCGAGGCGGCGATGTTCGTCGGCTCGACCTCGGGGGACCAGTTCGAAGGCGTCCTGCCGGAAAGCGGCGACTACCGCGTTAGGGTCTACCTGATGCGCAACGCCGCGCGCCGCGACGAGGTGGCCAACTACCGCCTCGAGATGATCATTGCGGCGGACGGGGCCTCGGGCGGCGGCACGACAGCAACGCGTGGCGACGTCCCCTTGGCGCCGGAGGATGGCGGGCCGCGCCATTGGGAGATCACCGGCGTCACCGGCGCACTGAACCTGCGCGAGGAGGCGTCGACCTCGGCGCGCGCCATTGCCCGCTTCGCTCCCGGCACGGTGCTGAACAATCTCGGCTGCCTCGAGGCCGAGGGCCGGGTGTGGTGCGACGTCCAGGAGCTGGGCGGCGGGCCGCGCGGCTACGTCGCCGCCGAGTTCCTGACCCCGGCCATCTCGCCCGACGGCAGTGCCCACTACGGTGAGGACGATTCCGCGCTGCGCGCCGGCCAGGGCGATTTCGACGCCATCGGGCCCCTCCCCTGCGCCCAGGCGCCGGGCCGGCCGATGGGCCAGTGCGACTTCGGCGTCGCCCGCGGCGGCAGCGGTGCCGCCACCGTGGTCATCACCCGCCCCGACGGCCGGACGCGGTCGATCTACTTCGCCAACGGTGTCGCCATCGGCGCCGATACCAGCGAGGCCGACCCGGGCGCGTTCAGCGCCGAGCGCGATGGCGATCTGACCCGTGTGCGGGCCGGCGACGAGCGCTACGAGATCATCGACGCGATCGTCCTCGGCGGCTGATGGCAGACCTGATGGTGTGATGGAGTAGGCGATCGTGAAGAGCCTTCTCTTGATCCTCTTGGGCCTGGTGATCGGTGCGATTGCCGGCGTCTTTCTGCTGTCGCCGTTCGTCCTGGGGATCGGCACCGGGGTCGGCGTCGCCACCGGCCTCGAGGCGGGCGCGTGCCTGACCGTCGAGGCGGCCAAGGAGGCCGGTTTCATCACCGCCGAGCAGGTCGGCGAGGTGCTCAACGCCGCGATCCGGACGATCGCCGCGACGGAGATCGAGAACGCAGCGGCGCTTTCGGCCGGCGACGCCGAATGCGCCAAGGTCGTCGACAAGTTGAAGGCGGCGAGCCGGTAGGCGGGCCGGATCGACGAGCCGCTGGAAGGTCGAAAGCCATGGGCGTCGGTGGCCGGAGCGTCTGCCGTTGGGTCCTGATTCTGTTCGCGGTCGCCTATGTCGCGGCGCTGGCGATGCTGGCGATCGGCACGTTCGGGCTGTTCAGCCAGCCGCGCGATCCGTTGAGCGAGATCTTTCTCGTGCCGCTCGGCCTGCCGTGGAACCTGTTTCTCGACGGCGTCCCGGAGGCGTGGCGGCCCTGGCTCGCGGCTGGTGCCCCTGCCCTCAACCTGCTGCTCGCCCTCGCGTGTCATCTCCGCACCACGCATGCCGCCCGCGGCGGTCGCACGCGGCAACGCTGAGCGACGGTGGCAACACGGCGGGTAGGTGCGCGGCCGGCTCGTCAGGCGCAGGACCGCTTCTCACAGGCGCCTAGCCGATAGCCCTGAGCCGCAAGGCCATAACCACGGTGCGCAGCAGGAGCCAGCCGCGACCGGAGACGCTCAGGGGCAGCCGGGCGATGCTCCACAAGCTGCGCCACGGCCAGGGGCGCACCACGAACCAGACCGCCGCGGCGGTCTGGTTCGTGGCGTCGACCGCGGTCCATTGCCGGACGACCCGCCTCGATCGCCATGGGCCGGCCTCGACGGTCATCCAGCCGAGGACCGCGGCCGGGTCAGGACCGACCAGTAATGCACGGCAAAGGCGGCGAAGGCGACCACCCAGAACGTGGCGGCGAGGTGCTGCAGGCCGGTGGAGCCCAGGCTGGTGCCGGCGAGGATGCGGGCGACGGCGGCGGCGATCACCAGGAGGTAGATGAGCGACGTCCAGCGATCGGCGGTGAGTGCCCGGCCCGAATGGCCGAGGCTGGCCCGGGTCATGACGGCGAGCGTCATGGTGCCGATGCCACCGGCGGTCCAGGCATGGATCGGCGCCACCCAGTAGACGACATGCGGCCAGACGTGGCTCGCCGCGACCAGGAGGAAGCCGAGCGGCACGAAGGCGTAGCCGACATGCAGGATCGTCACCAGCGGCTCGGCCAGGGTGCGGTCCCCAGCCCAGCGGGCGAGGCGGCCGAGATGCAGCGCACCGGCGATCCCGCAGGCCACTGCCGTGATCAAGGTGTCGGGGCCGAGCAACCAGCTGAGGAGGGCGAGCGCGGCAAAGGCGATGGCGAAGCCGTCGTAGAGGCCGAGCGAGGCCGGCAGGCGACCTTCCCCGCGCTTGGCGAGCCAGTTGCGGGTGAAGCTCGGCACGATCCGCCCGCCGATCAGCATGATCAGGAGGATGATGGCGGCGATGCCGATGCGCGTGCCGAAGAAGGCGCTGCCCTGGACAGCCACCTCGTAGTGAAAGGCGGCGTTGCCGAGCAGGAGCAGGCCCACCAGCAGCAGCACCGGGAAGTTGCGCTTGTTGGCCCCGGCCACGAGCTCGCGGGCGATGACCAGGACCAGCGCCGCCAGGAACGCCAGATCGAGCACCGCCGCGAGCCAGGGGCCGAGCCAGAGGCTGGCCGCAATGGCGACCCTGCCGACGAGCCAGACAGCGAAGAGCGCCAGCAGGGGCAAGCCGGTCACCGGCAGCCGGCCGGTCCAGTTGGGCACGGCGGTCAAGAGGAAGCCCGCCACGATGGCGGGCAGATAGCCGTAGAGCAGCTCGTGAACGTGCCAGTCGACCGGCCCCATGCCGATCGGCAACGGCACGAGCCCGGTCAGCACGAGCAGCCAGAGGAGCATGGCGAGGGCAGCCCAAATGGCGCCGCCCAGAAAGAACGGACGGAAGCCCAGCCCGAGAATGGCGGGACCGCCGTGTTGCCGCACCCGGGCGGCCGTGGTGGTCGTCATGGCTGGTCCGGCACCTCCTCCCGCGTCGGCTGCACTCGACGTCTCAGTGCAGTTCCGGTGCCGGCTGCGGCTGGCGGACGGCATGCACCCCCTGCCGCCAGCACTGGTCCAGGGTCTCGCTCTCCAGGAAACGGTGGCGGATGAGGTCGTCGACCAGCTTCCTGGTGCCGGCATAGAGGCGGCGCCAATCGGGGGAGGCGTCGACCGGCGGCCGATGGCCGGCGGTCAGCGTCTCGAGGCAGCAGAGATAGGCCTCGAGCCGGGCGTGCTCGAGGCGCAGCTGCTGCAGGACGAGGCCGCTGCCCGGCTCGACGCGACGCAGGCGCGGGAAGAGCTCGAGCTCCTCGCGCGCCATGTGGTCGTCGAGCGCAGCCTGCAGCTCGCGCAGCACGCCTGCCAAGCCGAAGGGCACGTCGGGATGGCCGTGGTGGCGCATCTCGATCGCCTCGGCGAGGGTCACCAGTCCGGGCAGCTCGCAGCGATGGACCATGTGGTAGCGGACGAGGATGTGGCCGATCAACGGCTCGAGACTGTGCGGCTGGGTCGCCTCGGTCGGCGCCGGCAGAGCCGCCAGGGCGGCGACCACGGACCTCACCGGCGTGTCGTGCGCCTCGGCCACCGCGGCCAGCGACTGGTCGAGCATGCAGCAGAAGTCGAAACAGAAGTCTCGGAAGACGCCCGTCGCACCCGGCAGGGTGGCGGCGATCTCGCCGACGGTGCGGTCGGTCATGGACGTCGTTGCGGACATCGGCCTCTCCCATCGATGCCATGCGGAACCACCCCCTGCCTCGTTTGAGCGGCCCGCAGACGGACTGGTAACGGTGGCAGTTGAGCGCTAGCGATGAGCGATCTCAACCGTAATGCGCCGAAGAGCGATGAAGCGTCTCACCCTCCCGCCGCCATGCGCTCGGTCGCGCCCGCAACCTGCCGCGCAGCGCCGGACGGTCCAAGTGGAAGCTGTCCAATGAGCGGCGGCTGGAGCGAGTACGTCCTGGCCTGCGTAGGCTTCGTCGCGGCCCACCTGCTGCCCGGCCGGCCGCGGATCACGGGCCTCACCCGCCATCCGCTGCTGCTCGCCATCGGCCTCTGGGCAGCGGGGCATCTGGTGCCCAACGGCGACCTTGCACACGTCCTCCTCTTCGGGCTCTTTCTCGCCATGAGCGTGCTCGGCATGGTCGCGCTCGATCGCCGCCGGCGGCGACAGTGGGGCCCCGAACGCTTCGCCAGCCTCGCCCGCAACACCTCGCTGGCGCCTGCCGCCGCCTGGCTCTCCGGTCGCGCCCGACCCGGCCTCGACGTCCTGCCGCCAAGGCGCCTGGTGATCGCCGTTCTGGCCTATCTCCTGCTGCTGGCCGCCCATCCGACCCTCTTCGGCGTCTAGCCGCAGCCGGGCCATTGAGCCGATGGACGCCACTTGGCCGGCCGACTACGCTGCCGGCAGCGCGCCAGCGATCTCGCCGGTGCGGTGCGGGAGGGCAACGCCTTGGGCATCGAGAGCCTGATCGTCTTTCTGATCGTGGGTGCCATCGCCGGCTGGCTCGCCGGGCTCATCGTCAAGGGCTACGGCTTCGGCCTGCTCGGCAACATCGTCGTCGGCATCGTCGGTGCCTTCATCGCCGGGCTCATCCTGCCGGCGGTGGGCCTGGCCTTCGGCGGCGGCATCCTCGCCGCCATCGTCCATGCCACGATCGGCGCCGTGATCCTCCTGGTCGTCATCAGGCTGGTGAAGCGAGCCTGAGCGACTGGCGGCAGCGGAACACCGCCATCTGGCTCGGCCCGCCGAGCGTCGGGTGGCCGCCGCCGATATCGTGGTGCGCGACGGTGTAGCCGTTGCGGCGGGCGACGCCGTCGGCCCAACGGCGGAACCGCTCGCGGCCCCATTCGAAGCGGTGCTCCGCATGGCGCCGCCGATGCTCGGGAACCCCGAGCAGCGGGTTGAAGTCGGCGTTGGGCGTGGTGACGACGACGAGTGGCGGGGCGAGCGTCGCGAACACCGCGCGCTCGACCAGCGACAGGCGATCCGGCGCGATGTGCTCGATGGTCTCGACCAGGACCGCGGCATCGAACCCGCCGAGCCCGGGCTCCAGCTCGGTGCAGGACGCGCAGCGGATTGCCACCTTGCGCTGCGCTTCCTCGGGCAGGTCGTGCAGCGCCTGTGCCAGCGCCGCGAGCGCCGCGGCGCTGACATCCAGCCCGAGCACCCGCTCGACCCAGGGCTCCATCGCCAGCGGCAGGAGGAAGGCGCCGTCGCCGCAGCCGAGGTCGAGCACCGTGGCGGCGCCGGCTGCCCGCAGCTCCGCGCGGACCGCCGCGAAGCGCGCCCGGTGCAGGGCCGTGCTCACCCCGGCAACCGCATCAACGCCACGTCCCTGGCCGGCAGCTCGATGGTCCAGCCGCGGCTTCGGGCGACGAGCTCGAGCGTGGACGACCGATAGAAGACGACGTGGGTCGGATCGCGCCGGTAGTGCCAGTCGGCGAAGCGGCTGTCGTCGGTCTGCCAGCAGGTCATCACCGCCAGCCAGCCGCCGGGCACGACCAGCGTCGCCAGGCGGTCGAACTCGTCGGCCGGGGCGTGGAAGTGTTCCGCCACCTCGCTGCAGGTCACCGCGTCGTAGCGGCGGTCGAGCGGCCGTCGGTCGGGGTGGAAGAAGGGGTCGTAGAGGCTGACCCGGTGGCCCGCCTCCGCCAGCATCCGCGCCAGCGCCGGCCCCGGACCACAGCCGTAGTCGAGCACGGTCGAGCAGGGTGCCAGCCGCGCCAGGAGCGGTGTGGCCAGCCGCGCCAGGAACCGACGGTAGCCGGCATCGGCCGGCTCGTTGCGGTGGGTCCGATAGTGCGCCAGCTCGACGGCCGGGCTTGGCCGCTGCGCCGGGTCGAGAAACGTGGCGGCGCAGCTCGCGCAGCGCCAGTAGCGACAGGCACCGATGCTGGCGAAGACGCGGCTGACGGCCGCACGGCAGACCGGGCAGGCGGGAGCATCGTCGCTCATGGCTCGCTGGGCATCGGCGGCGGGCACCTCGGCTGCGGGCGGCCGGTGAAACGCGCGGGCAGGTGGTGGCGCGGTACAGTGGCCGCCGGCCGCAAGGGTCTGCGATAACCCCTACCCGGACGCCTGCCCGGGCGTGGCAACTAGGCCGGCATCGGCCGTGCGGTCAAGCCGGACCCCGGCCGCAGCCGCTTGGCGCAGGGCCGGGGCGGCGGACACCCGGCGGGCATCCTCGCCACCCGTGTCGACCTCGGCTATGCTGCCGCGGTCGAGGCCGTGGACGAGGGAGCCGATGCAGGTGCCGGGCGTGGTCGTGCCGACGCGACGCGAGCGCGCCGTTCTGGTCAAGGAGCTGCACGACGCGGCCCTCGATGCCGGCGAGGCGGCGATGGCCACGGCCCTCGAGCGCGGCTTCCCCGTCCGGCTGATCGGCACCTTCGACGGCCTCGTCACCTGCGGCATCGACGAGCCGATCGACGCGCTGCGGGCACGCGCCGACATCGGCCCGTTCGACCAGCTGCCGGTGCTGGACGCGGCGCGGATCGTCGGCCTCCTGCGCCGCAGCCGCCTGCCCGGCGCCGCCGCCGGGGGCACGGTGCGCGATCTCTTCGATCGCCTGGACGAGACCATGCTGATCGCCGCCGACGCCGGCATCCTGGCCTTCCTCCTCGAGGCCAAGGTGAGCCCGTGCCGGCTGATCCTCGACGGCGGCAGGATCACCGGCCTGGTCAGCCGCTCGGACCTGCAGAAGCTGCCCGTCCGGTCGCTGCTGTTTCATTTCGTGACCCATCTCGAGCTCGCGATGGCCGCCTGGATTCGGCGCCATCTGCCGGACGACGGGCTGTGGCTCGGGGTGCTGACCCCCGCCCGCCGCGGCGCCGTCGAGGCGCGCTACGCGCAACTGGCCCAGGCGCGACTGGCGGTCGACCGGCTGACCGCCACCATGTTCGCGGACAAGCGGGCCGTGCTGCTGCGCACCGCCGACCTGCCGGTCAGCCGCAACCGGGCGAAGGAGGCGTTCGAGCAGATCGAGGCGCTGCGCGATGCCGTGGCCCACATCGGCGACTACGCGCTGACCCAGGAGGCCGCCGATCGGACCATCGAGACGGTGGCGCTGGCCCGCTTTTGGATCGAGGCCCTTCGATCGCTCGACCTCGACCCCGCGGCACCGCGGCTGCATGGAGGCGGGAACTCCTGAGCAGGTCACACTTATTGAGCCTCGGGCTCGGCTATTCAGGGAGTTCGCGCAACCTCATCCGAGTTCGAGCCAAACTCTGCGAGCGCATGGAGGCGCGCGCCGGCGTCCATACCTGCCTGACAAAGTTGGAAAGCACGGCGTTATAGCCGGGCCCCATCGGAGCGGTCGAACCGCGGTCAGGCAGAATATGCTGCTTTAGGACCCGCCGACCATACTTGCGGATGAGCCCCACCAATTCGCGCTTCGGGTCCGGCAACAACTCCGGCGTCTCGGGTAGCCGATGCCCGGGAACGCCGGAAAACTCGGCAAAGCCCTGTTCATCGGCAAGCAGCGAAGACTCGATCTCCCGCACCGCGACGCGGAGCAACAGCGCCTGCGGCAGGACGAGAGCCCCGCACCACTGCGCGATCAGTGCCGATGGGCAAGGCGATCGATCCAGGTCGGTCAGCAAGAAGACCGGAATGTTTTGCGCCACCCCGGCCAAGCCGGGCAACTTGGCCTTCAGGTAGCTGTTGCCCCCGCGTCGCATCCGCACGATGATTACGAGACCCTTGTTCGCCTCATCGACGAGACGCTCGGCGACAGCCTCGCTGACTTCGTCCTCGGTAGCGACGTAGATCGGTCTCAATCCCAAAAGCCCAGCTGAGCGACCCCTTTCGGCCTCGTCTGCGGGAGCACGACATCGGCTACAGAAAGCCCCGCCTCCAAACCCGCCCTCTCACCCTCGGTCACGGATCTGACACGGGAACCCTCGCGACTTGGCTCGAGAACGAGCACGCTTCTGGGGTCGATACTCCGGTTGCGGAGCATCGCCTCACTGTGAGTGCTAATGAGGATCTGCCTTCGGCGTTTAGATTGACGCTGGATGCTACTGATAAGCAAAGGGATTTGCTCGACCACGGCCTCGTGTAGCGAGAGTTCGGGCTCTTCCATTAAGAGCAGGCCACCGTCGTCCAGAAGTGACCAGAGAATACCCAGGAGCCGCAACGTACCGTCGGAAAAATGCTCCTCCCGTTGCCAGCCAGCATTGGGTCTGTGGTGTTCGTATAGCGCCTCCAAATGTGGATGACCCACAACGTCCGGCTGGTATCGCAATTCCTTAAATTGTGGCACCGCTGCGTTGAGTGCCCTATTGATGCGGCGCAGTCGGGAGTCGCGCGTCTTTTTCGGTGTTTTGGCGATGCGCTCCAAGAAACCCTGCCCAAACGGATTGTCCTCAAGCCGGTTGCCGCCAATCTTGTCCCCGAATTTCAGGAGTTGCGGCACCAAGTGCAGATACGTGATGTCAGCGAGGTAGTCGGCTATCGCACGGAACTCAGCATTGGCACGCGTCTGTTCTAGATGGGTTTCAGTCAATAGCTGATTGTCGATGAGGTCATTTTTGTCCGGGCGGCTCAGTAATTTTTCGTTGCCACACCAAACCTCCTCGACGGCAACAATAAGCCGTTGGGCACCCCTACCTTCTGATTTGAAGCCGATCCTGTAGCGCCAATCAGGGGACAGACTATCGAGGATTAGTGCAAAATGGATCTCAATTTCAACTTCGGGATCTCGCCTAGCATGCAGGCACCGCAGTTTGGTGATGCCACCTCTGTCGAGCACAGCTTTTTGCAGGCCGCCCCCCGAAGGCTTGCAGATGTCACGCAGGAAACGAAACACATCCAACAGGTTCGATTTGCCTGCCGCGTTCGGGCCTATCACGAATGTTGACAACTGCGAAAACGGAAAGCTGGCGTCGCGAAAGTTTCGCCAGTTTTTTAAGCGGAGGAAGGTAATGTACATTGCCGTAGAGTGCCTCGCTCTGCCGCCATATCGCCAACGGGGCTTGCGTCGGCATATTGCATGCTCCACAGAGCCTTAGCCGAGCATGCTGATCGACCAAATGGGGTCTAAAGCAAGCGAAGGACAATCGCACGATGATGGCGACTGCGCTCGCCGCTGATCTCGCTACATCCCCGGGTCGATCGGGTGGTCGACGGCCCCGCCGCTCTCGGCCCAGTCCTTGAACCCGCCGAGGTTGCGCACGTCCTGATAGCCGAGGTCCTTGAGCGCCTTGCCGGCGAGGGCCGACCGGCCGCCCGAGGCGCAGTAGACGATCACGGTCTTCGCCGGGTCGAGGCGGCCGTCATGGAAGGGCGAGGCCGGATCGGCGCGGAACTCCAGCATCCCGCGGGAGATGTGCAGGGCCCCCTCGATCTTGCCGCTGGCCTCGACCTCGGGCGCGTCGCGGACATCGACCACGAGCGCTGTGCCCTGGGCGATCAGCGCCTTCGCCTCGTCGACGGCGATCCGCGGCACCACCTCGTTGGCCGCCGCCACGAGATCCTTGAGCGTCGTCGGCATGCTTCGTCCCCCCGCTTGAAGCTCGACCACCATTTGCTCAAAGCGGGCGAAGCCGCGCAACGGAAAAAGCTCGCGTGCCGGCCGAGCCTCCGTCAGGCCGGGCGGTCGGCCGGGTCGATCGCCACCTTGTGCGCGCGCAGCGACGCCTCGAGGCTCGCCCGGTCGTGCCGCGTGTAGCGGTCGAGCAGCGTCACGTAGACGCGGACGAAGCGCGGCCCGTGGCCGTCGTCGCTCATCCCGTGCGCGCATTCGTGCAGCACGATGATCCGGGTCCTGGCCCAGCGCGGCAGCTTGATCACCCGGCGCGAGCCGCAGGCATGGCGGCGGCCGCGGCCGTCACCGAGCATCGGCGGCTGCCAGGAACCAACGGCAGCATCGGGGCGTTCATGCCAGCGAAAGACCTCCTCGATCAGCGCGGCGCAGGCCGCCAGGGAGAGCTTGCGGCCGGCCATCGGTGCGAGCACGGCGGCTTCCCAGGCGTAGACGCGCCGCCGCTGGAAATCGCGCGGCCGCCCGGCGGCTCGTGCCGGCGCCGGCGCCCGGGGGGGCGACGGCCGGCTGCGCTGCGAGCGCGGCGAGGGAGCGGCCCCGAGCAGGGCGAGCAGGCGATCGAGCACGATGCATTGCCATCAGCGGTTGACATCCCTTGCCTTTTCCCCGGTTTTTGGCCATGGCGCCAGGACAAGCTCGAGGTTGGCGTGAACATTTCCCCAGATCACCCGCAAGTCGAGGAAGGCGCACGGCGTGTCGGCCAGGAGTGACCCTCAAGGCTACTACCGGGTCCTCGGCGTCCCGCACACGGCAACGGCGGACGAGATCCGCCTCGCCTTTCGCGCCCGCGCCAAGGAGTCTCATCCCGACCAGGCCGGTGGCGGCAACGGCGAGACCTTCCGGCTGATCCGCGAGGCCTACGAGGTGCTCCGCGATCCGCGGCGGCGGATGGCCTACGATGCATCCGGGCTCGCCGCGTGGGACCGGGCTCCCGCCCCGGCCTGGGCCGGCGGCTTCGACGAGCGTCGCCGGCCGGCCGGCGGCAGCGCCGGGCGCGCCACGGGCCCGGTGTTCGAGGAACCGCGCGATCCCGGCTTCGAGCCGGAGCAGCGGCCTCGGTCCGACGGCGCCGCCGGCCCGGGTGCCGCGCGAGGCCCGGAGCCGGGGCACGTCGCCGGCAGCGATCCGGGCTTCGGCCCGACGCCGCGACCAGGCCGGCGGCAGCGGCGGCAGCGGGCGGCGCGCATCGGCAGCAGCCGCCTCTGGCCGCTTGCCGCGATCGGCCTGGCGCTGCTGCTCCTCGTCGCCCTGGGCTCGCTGTGGTCGGCCAATCGCCAGCTCGACGACCGTCAGGCGGTCGTCGCCGACCTCTACGACCGCCTCTCGCGCCTGGGCGAGGAGCAGGCCGAGCTGCGCTCGCGCTACCGCAGCATCGCGTTCCTCGACCTCGAGCGGGCGCTGCGTCGCGGCAGCGCCGTCGCCGGCAACCCCGTCACCGCCGACGCCACCCGTGCCGCCTACCGCGTCGACATTCCGTTCGCCGCCGATCGCTTCGATCTCGGTCAAGGCGAGGAGCAGGGCCTGGCTCGGGCTCTCGTCGAGATCGCGGGCGCCATCGACCGGCTGCCGCCGGATGGCGAGTGGCTGATCGTGCTGGAGGCGCAGGCGGCGCGCGCGACGTTCGCAGGCCAGGTCGCGGTGGAGAGCTGGGAGGCGGCCCTGCTGCGCCTCGCCACCGTGCTCGATGCGCTGTTGGCACAGGATCTGCCGGGCGAGCGGATCGCCGTCCGCTTCAATGCCGGCTTCGCGGCGAGCGAGGCGATCGGGGACCCGACCGCGACCAGCGAGCCGGGTCCGACCGGCGCCTACGATCGCGTCTCGGTCCAGCTCCTTTGCTGCATCGACTGAAGCGGGCGCTGCCGCACGCGACACCCGGCATCAAGGCAGGTGCGATCCGGGCTCGATCGGGCAGGCTGCTCGGTGGCCAAACGCGCTCGCCTGTGCTTCGCTCGAACCCCTGATCGTCCGCCGGAGACCCCGCCATGTTCATCGCCATGAACCGCTTCCGTGTGCGCCGCGGCGCCGAGGATGCCTTCGCTGCCGTCTGGCAGAACCGGGATTCGCATCTGAAGAGCGTGCCCGGCTTCGTCGAGTTCCACCTCCTGAAGGGTCCGTCTGACGACGCGCACACCCTCTTCGCCTCGCACACGATCTGGGCCAGCCGCGAGGCGTTCCTCGACTGGACCCGCAGCCAGGCCTTCCGCGACGCGCACAAGCATGCCGGCGGGCACGGCGATCTCTACGTCGAGGCGCCGCGCTTCGAGGGCTTCGAGGTGGTGCAGACGATCGCCTGAGCCTGGGGCCGCCGGCGCGTGCAATCGGCCGATGCCGGTGCTATCGAGGGTGCGCCGGCAGCGACCGGCAGCAACGGCAACAGGCGGGGAGGCACGGGGCTCGTGTCGATCGGAACGGAACTGCTCGATCATCTCAAGGCGTTCGATACGCCGACCATCTGCAACGCCCTCGAGGTGGTGACCGGGGTGCGGCTCACCACCGGCTTCACCACCGCGCACATGGTCTGCGCCTTTCCCGACATGCAGCCCATCGTCGGCTTCGCCCGAACGGCGCAGATCAAGGCCCTGACCCCCTCGCCCCTGCCACCGGCCGAGGCCAAGGCGCTGCGCATCCGCTACTACGAGCAGCTGGTCGAGGGTCCGGGTCCGGTGATCACGGTGCTCCAGGACATGGACCCGGACCCCGGCTTCGGTGCCTTCTGGGGCGAGGTCAACACCGCCGTGCATCGGGGGCTGGGCGTGCTGGGGTGCATCACCAACGGCTCGTTCCGCGACCTCGACGCGATCGATCCGCGGTTTCAGCTCCTGGCCGGCAAGATCGGGCCGAGCCATGCGCATGTCCATGTCGAGGCGATCGGCGTGCCGGTCGAGATTTTCGGCATGCGGGTCGAGCCGATGGACCTGATCCATGCCGACCGGCACGGTGCGGTGGTCATCCCCAAGGGCGCCGCTGCCGCCCTGCCCGCGGCGATCGATCTCTGCATCCGCAAGGAGAAGCCGATCCTCGACGCGGCCCGCAGCGGGCATTTCGGCATCGACCAGCTCAAGGCCGCCTTCGCCGCCGCCGAGGACATCCATTGAGCGCGGCGCGTTGACGGATTCTTGACGATTGTCCGGCATGATCGGACCCGACTGGCACGCGGGCCCACCGGTGCCATCCTGGGGACGTCATGCCGGCGACTGCATCCTTTCTCGACAAGCTGCGCGAGCTGATCACGCACGACGGCACGCCGGCCGCCGAGCGGCGCGCCGCTCTCGATCGGCTGGAGCGCCTCGTGCGCGGCCATGACGGCCCGAGCACTGCCGTGACGCGGATCACCCGGTCGACCCGGATCGGCCGGCAGCGGCGCTCCGTCGGGGTCGACGAGCACGGCCGGCTCGCGGCCTATACGGCCGAGCTCAGCCTCGCCGACTGCATCGCCCGGATTGCCCGCGCCTGCGCCCCGCACGGGCTGATGCCGATCCAGATCGACTTCGGCTGCCACGGCGCCGACAAGCCGGTGATCGCGGTATCGTTCCCGGACAACGAGGCACCGGCGACCCTCGACTTCGCCATGGCGATCGCCGCCGTCTTTCCCGAGGCCCGGGTCAACCTCGCGAACCGAGCCGAAGCGGGCGAGCGGCTGTTTCTCGTCTATCCACCGGGCACGATCTGCGCCGTCGGCAACGCCGCCTGACCGTCGGTGCTGCTGCTCGCCCCGGCCGTGCCATGCCGTGCCTGGCCAGGGGCGAAGGTCGGCGCGCGTGCGCTGGCCAGATCCCTGGTCGCGGCACTGCCGGACGCGGCGTCAGCGCCGGCCATTCTCCACGGATGGGAACCGGGGCCGCCGCCGCTGGCGGCCGTGGCGGCGATCCCGCGTCGCCTTGCTCGCCTTCCATCCTTGGGCCGGCCGCTGCTGGTCGGCAATGTCGGTCAGCTCCGACGGCCGCCGACAGCGAGCCTCGCCGAGGGCTCTCCGCTCTGCCCGCTGCCCCGGCTTTGGCCGGGCGCGCCCATCCTGCCCGACGCCCCGGTCGCCCGGGCCCGAGGCCGACCGACACCTTGCTCCATCGTCGGCGCGGGCCCGGGCCTTGCTCTGGCCATTGCGCCTCGATGGGCGACAGGCGATCGACGCCGCGCTGCCGGTCGCCGGGCTCGGCGGCGGGGCGCCCGCTGGCCGCTCCGACCATCACAGGGCGTCGGCCCGGACCAAGCGAGCAAGGGGCTGCCGACCGCCCGGCGGCAGCCCGGAGCGCACTCAGTTGGCGCTGCCGCTCCCGCCATTGGCCCGCCGCGGCACCTCCGCCAGGCACTCGACGCAATGCTCGGCGATCTCGCGGCCCTTGGCGAGTGCCTTCTGCGCCTCCTCCATGTAGTCGTCGCGCGCGGTCTCGACGAACGCCGTCTGCAGCTCCATCGCCGCCTGGACGTCGCGGCATTCGGCCATGCGCTTGGCGATCTCGATATCCTTGCGCATCCGCTCGCCCAGGAAGGTCAGGTAGTCGCGCTGCAGCTGGCCCATGCCGACCAGCCATTCGCGCTGCAGCTCGAGCATCGTCCGGCCATAGGCCGCCCCGAGCAGGCTGGGGTCCATCGGCGGGAACGGGAAGCCCTCGAAGCCGGCGCCGGCCTCGCCATGCCGCCCATCGTGCCCCGGACGCTTGGCTGTGGTCATTAGTGTCTCCCTCCGAACAGTTGTGCGAGTCGATCGATTGAGCAACGACTCATCTCAACTGTAGCTTGAGATCGCGCGGCACTGAACAGAGAATATGTTCAAGCGGCATCACGGTGGCGTGGGACGCCGCCGCGTCGCCGGCCGGCACTGCTCAGCCGGTGAAGGGCGCGTTGAGCCGGACGACCGTGAAATTGAGGAAGGCGGCGAAGCTCACCCAGAGCAGATAGGGGACGAGCAGCCAGACGGCCCGCGTCGAATGGGGCCGGACGACCAGCATGAGGAGGATGATCGAGGCCCACAGCGCGCCCACCTCGACGAGCGCCCAGTCGGGCCGGCGCAGGCCGAAGAAGAGCTGGCTCCAGAGCACGTTGAGCAAGGCGTTGAGGGCGAAGACGCCGATGATCCGGGTGCGCGGCCAGCCGCGCGGCGCCCTGATCCAGGCCTCGAGCGCGGCGAGGGCGGTCAGGGCGTAGATCAGCGTCCAGGCCGGCCCGAAGAGCCAGTCCGGCGGCTGCCAGGACGGCTTGACCAAGGCCTGGTACCAGGGCCCGACATCGGTCGCGGCCCCGCCGAGGCCGGCGACCACGAGGGCCGCGCCGAAAGCGACGAGGATCGGCTTCCAGCGGCGGCGGGCGGTCGTCAAGCCTTGGCGAGCCCCGAGAGATGGGCGAGGTTCTTGAAGAAGATCCGCATGTGCGCGAGCGGCTTGGCCTTGACCAGCTCCTTGTCCATGTAGGCGTCGAAGGTGAGCTGCTGGACGTCCTTGTCTCTGCAGATGGTGACGAACCGCTCGCGCCGGTTGTCGTTGATGTACCAGTAGTCCTGCATCACCCCGAGGATCCAGAAAACCGGTCCGTGGGTCCGCATGAAGCGGCGGCGGGCCGACTTCAGCGCGGCCGGATTGCCGGTCCGGCAGAGCTCGTCGACGGCATCGGCGGCGAGCCTGCCGCCGGTCATGGCGTAGAAGATGCCCTCGCCGGAGCTCGGTGCCACGCAGCCCGCGGCGTCGCCGGCGAGCAGCACGTCCTTGCCGTTGTCCCAGCGCTTGTGCGGCTGCAGCGGCAGCGGCGCGCCTTCGGTGCGGATCGTCTCGGCACCGTCGAGACCCAGCTTCTCGCGCAGCTCGCCCGTGGCCTTCCTGAGCGAGAAGCCCTTGACCGCCGTGCCCATGCCGATGCTGGTCGTCTTGCCGTGCGGGAAGACCCAGCTGTAGAAGTCGGGCGAGTACTTGCCGTCGTAGATGACGTCGCAGCGGGTCGGGTCGAAGACCGCGGTCTTTTCGGCGGGCGAGCGGACGATCTCGTGATAGGCGAAGACCTTGCGCATCGTCTCGGCCCCCGGGACGCCACCCTGCTTCGCCACCTGGGAGTTGGCGCCGTCGGCGCCGATCACGGTCCGGGCGCGCACCGCATGGCGGTCGACGCGGCCGTCCTCGTGCCTGGCGTCGTAGTGGACGACGGCGGTGCCGTCCTTGTCGCGCTCAAGCCGCGTGAAGGTGCCCGTGCGCCGGGTGGCCCCGGCCGAGACCGCACGGCTGCGCAGCCACTCGTCGAACACCTCGCGGTCGACCATGCCGACGAAGCCCCCGTCGATCGGGATGTCGACGTGGCGGCTGGTGGGCGAGACCATGCGCGCCTGGGTGACCCGGGCGACCAGGAGCTGGGCCGGGATGGCGAACTCGTCGATCAGCCGGGGCGGGATGGCGCCGCCGCAGGGCTTGATCCGCCCGCCCCGCTCGAGCAGCAGCACCTGGCGCTTCTTGCGGGCGAGATCGGCTGCCGCCGTGGCCCCGGCCGGCCCGCCGCCGACCACGACGCAATCGAAGATCTCGGGGGTCTGCATCGGCTCAGCCTCCTCCCAGGCCGGCGGCATAGCCACCGCCGGCGGTCTTGATGGTCAGCCGCCGCCTGGCCTCGGCGATCCGCCCGACCCGGGCGGCGAGGACGGCGGCGACGGTGAAGGTCAGGGCCTCGGCCACGAAGACCAGCGCATAGGCCCAGTGCGGCGAGCCCGAGAGCCAGCGGACGACATCGACGGCGGCCGTGGCGACGACGCCGCCGAGGCCGACGGCGATCGCCTGCGCGGCGCCGAAGAGGCCCATGCGGATGCCCTCGCGCCGCTCCCGCCCGGCATCGACGAGGCCCATCATCGAGCCGATCGCGGCCACGGCGAAGACACCGAGGCCGATGCCGAGCACGAGCACCGCCGGGCGCAGCGGGAACGACTCCACGACGAAGCCCGCCGTCGCCAGCCCGAACAGGGCCAGGGCCGACGCCAGGCAGCCGCCGATCATCCAGGAGCGCAGCGAGCCCAGCCGCGGCCCGAGCGCCCCGACCAGGATCATGCCCAGCAGGATGCCCTGGTACTGGGTGCTGGAGAGCAGCGTGCTCTCGCCCGGCGTGAGCCCGAACACCGCCCCGGCGAAGGGCTCGAGGACCAGGTCCTGCGCACCGTAGGCGAGCATCGAGACGAACACGAAGAGCGTGAACTGCCGGGCGACGGGCTCCGCCCAGACCTCGGCCAGGGCCTGCCGGAACGGTGCCGCGGCGCTCTTGCTCGCCGCCGCCGCCACCACCTCGTCCGGGCGCGGCGCCGCCGGCGTGGCGTCGGGCTCGACCGCCTCGCCGGCCTGCCCCTCGACGCCCAGGACGGCCACCAGCGTCAGCAGGAAGGCGAGGAGCGAGACCCCGCCGCTGACCGCCACGAGCCTGGCCGGCGAGAACGGATCGAGCAGCCGCCCGGCCATCGCCGTGGTGACGATGAAGCCGAAGATCATCATCAGCCAGACGATGGTGGCCGCGGTCGGCCGCCGCCGCGCGTCGACCCGCTTGGCGAGCAGGACGAGGAGCGAGGTGCCGGCGGCGCCGACCCCGAGGCCGATGAGAACGAAGGCCAGGATCGCCAGGAGCAGGGCCGGCACGAACGCCGTGGCCATCCAGGCGGTGGCCACGGCCGCGGTGAAGCCGCCCATGGCCAGCACGGCCATGCCGCCGACGATCCACGGCGTGCGCCGGCCGCTGACGTCGGAGCCGTAGCCGAGCCGCGGCCGCAAGAGCTGGATGGTGTAGTAGAGGGCGACCAGGGTGCCCGGCAGGAGGGCCACGAGCTGCAGCTCGACGACCATCACGCGGTTGAGGGTCGAGGTGGTGAGCACCACGATCGAGCCGAGCGCCGCCTGGACCAGGCCCAGGCGGATGATGCCGAGCCAGCCGATCGGCAACGGCCCGGTCACGCGCCGCCCCCGGCGAGGGCGCGCACGGCGAAGGCGCTCGCCAGCATGCCCAGCACGTAGAGCGTGGTGCCCGTGGCATTGTACCAGGGGGCCCGCTCGCGGGGCTGCTGCAGCAGCCGGCGCATCAGCACGAGCTGGGCGAGCAGCAGGGCCGTGACGATGCCGGCGTGGACGGGCCGCTCCCAGAGGAAGAGGAGGGCGACGACGGCGACCTGCGGCAGCGCCATCACCCAGCAGGCGAGCCTTGCCGCGGCATCGACGCCGAGCGTGGCCGGCAGCGAGCGGATGCCCATCTGCCGGTCGCCCTCGACCGCCTTGAAGTCGTTCAGGGTCATGATGCCATGGGCACCGATGCTGTAGAGCACGGCCAGCGTCACGATCCGCCAGTCGGGAAAGCCCGCCACCATCACCGCCGCCCCGGTGAACCAGGGCAGGCCCTCGTAGGAGACCGCGACGGCTCCCGGCCCCCACCAGCCGCTCTGCTTGAGGCGGATCGGCGGGGCCGAGTAGAGCCAGGCCAGGATCGTGCCGACGACGGCCGCCCCCAGCACCCAGGGGCCGAGCAGGGCCGCCACGAGCAGCGACAGCACGGTCCAGGCGACGGCGATGTAGAGGCCCCAGTTGCCCGGGATGCGGCCGGACGGGATCGGCCGGTTCGGCTCGTTGATGGCGTCGACGTGGCGGTCGTACCAGTCGTTCACCGCCTGGCTCATGGCCGTGAGCAGCGGCCCGGCGAGCAGGATGCCGGCCACGATGACGAGCCAGCGCTCGCCGAGCGGCACCCCGGCGGAGACGACGCCACAGCCGAACGCCCACATCGGCGCAAACCAGGTGATCGGCTTGAGCAGCTCGAAAAAGGCTGGCAGGGTCGGGCGCGCGATCGTGGTAGCCATATGTCGGGCTTATGCCTGGGTGTCCTGTGTGTCAATCAACGTTTACACTTCTGGCCCGGATCGGGCGCCCGTCGCCGGCCGGCGGGCGCTGCTCTGCGGCGCCGCCGCGTCGCTGATGACGGGGCTGGCGATCGGCGGCACCGGCATCGGGCTCGCCGGTTGCGCCAGCCGCGTCCACGAGGACGCGACCCCGAGCCTGCCCCCGGCCGTCGCGGGCGAGCTGCGGGCCACCGACGGGCGGGCCGGCCCGATGGCCTACTACGTCGCCGGCGACGGGCCGCCGCTGCTGCTCCTCCACAGCATCAACGCCACCGCCTCGGCCTTCGAGGTCCGGCCGATCTTCGAGGATCTGAAGCGCGACCACCGGGTGTTCGCACCGGACCTGCCGGGCTTCGGCCTCTCCGACCGCTCCAATCGCCGCTACGATCCCGCCCTCTACACCGCTGCCGTCCTCGACATGCTGGCGGCGATCGCCGCCGACCGGGGGGCGGACGGCCCGATCGACGCGCTCGCGATCTCGCTGTCGAGCGAGTTCCTCGCCCGTGCGGCGAGCGGGGAGCCGCGGGCGTTTCGCCGGCTGGTGCTGGTCACGCCGACCGGCTTCGACCGCCGCTCGTCCGGGCGCCGCGGCCGGCCGGGCGAGACCCGCGAGATGCCCTGGCTCTACAATCTCGTCGAGGGCCCGCCGTGGCGGCAGGGCCTCTTCGACCTCCTCGTCAGCCGGCGCAGCATCCGCTACTTCCTCGTGCGGACCTTCGGCAGCGACGCCGTGCCCGAGGAGCTCATCGACTATGCCTGGCGGTCGGCGCACCAGCCCGGTGCGCGCCACGCGCCCTACGCCTTCGTCTCGGGCGGGCTGTTCAGCGCCGACATGCGCGACGTGTACGAGCGATTGACCCTGCCGATCTGGGTGCCGCACGGCACGCGCGGCGATTTCAGGGATTTCTCGGGCAAGGGCTGGACCGAGGACCGGTCGAACTGGCGGTTCGAGGCATTTCCGACCGGTGCCCTGCCGCAGTTCGAGATGCCGGAGGTGTTCAACGCCGCCCTGCGCGGCTTCCTCGCCGGCTGACCGGCCGGGTCAGGCGTCCGCACCGTCGGAGCCGAGATCGCCCAGGCCGTAGCGGCGCAGCTTGACGTAGAGGCTCTGGCGGGAGAGTCCGAGCAGCTCGGCGGCCGAGGCGCGGTTGTCGCCGGTGAGCTCGAGCGCCGCCTCGATGCACAGCCGCTCGATCACGTCGGTGGTCTCGCGCACCAGATCCTTGAGCGGCACCCGCCCGACCAGCTCGGTGAGCTGCTCGACCGAGCGCGGCAGCTCGCGGGCGCCCACCGGACTCTCGGCCATCAGGCGGTCGCCGACATTGCGGATGGTGAAGCCGAAGGCGGGCTCCTTGCCGTTTATGATCGAGGTCGCGGAAAGCTCGACGTCGGCCGTAGCCCCGTACTCGCCGCGCATCAGCGTGTTGAAGCGGCGCACCGAGCCGTGCTGGCGAAGATTGGCCAGGAGCACGTTGAGATCGACTCCCGGCCGGCCGAGCCAGCGCTCGAGCAGCTCCCCCTTCACCTGCTCGTCCGTGGCGAGCTGGACCAGGTCGAGAAAGGCCGGGTTGGCGCTGATGATCCGGCCTTGCGGGTCGGCCATGACGATGGCGTCCGGCGAGCTCTCGACCAGCTCCACGAACCGGGAACGTCCCCTGGTCGCCGGCCCGCCCGCCGCAGCGGCCTCGGCCGGCACCAGTCGGACGAGAAAGAGGGCGGTGTTCTCCTGCCGGAACAAGGATGCCGAGACGAGGAAGTCGCGCCGGCTGTCGACGAGCCTGGCGCGCACCTCCTCGGCCCGCCCCGTCGCCCGCACGCTGGCGAGGAGCGACTGGAGCTGCGTCGTGCTGTCGGCGTCGAACCCGTCGGGAAAGATGCGGCCGACCACCCGGCGCGAGGCCTCGCCGAAGAGCGGCCCGGCCGCCGGGTTGGCCTCGACCACCTTGCGGCTCACCGCATCGACGATGAGCACGGCCTCGGCGCTCATCTGGAAGAGCAGGCGATACCGGGTCTCGAGGTTGCGCAGCCGGGAGTAGTGCCGCTCCATCGACTGCTGGGCCTCGATCAGCCGCTGCTGCAAGGCCGCCGACGAGCGCAGGTCGCGGCCGCAGGCGATGATCGGGCCCTCCGGCCTGAGCCGCATGGTGCAGTAGAGGACCGGCACGTCCGCGCCCCAGGACGAGGGGTGGTTCACCTGGCGCCAGCGCGACGGATGGCTGGTCGTCGCCTCCTCGACGAGTGCCTCGACCTTGGCGCGGGTCTCGCCGGTGACGGTGTCGACCCAGGGCAGGCCGAGCCACTTGCCGTACCATTCCACCGACCAGTCGTCGCTGCCGAAGGCGAGGTCGCGGATCACGCCGTCGGTGTCGACCACCAACGCGATGTCGTTCATGGCGGCGAGCAGGGTCGCCGCCATGTCGGCGTCGACATCGCCGACCGAGTCCCGGGGAAATCTGAACCGCATCACCTGTGGCGAGCCCCCCTGCCAGGCGTCATCACTAGCCTCGGCACGCTCGACACGACCCCTCCAAACCCGTGGATGAGCGCCCACAGCACGAGAGACCTATGGGCGCGCTCGGGCGCGATGTCAATCCAGCGTTACATTTAATCGAACCGACCTTGTTAAATGCCGACCACGTGAACCGCGGGTCAAAGTGGTGTCAACTTTACTTTACATGTCTGCTTGAATTGACAGTTCCGTGCTGTCCTTTCTGCACCGCAACCGTCGAGGAAAACCGGCCGATGCCAAGCGCGCGAGCGCCGGCATGGTGACGGTCACGGGCAGACGAGGCGCACCGCGAGGCTCGACCCGTCGCCCTCGGCCGCGCCTGCTCAGGTCAGGTGGAGCGGCCGAGAAGGGCCAGCGTGTTCTGCGCCTGCAGCGTGGCCTGGCGTCCGTCGATGGCGGTCGCATCGGCGCCCACGAGACTGACGAGCTCCGGATGGTCGACGAAGACCGGGCCGCCGACGAGCACCCCGACGCCGCGATTGCGGGACGCCCGACGGACCGCACGGATGCTCGCGGCGAGCGCATCGAGCCGCGTATCGGCGCTGAGCGAGAAGCCGACCAGATTGAAGGACGACCGGCTCACGAGCTCGGACAGCTCGCGCGCCGGCAGGCAGCCGCTCCAGACGTCCCAGCCGGCGCGGCGGAAGAACTCGGCGACCATGAAGAGGCCGAAGGTGTGCTGCTCACCCGGCACCGGCACGAGCAGGACGCGCCGGCGATGCTCGTGCTGCTCCACTTCGCGAAAGAAGGCCGGGCTGAGCTCGTGCAGCAGCTGCTGCAGGCGGCTGCAGCCAAGCGTGACCGAGGTGAAATCGCAGAGATCGGCCTCCCACAGCTCGCCCAGGTAGCGCGCCGTCGGTGCCAGGAGGTCGAGATAAAGGGTCTCGATCGAGATGCCGCGCGCCCGCAACGCATCGATCCGGGCAGCCGCCGCTCCGACATCCTGTGCCACCACGAGCTCGGCGAGCTCGGCCACCGTCGTCTCGTCGGGCGCCCAGGCGATGCCGGTCACCGCCGCCGGCGCGTTGCCCATCGCCCGGCGCGACAGCACGAGACGCGGGATGATCTCGCTTTCGATCGTCTGCAGCAAGGGAACGCTCCGCCCCTTCGAACGGCCGCCCGCTCGCCGCGCACCGGTCGGGCCAAGGGAGGCCGCGCCAGAATCGAAGCTCAGCAGCTCGGGCTCGAAGCTTTGCCATCCGTCCGACGACGACGTCATCATGGCTCTCCCCAACTCACCGAGGGATACAACGCAAGCTCGCCCAAGCTCAAGCCCCAACGCCCGTGCGCCGACGCTTTTGCGGCGTTCCGCCGATGCGCCGCCGAGGCACGGGCCAGCTCCGTCCGGCGCGGGCGTCGGCCGCGACCAGGCGCCACGTTCGATCGCAGAAGCGCTTATGTCAAGCTTTGTTGACGTGTAGTTTTGTTGACAGCCTCATTCGAAGCCGGCTAGCCTGCGCATCATTGGCGAGTGCCGTTGGGGAGGGCAGACGGACGATGCAGCGAGGACGACCCGGGCAGGCCGGCCGTGCACCCGTCCAGCCGCTCTACACGCCCGAGGAGCGGCGGCGGCGGGACGCGACGGCCTGGACGCTGGTCCAGGGCATCCTGGCCCCCGTGCAGTTCGTCGTCTTCCTCGTCAGCGTCGTCCTCGTCCTCCGCTACCTCTGGACCGGCGAGGGCTTCACCGCGGCCACCGTCTCGATCGTCGCCAAGACCCTCGTCCTCTACACCATCATGGTCACCGGCTCGATCTGGGAGAAGGTGGTGTTCGGCCACTGGCTGTTCGCCCGGCCCTTCTTCTGGGAGGACGTGGTGAGCATGGGCGTGATCGCGCTCCACACCGCCTATCTGGTGGCCCTCTTCACCGGCTGGCTGAGCCATACCGGGCAGATGCTGCTGGCGCTGGCCGCCTACGCCATCTACGTCGTCAACGCGGCCCAGTTCCTCTGGAAGCTGCGCATGGCGCGGCTCGAGGCGCCGGCCTCGGGCATGCCCGCGGGCGGGCTGGAGCCGGCCCGATGACCGCGGTCACCGCGCTGCCGCCCGCCGCCGCTGGCGGCTGCACCGACGCCCCGGTGCGCTTCGAGCGCGGCCAGCGCGAGGTGTTCTGCGGGCTGACCGGCATCATCTGGCTGCACCGCAAGATCCAGGACGCGTTCTTCCTGGTCGTCGGCTCGCGCACCTGCGCGCACCTGATCCAGTCGGCCGCCGGGGTGATGATCTTCGCCGAGCCGCGCTTCGCCACGGCGATCCTGGAGGAGCGCGACCTCGCCGGCATGGCCGATGCCAACGACGAGCTCGATCGGGTCGTCACGCGGCTGCTCGAGCGGCGCCCCGACATCAAGCTGCTCTTCCTCGTGGGCTCCTGCCCGTCGGAGGTGATCAAGCTCGACCTGAAGCGTGCCGCCCAGCGGCTCAGCCGGGTGTTCGAGCCGCGCGTGCGCGTGCTGAACTACTCGGGCTCGGGCATCGAGACGACCTTCACTCAGGGCGAGGATGCCTGCCTCGCCGCCCTGGTCCCGGAGCTGCCGGTGACGGCTGAGCGCTCGCTTCTGGTCGTGGGGGCGCTGGCCGACATCGTCGAGGACCAGTTCCGCCGGCTGTTCGAGCAGCTCGGCGTCGGCCCGGTGCACTTCCTGCCGCCGCGGAGCAGCCTGGAGCTGCCGCCGGTCGGGCCCGAGACGCGCTACCTGCTCGCCCAGCCGTTCCTGGCCGATACCGGCAAGGCGCTCGACGACCGCGGCTGCCGGCGCCTCGACGCCCCCTTCCCGCTCGGCATCGAAGGGACGATGGCCTGGCTGCGGGCGGCCGCCGCCGAGTGGGGCATCCCGGCCGACCGGCTCGAGGCCGTGACCCGGGCGCCGCGCGAGCGGGCCGGGCTGGCACTGTCGCGCCATCGCGAGAAGCTCGCCGGCAAGCGCATCTTCTTCTTCCCCGACTCCCAGCTGGAGATCCCGCTGGCCCGCTTCCTGGCGCGCGAGATGGCGATGCGGCTGGTCGAGGTCGGCACCCCCTACCTGCACCGCCAGCATCTCGCCCACGAGCTGGCGCTGCTGCCGGCCGGCACGGCGCTGAGCGAGGGCCAGGACGTCGAGCTCCAGCTCGACCGGGCGAAGGCGGCACGGCCGGACATGATCGTCTGCGGCCTCGGCCTGGCCAACCCGCTCGAATCCCTTGGCCTGACCACCAAGTGGTCGATCGAGCTGCTGTTCACGCCGATCCAGGGCTTCGAGCAGGCGGCCGATCTCGCCGAGCTCTTCACCCGCCCGCTCAATCGCCGTGCCAGGTTGATGGTGTAGGACCATGCAGCTGACCCTCTGGACCTACGAAGGCCCGCCGCACGTCGGAGCGATGCGCATCGCCACGGCGATGGAGGGCGTGCACTACGTCCTGCACGCGCCGCAGGGCGACACCTATGCCGATCTTTTGTTCACGATGATCGAGCGGCGCGACAAGCGCCCGCCCGTCACCTACACGACCTTCCAGGCCCGCGACCTGGGCTCGGACACGGCCGAGCTGTTCAAGACCTCGGCGGCCGACGCCTATGCCCGGTTCAAGCCCGAGGCGCTGATGGTCGGGGCCTCCTGCACCGCCGAGCTGATCCAGGACGACCCGGGCGGGCTCGCCAAGGCCCTCAACCTGCCCGTGCCGGTCGTGCCGCTGGAGCTGCCGGCCTACTCCAAGAAGGAGAACTGGGGCTCGGCCGAGACCTTCTATCAGATGGTCAAGAGCCTCGCCGGCGCGCACGCACCGGCGCCGGGCTTCGTGCGCGAGCCGGGGGCGCGGCCGAGCTGCAACATCCTCGGCCCCACGGCGATGGGCTTCAGGCACCGCGACGACGTGGCCGAGATCACGAAGCTCCTGGGCGAGCTCGGCGTCGAGGTCCGCGTGGTGGCCCCGCTGGGGGCGCGGCCGGCCGATCTCGCCCGGCTCGGCGAGGCCGACTTCAACGTCGTCCTCTATCCCGAGACCGCCGGCATCGCCGCCGGCTGGCTCGAGCGCACCTTCAAGCAGCCGCGGACGAAGACCGTGCCGATCGGCTACGGTGCCACGGTCGACTTCGTCAACGAGGTGGCAGCCATCGCCGGCGTCGACCCCGCGCCGGTGCTCGAGGCACGCCAGTCGCGGCTGCCCTGGTACTCGCGCTCCATCGACTCGACCTACCTCACCGGCAAGCGGGTCTTCATCTTCGCCGATGCGACGCACGCGATCGCCGCGGCCCGGGTCGCCGCCGACGAGTTCGGCTTCGAGGTGGTCGGGCTCGGCACCTACAGCCGCGAGTTCGCCCGGGACGTCAGGAAGGCCGCCGAGCGCTTCGGCCTCGAGGCGCTGATCACCGACGACTATCTCGAGGTCGAGCAGGCGGTGGCCGAGGCCCAGGTGGAGCTCCTGCTCGGCACGCAGATGGAGCGCCACATCGCGAAAAGGCTCGGCATCGGCTGTGCGGTCATCTCCGCACCCGTCCACGTCCAGGACTTCCCCGCCCGCTACTCGCCGCAGATGGGATTCGAGGGGACCAACGTCCTCTGGGACAGCTGGGTGCACCCGCTCTACATGGGCCTCGAGGAGCACCTGCTCGGCATGTTCCGCGAGGATTTCGAGTTCGGCGACCACGCCGCCCCCTCGCATCTCGGCCACGGTCACGCGAAGCCCGCCGCAGCCGTCGAGGCGGAGCCGCTGGCGGTGCCCGCCACATCGCCAGTCGGACCCGCGCACGCCCTGGCGGCTGCGGCAACGGCCACGGCTGCGGGCGACGAGCCCGTGCGGTGGGCCGCCGAGGCCGAGAAGGAGCTGAAGAAGATCCCGTTCTTCGTCCGCGGCAAGGCGCGCCGCAATACCGAGCGGTTCGCGACAGATCGCGGCGTGGCGCTCATCACCGTCGAGACCTTGTATGATGCTAAAGCGCACTTCGGCCGCTGACCGGCAAGGGGCGGGCGCCGTCCCGGTCAGGGTGACCATCGTCACCCTGGACAACCATGCGGCCGGTGCCTTCGCCCGCGCCCGGATGGCGCTGCGGCACGAGTTGCCCGGGCTCGAGCTCACCCTCCACGCCGCCACCGAGTTCAGCAACGACGCGGCGGCGCTCGAGCGCTGCCGGCGGGATATCGAGGACGCCGACATCGTCTTCGCCTGCATGCTGTTCCTCGAGGACCACATCCAGGCGGTGCTGCCCTGGCTGCAGGCCAGGCGCGAGCGCTGCGACGCCATGGTCGCCTGCATCTCCGCGACCGAGGTGGTCAAGCTGACCCGGATGGGCCGCTTCGACATGCAGGCCAAGCAGAGCGGTCCGCTCGCCCTGCTCAAGCGTCTCAAGCCGAAGCGCGAGAGCGGCCAGCAGAGCGACGGGGCGCGGCAGATGACGCTGTTGCGCCGGTTGCCCAAGCTGCTCCGCTTCATCCCCGGCCCGGCCCAGGACCTGCGGGCCTATTTCCTGGCGATGCAGTACTGGCTGGCAGGCTCGGACGAGAACATCGCCAACATGGTCCGCTGGCTGGTCAACCGCTATGCCGCCGGGCCGCGAGCGGTGCTCAAGGGCACGCTCGACGCCAGGCTGCCCGTCGAGCACCCGGACATCGGGCTCTATCACCCGCGGCTGAAGGGCCGGGTGACCGAGGATCTGGCCAGGCTGCCGCGGCCCGCCGGCGCCAGCGGCACGGTCGGCCTCCTGGTCATGCGCTCCTACGTGCTGGCCGGCGACAGCGGCCATTACGACGGCGTGATCGCGGCGCTAGAGGCCCGCGGTCTCGAGGTCGTCCCGGCCTTCGCCGCGGGCCTCGACGCCCGGCCGGCGATCGAGCGCTACTTCTTCGCGGACGGCCGCCCGGTCGTCGACGCCGTGGTCTCGCTCACCGGCTTCTCGCTCGTCGGCGGCCCCGCCTACAACGACGCCAGGGCGGCCGAGGACATGCTGGCCCGGCTCGACGTCCCCTACATCGCCGCCCATGCGCTCGAGTTCCAGACGCTCGCCGAGTGGGAGAGCTCGGACCGCGGGCTGCAGCCGGTCGAGGCCACGATGATGGTCGCCATCCCGGAGCTCGACGGCTCGACCGGGCCGATGATCTTCGGCGGCCGGCCGGCAGTGGCCAGGGGCGAGCAGGCGGGCGGGATGGAGGCGCACGGCGACCGTGCCCAGCTCCTCGCCGCCCGGGTCGACCGGCTGATCACGCTCCGCCGCAGCGAGCGGGCGACGCGCAAGGTCGCCGTCGTCCTCTTCAACTTCCCGCCCAATGCCGGCGCCACCGGCACCGCCGCCTATCTCGCGGTGTTCGCCTCCCTGCTGCGCACGCTCCGGGCGATGCGGGCAGCCGGCTACACGGTGGAGGTGCCGGAGTCGGAGGATGCGCTGCGCGACCGGCTGCTCAAGGGCAATGCCGAGCGGTTCGGGGCCGATGCCAACGTCTTCCACCGCATCCCGGTCGACGACCACGTTCGCCGCGAGCCGCATCTGGCCGAGATCGAGGCCGCCTGGGGCCCCGCCCCCGGCCGCCAGCTCACCGACGGGCAGAGCCTCTTCATCCTGGGCGAGCGGTTCGGCAACGTCTTCGTCGGCGTCCAGCCCGGCTTCGGCTACGAGGGCGACCCGATGCGGCTCCTGTTCGAGAAGGGCTTCGCGCCGACGCATGCCTTCTCGGCCTTCTATCGCTGGCTGCGCGAGGACTACGGCGC
>CAYWSB010000029.1:0-46156 GCA_964460465.1 uncultured Geminicoccaceae bacterium | reverse complement strand
CCTGTTGCAGATGAGAATCGGGAAAAGATTCCGGTCAGCGTGAAAATGCTCTAGGTGCCGCGGCCGTCGCGCTCCGGCGTCGCCTCTTCCACGGTCCAGACGGTGAGGGCGGCGCTGCGCCCGTCGAGCTGGTGCATGCCGAGCGAGCGCAGGCCGGCCGGGCGGCGCCGCAGCGCTTGCACCACGGTATCGCTCGCCAACAGGGGTACGCCGAGCTCGCGGGTCAGCCGCTCCAGCCGGCTCGCCACGTTCACCGTGTCGCCGATGACCGCGAACTCGAAGCGCTGGCCGATGCCGCTCGCCGCGTCGCCGCCGCCGATGTCGCCCATGGTCACCAGTCCGAGATGGATGCCGATCCCCACCGCGATGGCAGGATCGCCCCGCTCGCGACGGTTGCGCTGCCAGTCCGCGATCGCCGCCAGCATCGCCAGGCCGCAGGCGAACGCCCTATCGGAAGCGTCGGCCATCGGCTCGGGCGTGCCGAAGGTGGCCATCAGCCCGTCGCCGATGAACTTGTCGAGCGTGCCGCCATGGGTGAAGACGCAGCTCGCCATCCGGCCGTGAAAGGCGCGCAGGATGCGCATGGCCGCAGCCGGCGAGCCGGCCTCGGCGAGAGCCGTAAAGCCCTTGATGTCGACGAACAGCACCGCCACCTCGTGGGTGCGGATCTCGCCCATCGGACGATCGATCCGCGCCAGGCTCTCCACCATGTTCGGGGCGACGTAGCGGGCGAGATTGGCGCGCTCGCGCACCACCTCGGCCTGCTCGATCATCAGGGCACGGGCGCGGTAGGCGCCGTAGGCCAGGATCAGGCCGATGAGCACGGTCAAGAACACCCGGACGACGGCGTCGTCCAAGTGGACGTAGTAGGGGTCGAGATAGGCCGCGAGCTGGGCGGCGCTGGCGCCCTCGCCGCCACCCGCCGGCAGGCGGCTGAAAGCGCCGGGCGAGGCCATGACCAGCGCCGTGGCCACGCTCCAGACCGCGGCCACGCAGAGCACCGACCAGACGACCATGGCCGGGCGGAAGCTAAGCGCGGCGATCGCCGGCAGCAGAATGAAGTACAGGAAGCTCGGCTGGCGCAGCACGGTGGGCCAGGGCCAGGCGTCCGGATAGGTGCGCCCGGGGGCCACCAGCGTGAAGCCCAGGAGCACGGCATCGACCAGCACCACCGCATACGGCACCCACTGGCGATCCTCCCGGCCGGCGCTCAACAGGTAGGCGACCAGGCCGTTGGCGATGAACGCCCCCAGGATGACCGCATTCTCGGTGGCCACCCACCAGCCGTAGTTGACCCAGAGCCAGACGAAGATGGCGAGGAAGACCAGGGTGCGGGCGATGGTCAGCCGCTCGAGGTTGCGCACCTCGTGGGCATCGAGCACCGCCTTGACCAGGGCCGCCGACGAGCCGGGGACAGCGCGCTTCAGCCCGTGCCGGCCGGCGCGTGCCCGCTCCGGCTCTGTCGATCCGGACCGTGGCGCCATGACCGGCCCCTTGCCCCTTGCCAAGATGTTGCGCGCCAGTCGCCCGGCCGATCAGCGCTGACCGCGCAGCGCGTGGAGCTTGCCCCTGGCGGCGTCGCGATGCCGGGGTGCCACATGGCGGCCGAGCAGCGACATCACCATGGCGATCACCGCGGCGTCGTCGGTGAAGCCGACTGCGACGAGATAGTCGGGCACGAGATCGGCCGGCATCAGGAAATAAGCCACCGCGCCCCAGAGCAGGGCCCGGACATGGGTCGGCGTCGCCGGGTCCTTGGCGCAGTACCAGGCTGCGACCAGGTCCTCGGCGAACGGGATGTGCGCCAGCACCCGGGCGAGCTTCCGCCAGAAGCGCCGCTCGTCGGGGGGCTTGTGGGCAACCGGCAGGTTGGCGATCTCGATCCGCATGTCCATAGAATGGCGAGCGGCGCTGCCCGGATCAAGCCCGCGGCCCGCTGTTCGGGCCGGCGTGTCGTGCTATGGTCGCCGCATGGCGGAAGTGGTGAAGCGTCTCTGTTCGGTGGAAGAGTTCCTGGCCTTCGAGGGCGAGGCCGACACCCGCTATCAGCTGGTGCGCGGCGTCGTCACCGCGATGGCGCCGGCCCAGGCGGTGCATGGCGAGATGGTGATGCGGCTCGGTGCTCGGATCACGGCAGCGTTGCCGAAGGGCTGCCGGGTGATCAGCGAGGCCGGCATCAAGCCGCCGAAGCGCGGCGACAGCTACTGGCAGGCGGACATCGTCGTGACCTGTCGGCCACGCGAGGCGGACGAGATCTATCTCCGCGACCCCGCCCTGGTGATCGAGGTGCTCTCACCCTCCACCGAGGCCACCGACCGGGTCTTCAAGCTGCCCGACTATCGCGGCATGCCCGGCCTGGGCCACATCCTCCTGGTCTCGACAGAGGCCATCCGCGTCGAGCACTGGCGGCGCGCCGGCGACCTCTGGCAGGTCCGTGATCTCGGCCCCGGCACGGCGCTCGACATCGCCGAGCTCGGTCTTCGGATCACCCTCGACGAGCTCTACGCCGACCTGCTGCTCGAGGCGGGCGAGGGCGGCAGCGCCGAATAGGGCGCGCGCCCGGCGAACCGCGCCCGGTCGCCCAGCTCCTCCTCGAGCCGGATGAGCGCGTTCCACTTGGCCATCCGCTCCGAGCGCGCGAACGAGCCCACCTTGAGCTGCGGCACCTGCCAGCCGACCGCCAGATCGACGATCGTCGTGTCCTCGGTCTCGCCCGACCGCGCCGAGACGATGCCGCCCATTCCGTAGGTCTTGGCCGCCTGCCAGCAGGCCCGGGTCTCGGTCAGCGTGCCGCGCTGGTTGGGCTTGATCAGCACGGCATTGGCGGTCCCGGCCTGGGCCGCGGCGCGCACCCGGCCGGCATCGGTGACGAGGAAGTCGTCGCCGACCACCTGCACCTGCTGCCCGAACCGCCGGGTGAAGCGGAGGAAGCCTTCGGGGTCGTCCTCGCCGAACGGGTCCTCGATCGAGACGACGGGGTAGCGGGCGAGCCAGCCGGCGAGCCGCTCGAGCCAGGCGTCGCGGTCCAGCTCGGCATCCTCCAGGGCCAGCCGGTAGGTCCCGCCCCGGCCGAACTCGGAGGCCGCGACGTCGAGGCTGATCGCGACCTCGTCGCCGGGCCGGCGACCGGTCCGCTCGATCGCCCGCACGAGCATGTCGAGTGCGTCCTCGTTGCCGTCGAAGGCCGGCCACCAGCCGCCCTCGTCGGCGACCCCGGCGAGCCGGCCGCTCTCCTGCATGAGCTCGCCCGCCACCCGGTAGACCTCGGCCGTCCAGGCCATCGCCTCGGCCACCGTGGCGGCCCCCGGGCAGACGATCATGAAGTCCTGGATGTCGACCCGGCCCGCGGCATGCGCCCCGCCGCCGAAGATCTGGATCTCCGGCAGGGGCAGCATCACCGGCCCGGTCGGCTCGCCCAGTAGATGCCGCCAGAGCGGCAGCCCGCGGGCCGCCGCCGCCGCGTGCGCCACCGCCATCGAGACGGCGATCATCGCATTCGCCCCGAGCGAGGCGCGGTTGTCCGTGCCGTCGAGCGCGATCAGCGCCGCATCCACCGCCGCCTGGTCGTCGGCGTCCAGGCCGGCCAGCGCCGGCGCGATCCGCCCCTCGATGCCGGCAAGCGCCGTGTCGACGCCGTAGCCGCCGAAGGCCGGGCCGCCGTCGCGGCGGTCGACCGCCTCGGCCGAGCCCTTCGAGGCGCCGGCCGGGGCGATCGCCCGGCCCATGGCCCCGCCGTCGAGCCGCACCTCGGCCTCGATGGTGGGCCGGCCACGGCTGTCGTAGACGCGGCGGCCGCGGACGGTGCTGATCGGCATGGCTGCTCTCAATCCAGGGCGCCGAACCAGGCCTCGCGCAGGGCGTCGAGGCGGGCCGGCGGCTCGGTCAGGTGGTGGATGGCGAAGGCGCGCACATCGGCCTTCTGCTTGCCGGTGGTGAGGTACTCCACCGGCGACTTGCCGTCGATCCGGGCCAGCATCAGCCCCGGGAGGAGGGCCGCGACCCGCGCCTCGAGCTCGGGCCGGGGCTCCCAGGCGACATGCGCCAGATAGGCGTTGGCCAGCGCCATGAACGCGTCGCCATAGGCGAAGGCATCGGCCGGGCGATGCGCCGCCTTGAGGCAGAGATGATTGAGCACGAAGGCGAGATCGAAGGCCGGATCGCCGTACCAGGCGCACTCGGCATCGAGGAAGACCGGTCCCAGCGCCCCCACCAGGATGTTCTTCGGGCTGACGTCGCCATGCACCAGCACGCGCCTGGTGGCGGCCGTCCGGCGGGCGAGGCCGCGCAGGCTGGAGGCCACCATGGGCTGCGCCTCGGCGGTGGCCAGGAGATAGGGCTCGAGACGGATCGCCTGGAAGATGGCGTCGCTCTTGAACTGCGCCGCGATCGCCGCGTCGTCGGCGGTCCGGCTGTGGATCCGGCCGAGCCGGTCGCCGACCGCCTTGGCGACGTTGCGGTCGATCCGCCCGATCATCAGGTCGGCCTTCCAGAGGCGGTAGGCGGCGGGATCGAGATAGCGGGTGACCAGGGCCGAGGCGGTCCGGTCGGCATAGAGCAACCGCGGCACGGTCCCCGGCACCAGCCGGTCGACGACGGCGAGATAGGCCGCCTCGTAGTTGTTGCGCTCGATCGGCGCCCGCCAGTCGGCGGTCACCTTGAGCCGGGCCAGCGCCCGCTTGACGCAGTAGCGCTTGCCGTCGATGTCGACCCGCCAGATGTCGGACGAGACGCCGCCCGCCAGCGGCTGCATCGCCGGCGGCGGGCCGAGCTCGAGCAGGCCCGCCCGGCGCAGCACCGCCATGATGTCGCTGTTCCACCCCACCCGCACGACGGCATCCTTGATGTGCTTGGCCTGATATGCTGGCACCCGCCCAGGGCCCCGCCGCCCGGCGCCGGCCCGCAACCGTCGAGGGAGAGCCCCCGTGACCGTTGTGCTGTTCCATTACCAAGCCTCGCCCGACCTGGCGAGACGTCTGGCAGCGCTCGCGGCGGACGGGCTCGAGGTGCGCGTCGTCGCACCCGACGATCCGGCCGGCCTTGCCCGGGCGCTGCCCGGGACCGAGGTGCTCTGGCACGTCCTGGCGCCGGCCGACGCGGCCCTGATCGAGGCCGCCCCGCGGCTGCGGCTGATCCAGAAATGGGGGGTGGGCCTCAACACCATCGACCTCGAGGCGGCCCGGGCCCGCGGCATCCGGGTCGCCAACATGCCGGGCACCAACAGCCGGGCTGTGGCGGAGCTGACGCTGCTCCTGATGCTCGCCTGCCTGCGCCGCCTTCAGGCGGTGGAGAGCGGCCTCCGGCAGGGCAGGTGGGCGCCGCCGCCCGACGTCATGGCCGGTCTCGGCGAGCTCTCCGGCCGCCGCGTCGGCCTCGTCGGCATGGGGGCCGTGCCCCGCATCCTGGCGCCGGTCCTGGCCGCCATGGGGGCCGAGCCCGTCTACTGGAGCCGCACCGCGAAGCCCGACGCGGGCGTGCCCTGGCTGCCGCTGGCCGAGCTCCTGGCCACCAGCGACATCGTCTCGCTGCACCTGCCGCTGTTGCCCGAGACGTGCGGGCTCGTCGATATCCGCGCCATGAAGCCCGGAGCCGTCCTGGTCAACACTGCCCGGGGCGGCCTGGTCGACGAGACGGCACTCCACGCGGCGCTGCGCTCCGGCCGGATCGCCGCCGCCGGCCTCGACGTGTTCGCGGCCGAGCCCGTCGCCGCCGACCATCCGCTGCTGCAGCTCGTCAACGTCACCGCCACGCCGCACCTCGCCTGGCTCACTGCGGAGACCCTCGAGCGCTCCCTCGCCGTGGCGGTCGACAACGTGCGCCGCTTGGCGGCCGGCGAGAGCCTTCTGTTTCCCTGCGCCTGACCGACAGCCGAACAGGAGGCGTGACGGATCCCGCTGCTCGGCCGATCGCTCGTGCTTGCCGCCGCTGCCAGCCTCGCCCGTCGCCGCTCGACGACAGCCGCCGCCACTTCGGCGGCGGCCGGACCCAGGCGCCGCTCGACCTGCTGCCCGAGAGCGCACCCTGCAGCTCCTCCTGGCCGACTGGCAGCACATGTCCTTCGACCCGCCCATCGTCTCCGAGCGGATCACCATGACCGTCGAGTAGACGCGCCCGCCGCCCCGCACGAGCCGATTGCGCTCGCCACCACCGCCGATCGGCGATAGGTGACGAATCCCGCCCGGGTTTGCGCGGCCCGGCAACCCGAGGTGCGAGGTGCGGCTTGGACGAGCACATCCACATCCCCTACCTGCGCGAGATCGTGGTCTTCCTGATCGCCGCCGGGGTGGTCGTGCCGGTCATGCACCGCCTCAAGGTCAGCCCGGTGCTCGGCTACCTCGTCGTCGGCGCGGTGATCGGCCCCTACGGCCTCGGCCTCCTGGCCGGCGCCTGGCCGTGGCTCGGCCACGCGGTAATCAGCGACATCGCGGGCGTGCAGAAGCTGGCCGAGCTCGGTGTCATCTTCCTCCTCTTCATGATCGGCCTCGAGCTCTCGATCGACCGGCTCTGGACGATGCGCCGCCTCGTCTTCGGCCTGGGCTCGCTGCAGATCCTGGTGACCGGGGCGATCATCGCCTTGGTCGCCTGGGAGTTCGGCGCCTCCCCGGCGGCCTCGATCGTGCTCGGCGCCTGCCTCGCGCTGTCGTCGACGGCCATCGTCATGCAGCTCCTGATCGAGCAGCGAAGGCTCGGCACCATGGTCGGCCGCTCGAGCTTCTCGATCCTCTTGATGCAGGACCTCGCCGTCGTCCCGATCCTCTTCGTCGTCGGGGTGCTGGGCGCCAAGGTCGGCGGCAATGTCGGCCTCGATTTGGCCGTGGCCCTCGGCAAGGCCGTGGTCGTGATCGCCGGGGTCTATCTCGGCGGGCGCCTCGTGCTCCGCCCGCTGATGCGCCTCGTGGCGCAAGCCAAGAGCCCCGAGATGTTCATGGCGGCGATCCTGCTCACCGTCATCGGCACCGCGACCATCACCGGATTGGCCGGGCTCTCGATGGCGCTCGGCGCCTTCCTCGCCGGCCTCCTGCTCGCCGAGACCGAGTACCGGCACGAGGTCGAGGTCGACATCGAGCCGTTCAAGGGCCTGCTGCTCGGCCTCTTCTTCATCTCCGTCGGCATGGGCATCGACTACCGGCTGATCGCCGCCGAGCCGTTTTGGATCCTGGTCTCCGTGGTCGGCCTGTTCGTCATCAAGTCCACCGTCACCGCCAGCTTGTGCATCGCCTTCGGCCTGCCGCGCCACACCTCGATCGAGGCCGGCCTCCTGCTCGGCCAGGGCGGCGAGTTCGCCTTCATCGTCGTCGGTCTCGCCATGACCCTGGGCCTCGTCGGCGGCGAGGTCGGCCAGTTCATGCTGATCGTGGCCGGGCTCAGCATGCTGGTCACCCCGTTCGTCGCGAGCTTCGCGAGCCGGCTCGCGACAGCCATGGAGGAACGGGTCGGGGGACCGGCCGAAAGCGAACGGACGGCGCCCACCGTGGATCTCGAGGGCCATGTCGTGCTCGCCGGCTTCGGCCGGGTCGGGCGGACCCTGGCCCAGGTGCTGGAGCGGCAGACCATCCCCTACCTCGCGGTCGATGCCGACCCGGCGACCGTGCACGAGGCACGCCGGGCCGGGCGGCCGGTCTTCTTCGGTGACGCCTCGCGCCTCGACATCCTCGCCCGGGCGCACGCCGACCACGCCGCCGCCATCGTCGTCACCATGGACGATGCTGCCGCGGTCGAGAGGATCGTCCAGGAGGTCCGCGTCCTGTTTCCGGCGCTGCCGATCTACGCGCGCGCCCGCGATGCCGCCCAGGCCGTCCGGCTGACCCGGGTGGGTGCGACGGTCGCCGTGCCCGAGGCGATCGAGGCGAGCCTGCAGCTCGGCGGCCGGGTGCTCGCCGGCTTCGGCTTCGGCGAGGACGCGGTCAACCGGCTGATCGACCAGCAGCGCGCCACCGAGCTGCCGGCGCGACCGCCGGACGGCCCGGCCTTCGCGATCCTGCGCTGAGCGGCCGGGTGCTGCCGCCAGGCGTTGACCGGCTCGCCAAGCGCCCGCGATTGCGGCATCCTTCGGGCGCGAGCGGGGAGGGAGCGCATGGCGTCACTGGCAGACCGGAGCTGGATCCCGCAGGCGGCCGCAGGCCGCATCCGGACGCTGGCCGAGGCGGCGGCCGCTCGCGATCCCGCCGGCAATGCCGACCGGATCGAGGCGCTGGCCCTGGAGAACCGGCAAATCCACGACCGGGACTGTCTCAACCTCAACCCGGCCGCCAATGTGATGAGCCCCCGGGCCGAGGCGCTGATGGCGGCCGGCCTCGACTCGCGGCCCTCGCTCGGCTATCCCGGCGACAAGTACGAGATGGGTCTGGAAGCGATCGAGGCGATCGAGGTGGTCGCGGCCGAGCTCGCGGCCGAGGTGTTCGGCGCCCGGCATGCCGAGATCCGGGTCGGCTCGGGGGCGCTCGCCAATCTCTACGTCTTCATGGCGACGGCCCGCCCCGGCGACCGCATCATCGCCCCGCCGGCCGCGATCGGCGGCCATGTCACCCACCACGCCGCCGGTGCGGCAGGGCTCTACGGCCTGGAGATCCACGAGGCACCGGTCGCCCCCGGCCGTCTGACGGTCGATCTCGACCGATTGCGCGAGCTGGCGCGGCACCTGCGGCCGCGCCTGATCACCATCGGCGGCAGCCTCAACCTCGAGCCGCACCCGGTGGCCGGGCTGCGCGCCATCGCCGACGAGGTCGGCGCCACCCTGCTCTACGATGCCGCCCACATGTCGGGCATGATCGCCGGCCGCGCCTGGCAGCAGCCGCTCGCCGAAGGTGCCCACGTCATGACCATGAGCACCTACAAGAGCCTCGCCGGACCGGCCGGCGGGCTGATCCTCACCGACGAGGCCGAGCTCGCGCAACGGCTCGAGGCCGTGGCCTTCCCGGGCCTCACCGCGAACTTCGACGTCGGTCGCTGTGCGGCGCTGGCCATGACCCTGGTCGACTGGCAGCTTCATGGCCGGGCCTACGCCCGGACGATGGGCGAGGCCGCCCGGGCGCTCGCCGCGGCGCTTGCCGCACGGGACGTTCCGGTCTTCAGCGCCGGCGCCGGCTTCACCACCTCGCATCAGCTGGCGCTTGAGGCCGGCCGGTTCGGCGGCGGGCAGGCCACGGCACGGCTGCTGCGCCGCGCCAACCTCTTGGCGTCGGGCATCGGCCTGCCGCTGCCGCCCGTCGCCGGCGACATGAACGGCCTCAGGCTCGGCAGCAACGAGATCACGCGGCGCGGCATGACCGCCGAGCACATGCCGGCCCTGGCCGAGCTCATCGCCCGCGTGCTGGTGCGGGGCGAGGCGCCGGAAGCCGTCGCCGCCGACGTCACCGCCTTTCGCCGGCCGTTCACCGGCGTCCACTTCACCGGGACCTGACCCGGGGTGCCGCCGCATTGGCCCTCCCGTGCCGGGCCGATTTGGCCTAGGGTCGTGCGGACCGAGCCCGGGAGACCCAGATGCCGAGCGCCTTCCATCACACCGTCTGCCCGCACGACTGCCCGTCCGTCTGCGCGCTCGAGGTCGAGAAGACCGGGGACGGCCGGCTCGCCAAGGTCAAGGGCTCGCAGCGCAACCCGTACACCGCCGGGGTCATCTGCGCCAAGGTCAGCCGCTACGCCGAGCGCTACCACCACAAGGATCGGGTGGGCTATCCGATGCGGCGAACGGGGCCCAGGGGCTCGGGCCAGTTCGCCCGCATCGGCTGGGAGGAGGCGCTGGATCGCATCGCCGATGGTCTCGCCGAGGCCGAGCAGCGTCACGGCCCGGAGACCGTCTGGCCGTACTGGTATGCGGGCACCATGGGCTTCGTGCAGCGCGACGGCATCCAGCGCCTGACCCACGCGAAGCGCTGGTCGCGCTTCAAGTCGACCATCTGCGTCATGCTTTCCGACACCGGCTGGCGGGCCGGCTACGGCAAGCGCTGGGGCGTGCCGGCCGAGGAGGCGGGCGAGCACAGCGATCTCGTCGTCATCTGGGGCACCAACCCGGTCTCGACCCACGTCAACCTGATGAGCCACGTGGCCCGTGCCAGGAAGCGCGGCGTGAAGCTCGTCGTCATCGATCCCTACCGCACCGGCACGGCCGAGCAGGCCGACCTCCATCTCGCCGTCCGCCCCGGCACCGACGGGGCCCTGGCCTGCGCGGTGATGCATGTCCTCTTCCGCGACGGCCATGCCGACCGGGCCTATCTCGAGGCCAACACCGACGCGCCGCGTGAGGTCGAGGCGCACCTCGCGAGCCGCGGCCCGGACTGGGCGGCAGCCATCACCGGGCTCGCGGCGGGCGAGATCGAGGCGTTCGCGCGGCTCTACGCCGCCGCCGAGGCGCCCTGGATCCGCTTCGGCTTCGGCTTCACCCGGTCGCGGAACGGGGCCGCGGTGATGCACGCCGCCTCCTGCCTCCCCATCGTCAAGGGCGCCTGGCAGGCCAGGGGCGGCGGCGGCCTCTACAACATGGGCGACCTCTACCACTGGGACAAAACGACGATCGAGGGCCTCGACGTCATGGACCCGGCGACCCGCCTCCTCGACCAGTCCCGCATCGGCCCGATCCTGATGGACGACCCTTACGACCTGCTGGGCGGCCCCAGGGTCACCGCCCTCCTGATCCAGAACACCAACCCGATGTGCATTGCACCGGAGCTGAACAAGGTCCACCAGGGCTTCGCCCGGGACGACCTCTTCGTCGCCGTGCAGGAGCAGTTCATGACCGAGACGGCGAAGCAGGCCGACATCCTGCTGCCCGCCACCATGTTCCTCGAGCACGACGACATCTACCACGCCTCGGGCCACTCCCGCTTCCAGATCGGCCGGAAGATCTTCGAGCCCTGGGCCGACGTCCGGACCAACCATTTCGTCGTCTGCGAGCTCGCCAGGCGCCTGGGGGCCGAGCACCCGGGCTTCCACCTGACCGAGTGGGAGCTGATCGAGGACCTCCTCGCCCGCTCCGGCTGGCCCGATGCCGAGACGGTCCACGAATCTGGCGGCTGGGAGGCGCTGCCCGACGACGCCACCGCGCACTACAGCAACGGCTTTCCGACAGCCTCGGGCAAATTCCGCTTCAAGCCCGACTGGGCCGCCTTCGGCCCCGACCACGCCATCATGCCGACGCTCCCCGACCACCTCGCCATCACCGACGAGATCACGGCCGAGCACCCCTTCCGCCTCGTCGCCGCCCCCGCCCGGCAGTTCCTCAACACCACGTTCACCGAGCTCGACTCCTCCCGCAAACGCGAGCATCGCCCCATGGCCCTGCTCCACCCGGATGTGATGGCCAGGCTCAGCATCGGCGACGGCGACGAGATCGAGCTCGGCAACACCCGCGGCCGCGTCCGGCTTCACGCCAGACCCGCCCCGGCCCAGCACCGAGACACCATCGTCGTGGAGAGCATCTGGCCCAACGACGCCTGGCAAGGCGGCATCGGCCTGAACCAGCTCCTCTCCGCCGACCCGGCCCCACCCAACGGCGGGGCTGCGATCCACGATACGGCGGTGTGGGTCAGGAAAGGCTGAAGGGCGGGAAGCGATGTGGGGAGGCTCGCCTCCCCACGCCCCACCGGTCCTCCGGCGGAAGTGGGCCGGGCAGGGGCGAGGCTCGCGCGGTCGGAAGCTCGACCATCGGGTGCTAGCCCTCGCCGGGCTCCTCGTCGGTTGCGGCCTGCCGGCTGATCGACACGAGATCCTGGGTGCCGGCGGCTACGGCTTTCCGCGCGATCAGGTGGAGATCCTGGCCGATGTCGGCGTCGGCGATCTGCGCATCCGCCATGTGCGGATGGTCACCGGCGCCTGTGCCGGCGGCTACATCGAGCATCTGGAGCTCGACGGCCCGATCGGGCCCGACGCGACCGCCCATCTGGACCGGATGCTCTCCAGTGCGGCCCGGTGCCGGATGGCCGACGGAAGCGCCTATGCCAAGGTCGTCTACCTGAACTCGCGCGGCGGCACGCTGTTCGACGGCCTGCGCATCGCCGAGGTTCTGCGGTTTCACGAGGTCGAGACGATCGTGCTCGGCGGCCAGCGCTGCGCGTCGGCCTGCGCCATCGCCTTTCTCGGCGGCCTCCACCGCACGATCGTCGGCGACGGCCGGCTCCTGCTGCATGCACCCTACGTCGAAGACGCCGGGGAGATCCGCTGTGCGGCGCCGGACCGGGCGAGCGAGCTGCAGGAGCACGTCACCGCCGTTCTCGGGCCGCAAGCCGGGCCGCGCGTCTTTGCGCGGATGATGCGCTACTGCTCGGAGACCGACGGCTGGGTGCTCGGTGCTGCCGAGGCGCGGCGCTACGGCATCACGACCCGCTGACGAACAATCCCTAAGCCCCCAGGGGGCGCGAGAAGGCCAGCCCCCCGCCCTTCCTGTCCGCCCCGGCGTTCAGCCGAGCAGCCGCGCCACACCCCAGCAGGCGGCCGCCAGCAGCGCCAGGATCAGCCCCAGCGGCACCAGCGGGTGGATGTTGTTGAGCAGGCGGGCGACGTTGCAGACCCAGCCGACGAGGTGCTGCGCCGGCGTGCGCGGGCTCTTCGAGTACTCCATCGCGGCCTTGACGACGTAGAACACGCCGGTGTTGGCGGCGAGCAGCGCCCTGGTCAGCCAGACGGCGTTCCTGGGCGCGATCAGGTAGTTGCACTTCAAGAGGATGCGCTGCTGGTCGTTGGGATTGTACTCTCCCTCGACCCAGTGCAGCTCCTTGTGGAAGTCGAGCAGGCCGAACTCGTAGGTGGTGAACGCCTTCTCCACCCCGCTGTCGGCGAAGACGACCTTGTAGGTGGCGTCCGACTGCAGGTAGATCAGCGCCCTGACCACGGCACCCACCGGCATGAAGCGCAGATTGCCGTCGTAGTGCTTGTCGAACAGGCCCTGGTCGCCGCCCTTGTCCTTGTTGTAGTGCGAGATGTAGAGCTCGTCGGTGTGCTGCATCGGGGTGATGACGGAATCGGGGGCGAACTGCTCGAGGATGCGGCGCCTAATGACCTCGCTGTCGCGGAGCCGGTCGATCTTCCGGGTGATCGCCGCCGGCAGGGTGCGGAGATAGACGTGCTTGGAGGGCCGCTGCTGCAGGTCCTCCGCGTATTCCCGCTCGATCCACCGCACCAGCTCGTCGATCACCGCGCGGGTGGCGGGGTCGTCGAAGCGGCCGATCTGCGCCTTGAAATGGCGGGCGGCTGGGCTCCGGCGATCCGGGCCGCTGTCGATGCCGGCAAGGCGGGCGGTGTCGGTCATGCAGGTCCTCCAGCGTTGCTCAGGGACGATCGGCGCGGGCCGGCGGCCAGGCGTAGGCGCCGACCAGGACGGTGACATAGGCAGCGGCGCAGAGCGCCGTGCCCAGGATGGCGAGCGGCGTGCCGGCGGCAGCGATGCCGGTGGCCGCGCCGGCCGCGAGGATGGCCGCGGCTGTCGGCAGGGAGCAGGCCCGGAGCCGCCAGTCGCCCGGCGGCGGCCGCTCCAGGCGGATCGGCCGGACGTGCACCTCCTTGAGGATCGTGGCGAAATTGAGCGCCACGTGCAGCAGGATCAGCGGCCACCACTCGGTGGCGAAGCCGGGCGTGAGCAGGGTGCCGCCGAATGCCAGCATGTTGCCGATCAGCATCGGATGGCTGGTCAACGAATAGGGAAAGGCGGTGACCCAGGTCGCGGGCACCCCGGCCAGCTCGTGACCGTAATAGGTCCGGTCTGCACCCAGCGCCGCGGCCGCCGTCGTGTTGAGCAGCAGCCCGGCCGCGACGATCGCGAGCGAGAGCAGGCCGGGGCCGGCGGCGAGAAAGAAGGGGGCGATCGCCAGGAGCGCCGCACCCTTCATCAGCATCGCGTCCCGCTTGAACACCGCCAGCGGGACGGTGCGGAAGACGAAGGCCAGCGCGTAGATCAGGTAGTGCCACAAGCTCACCGCATAGACAGCGACCGCCCAGCGACCGTCGACGGCGCCGATGCCGGCCACCGCCAGGACGAAGACGACGCCGGCGAGCGTCGATCGCCAGGCCACCGGGCTTTCCATGGCCGCCATCCTAGGCCGCCGCTCGTGACGATTTGACGACTCGCACCGGCTCTCTCCCTTGCTTGGACACTGGCACAACCGGACGGGCGAAAGCCACGCCCCGGTCCGCGCGGCAGCAGGCAGAAATACGGGAGGCGCGCCGCCGGACGCCCGCTAGAGGGCGCGCTGCTCGAGGGCGATGGCGGGTGGCAGGTCGAGGCCGAAGAGGATGCCGTAGCGCGCGGAGGTCCCCGAGGCGACGCCACCCACCTCCTGGTAGAGCTGCTCGCGCAGGCGAATCGGGCCGCCGCCGGCGTCGGCCGGCACGACGGCGGTGAACCCCACCTTGTCCAGCACCTCGCCCGCGGGGTCGGAGACGGCCACGAAATAGGGGATCGTGGTCCCGGGCGGTGCGTCGACCACGATGTCGATGCTCATGTCGAGGCTGAGCGTGGTGCCGCTGTGGGTGCACACCCCGTCGATGTTCTCCAGGCTGACGCTGATCTCGTCGCCGGTCGGGGCCTCGCCGTAGAGCCGGTCGAGCCCGTGGATGATGGCGCTCGACGGGCAGACGGCGGCGACCGACCGGTTGCCGCTGCAGGCCTGCACGGCGACCAGGGCGAGGAGGAGGGCCGCGGCCGCGGCGGGCAGGCGGGGCGACATGGCGGCTCCGCTCAGAGCGCTTTGTGGCTGCCGTCGCAGCGCGGCTGGTTGCCGGTGCGCTTGCAGCCGCAGAGGAAGACGTTGCCGTCGGCCTCGGCCACGAGCTTGACCGGCGTGAAGCCCGAGCCCTTGTGGCTGCCGTCGCAGAACGGCTGGTTGGCGCTCCGCCCGCAGGCGCACCACCAGTAGGCCCGGCCGGTCTCGACCGCGACCTTGAAGGGCGCCTTCTGGGGCATGGCGGGCTCCGCCGTCTCGGGTGCTGGCGCTCCGGGCTCGTTCATTGCAGGTCCTCGCTTGCGTCGTCCACGATGCCCTCGGCGTAGCAAGGGGCGCGGGCCGCGGCAACCGCAATCGCCGCCTGCCACTGGAGGTGGAAACCGCTTTGCCGAGAAGCCGAACGCCCGTACTATGCATTTGTCGGGTGAACAGATGTACAAACAGACAGAGAACAATACGCCGCAAATGACCGGACGGAGTTGGCGCAGCCCGCGGGCTGGACCGCCGACCCGGATCGCAGCCCTCGATCTCGGCACCAACAACTGCCGATTGCTCGTGGCCGAGCCGCTGGAGGACGGCTTCGAGGTGGTCGACAGCTTCTCCCGCATCACCCGGCTGGGCGAGGGCCTGGCGCTGACCGGCCGGCTCGGCGAGGCGGCGATCGCCCGCACCCTGATGGCCCTCGCCGTCTGTCGCCGGGTGATCGACCGCAACCGCGTGGCCGAGCTGCGCTGTGTCGCCACCGAGGCCTGCCGGCGGGCGAGCAACGGGCCGGCGTTCATCGAGCGGGTCGAGCGGGAGCTCGGCATCCGCCTCGAGATCGTCAGCCAGGACGAGGAGGCGCGCCTGGCCCTGCTCGGCTGCCTGCCCCTGGTGGACGCCGCGGCCGAGCAGCTCCTGATGGTCGACATCGGTGGCGGCAGCACCGAGATCGTCTGGTTCGACCGCGCCGGCGGCGCCGCCGGCGCGGCGCCGGGCGGCAGCGGGATCGCCGTATCGCTGCCGGTGGGCGTGGTCACCCTGGCCGAGAGCCACGCCGCCGGCCTCGACCAGGGCCGCTACGCCGACATGCTGGCGGCGGCGCGCGACGCCATCCGCAGCACCCCGCTCGGCGGATTCGTGCCCCGCTCGCTGGACGAGCCGACCTTGCAGATGCTCGGCACCTCGGGGACCGTGACCACGCTGGCCGCCGTCCATCTCGGCCTGCGCCGCTACGACCGGCGACGGGTCGACGGCATGGTGCTGTCCTACGCCGCCATCGCCGAGGTGGCGGATCGGCTCAAGCGGCTCGACAACCGTGGCCGGGCCGCCCATCCCTGCATCGGCCAGGGCCGGGCCGATCTCGTCGTCGCCGGCTGTGCCATCCTCGAGGCCATCCACGAGGCGTGGCCCGTGCGCCGCATGCGGGTCGCCGATCGCGGCGTCCGCGAGGGCATCCTCAACGGCCTGATGGGGCTAGACCTCGAGGCCCTGATCCGGCCGGCCGCCATGGCACCGCGCCGCGCCGCACCGAGCTGAGCCGGTCATGCAGCGCACCGAGAAGACCAGGCTGCACAAGTCGAGGACGCGGCGTGCCAGCTCGACCCGCTGGCTGCAGCGCCAGCTCAACGACCCCTTCGTCCAGGAAGCCAAGCGCGCCGGCTACCGGGCCCGCTCGGTCTTCAAGCTTGAGGAGATCGACCAGCGCTTCGCGCTGATCGAGAAGGGGGCGGCCGTGGTCGACCTGGGCGCCGCCCCGGGCAGCTGGAGCCAGTACGCGGCGGGCAAGGGCGCACGGGTGGTGGCCCTCGACCTCTTGCCCATGGACCCGATCGCGGGGGTCGAGATTCTCGAGGGCGACTTCCTCGATCCGGCCGTCCAGGCCCGGCTGCTTGAGCTCGTGGGCGGCAAGGTGGCGACCGTGCTCTCGGACATCGCGCCCGATGCCACCGGCCGGCGGCTGGTCGACCGGCTGCGCGCCGAGGCCGTGGGCGAGGCCGTGGTCGCCTTCGCCACGGAGGTTCTGGCCGCCGAGGGGCAGCTCCTGATCAAGCTGGTCAAGGGGGCCGAGACCGCGGTCATGGAGACCGGCCGGCCGCATTTCGCCCGGCTGCGCCTCCTGCGCCCCAAGGCCACGCGCAGCGATTCCTCCGAGACCTATCTGCTGGCCAGCGGCTTCCGCCCGGCCGCGGCGCCGATGACAGAACCGGCCGACTGAGCTATCCTGGTCGCCATGGGCACGCTCGCATCCGACTTGGCGCTCGACCTCGACGGCTTCCTCGACTGGGAAGGCCGCCAGGACGAGCGGTTCGAGCGCCTCGACGGCGTCGTCCGGATGATGTCGGGCGGGACCATCGCCCACGACCTGATCGGTGCCAATCTGATCGCCGCGTTGAGGCCGCAGCTCCGGGGCGGTCCCTGCGTGGTCCAGGGCTCGAACCTCAAGATCGTGGCCCGCGCGGCCGGTGCGGTGATGTATCCCGATCTGTTCGTGCGCTGTGGTCCGCTGCCTCCCGGCACGACGAGCTGCGAGACGCCCGTCGTCGTCGTCGAGGTCCTCTCCACCTCCACGGCCCAGCGCGACCTCACTCGCAAGAAATACGCCTACCAGACCATCCCGAGTGTCGCCGCCATCGTCTACGTCTCGCAGCGCGAGCCCTGGGTCGACATCGTGCGGCGCACCGAGCACGGCTGGGCCGACGGCTACGTCGAGGGGATGGACGCCGTCCTCGAGCTGCCCGAGATCGGCGTGGCCGTCCCGCTCGCCCTGATCTACGAGGACGTCGCCTTCGAGCCGGCCCCGGCCGAGGACTGAGCGGGGTCGGGGTCCAGCCGCCCCTGCCGGCGCAACCGCGCCGCCAGCGCTTCGGCCATGGCAGCGTCGCCCGCCACCAGCGCCCAGACATAGGCGTGGGTCAGGAAGAAGCCGGCCGCGTCCGCCGCCCCGGCGCCCGTCGCCCGGTCGGCGGCCTGCCGGTAGCCGTGGGCGAGCATGGCTGCGTCACCCGCCTGTGCTGCCGCGCGCAGCCGCGCATCGAGGCCGGCGGCGTCGGTGGCGGGCTCAGCCATCGTCGAGCCCGGCGGCCCGGTAGCGATCGCGGGCCCACTGGTGGAACTCGGCGGTGGCTGCGTCCATGAGGGGCGAGAACACGCCGCCGTCGAAGGCGTCGGCGTGGCGGCCCTGCTGCATGCCCTCGACCACGCCGATATCCTCCTCGAACACCTCGCGCCATAGCGCCGTCAGCCGCCGGCGCAGCGGTGCGCGCTCGCCATCGAGCGCGCTGGCGTCGGCGAACCAGAGCGCCACGTGCTCGCGCGTGCGGCCCGGGCCCAGCGGCTCGAGCCGCATGGCGAAGACGTGGTCCTTGTGCACGCCGAGCAGCAGGTTGGGATAGAGCGCCACGTACTCCGCCCCCACGTCCCACCGGGCCGGCAGGCCAGGGAAGGCCGGCAGGCGGCTGCCGTCCGCCGCCAGGAGCGGCCGGTAGGCCAGCGTGCCCTGGCCGGCGAAGCGGTCGGCGGCGATGGTGTAGTGGTCCTCGAACCGGGAGTAGCTCTCGAGGCCCGGATGCACCCAGGGGAGGTGATAGCTCTCGCAATAGTTCTCGACCGCCAGCTTCCAGTTGCTGGCGACCTCGAGCGTGAAGCCGCAGTCCGGGCCACCCGCGTGCAGCACGCGGCCGGCGAAATCGGCCCAGCGCCCGGCCAGGGGGGCGACGAACGTGGCGAAGGGCTCGGCCTTGCCGGAAAGGTCGACGAAGACACAGCCCAGCCACTCGGCGCTCGGCACCTCGAGCAGGCCGAGGGCCGCGCGCTCGATGGCGGGGTCGGTGTTCATCCCGGGCCCACCCACGTGTGGTGTCGCCTTCAGGGCGCCGTCGAGGGCGTAGCACCACGAATGGTAGGCGCAGCGCACGACCCCGGCGAGCCGGCCGGGCGCCGCCACCAGCTTCATCCCGCGATGCCGGCAGACGTTCCAGAAGACGCGCAGGCCGCCCTGGTGGTCGCGGACCAGCAGCAGCGGCCGTCCGCCCAGGTCCACCGGCCGCACCCAGCCGGGCTCGGGCACCTCGTGGGCGAAGCCGATGCAACACCAGCCGCCGGCCCAGAGCGCCGCCGCCTCGGCCGCGAAGAAGCCCGGGTCGGTATAGGCCCGATTGGCCAGCGGCCGCACCGGTGCCGCCCTGACTTCGCTTGCGGCCGCCACCGCCATGCCCGCGCCCTCCCGCTCGTCACCGACCGCAGCCTAGCCGCGGCAGCGGCCGCGGACTTGCCGCCAGGCGGCACCGGCAGCGGGTCAGGCGGCGCGCTTGGTGAGAAAGCGTGCGATCCGGTCCATGGCGGTCTCGATCGCCTCGATCGACGCGGCATAGGAGAAGCGGACATAGCCCTCGCCGTGCACGCCGAAGCTGGTGCCGCTGATAATCGCCACCCCGGCGTCGTTCAGGAACCCGTCCTGCAGGGCGCGAGACCCGAGCCCCGTGCCCTCGATGTTGGGGAAGGCGTAGAACGCCCCGCCCGGCCGGGCGCAGCGGAAGCCGGGCAGCGCGTTCAGCCGGTCGACGACGACCGAGCGCCGGGCGTCGAACGCGGCGACCATGGCGTCGACCGCGTCCTGCGGGCCTTCGAGCGCGGCGATGCCGGCATACTGCGTGGCGGCGTTGACGCAGGAGTTGACGTTGATGGCGAGCCGCGTGGCGAGCGGTGCCAGCTCCTTCGGCCAGACCCCCCAGCCCAGGCGCCAGCCGGTCATGGCATAGGTCTTCGACCAGCCGTCCAAAAGGATCAGCCGCTCCCGGATCTCCGGATAGGCGGTGAGCGAGGCGTGCGGCACGCCGTCGTAGCACATGCGGGCATAGATCTCGTCCGACATTACCGCCACCTCGGGGTGTGCGGCGAGGCCGGCCACGAACCGGTCGAGCTCGGCCTTGGGCACCACGCCGCCGGTCGGGTTGGCCGGGCTGTTGACGATGATCAGCCGGGTGCGATCGGTGATCTGCGCCAGCACCTCGTCGGCCGAGAAGGCGAAGCCCTTGTTCTCGTAGAGCGCCATCGGCACCGCCTTGGCACCCGTGTACTCGATCATCGAGCGGTAGATCGGAAAGCCCGGGTCCGGGTACATGATCTCGGCCCCCGGCTCGCCGAACATCATGATGGCGAAGGCCATGGTCACCTTGCCGCCGGGGACGATGACGACGTCGTCCGGGTCGACGGCCACCTGGCGGTTCCGGGCCATGTCGGCGGCCACCGCCTCGCGCAGGGGCAGGATGCCGTTGGCCGACGTGTAGCCGTGGTGCCCGTCGCGGAGCGCCTTGACCGCCGCCTCGACGATGTGCGGCGGGGTCGGGAAGTCGGGCTGGCCGATGCCGAGATTGATGATGTCGCGGCCGGCCGCCTTCAGCGCCGTGGCCCGCGCCAGGACCTCGAAGGCACTCTCGGTGCCCAACCTGTGCATCCCGCTGGCCAGCCGCATGGCCTTGCCTCCCCGTTGGTCGACTGCCGCCCATGACGGCCGGCTGGACGGGCTCATACGCCCCTCCGGCGGGTGTCGTCCAGCCTCGTCGGGCCTTCGCCGCGGGCCGGCCAGCGTGGCCGCTCGCCATGCCCCGCCAGTGCGGCCACAAGGTAAAAAAAGACCTGTGAGGCGAATTGTCCTCACAGGTTCCAAGTTTCAGCCCTCAGCGAAGCCACTCTGAGCATGCCTTGAGAGCGAGCGCTGTGCGAAAACGCACAATTTCCTTCGCGGCACGCGCTTTCCTGCTGTTCACCCCACGCGCGTACCGGTGCCGACGAGGCGAAGCGCGCCGAGCTTGCTGATCTCCAAGACTTCGTTCACTTTGTGACCGTCATCTGCGCTCGGCAATAGCAACTGTTGGTAGAGAAGCGGGCGGCCCTTCACCCGCAGCTCGACGAGCTGAAGGTTGGGCACACCGGTGGCGAAGGTGGTCTCCAGGTCGAGCCGCAGCGACTGCCCCAGCGTCAGCGACTGGGCATCGACCCGGGTCGCGGCCGCGAACGGCAGCAGCCGGCCGGCATAGTCGCCGGGCGGCAGCCAGAGCGCATCCGGCACCAGCAGGCGAAAGGTCGGGGTGTCGATTTGGCAGCGCGCCGGCAGGAAGGCGCCGTCCCGCTGCCCTGACCAGAAGCGATACGCCACCACCAGCGCCGGATCGGCGATCGTCAGGGCCGGAATCGGCAAGGCCCGCTTGTGAACCCACTGCATTACGTCGTTTTCCTCTACTTGAGGCACTTTATGGCGTCGCCGCAGGGGACTTCTTGTCCCCGGAGTCGCGGCGACCTGTTGCTCGACCGTTCTAGCGCATCGATGATGAAGTCCGCGTAAACGTCGGCGGGCTCCGCTCAGCCGCCGAATATACCCCGATGCCGCAGGAGGTGATCCGCGAGGACCACCGCCAGCATCGCCTCGCCCACCGGCACCGCGCGGATGCCGACGCAGGGATCGTGCCGGCCCCGGGTCATGACCTCCGTCTCGGCACCGTCGCGGGTGACGCTGCGGCGCGGCGTGAGAATCGAGGAGGTCGGCTTGACCGCGAAGCGGACGACGATGTCCTGGCCGGTCGAGATGCCGCCGAGAATGCCGCCCGCCTGGTTCGAGAGGAACACCGGGCCGTCTTGGCCGCTGCGCATCTCGTCGGCATTGGCCTCGCCCGAGAGCGTCGCCGCCGCCATCCCGGCGCCGATCTCGACCCCCTTGACCGCGTTGATGCTCATCATCGCCTTGGCGAGGTCGGCATCGAGCTTGTCGTAGATCGGCTCGCCGAGCCCGGCGGGCACGCCGCTCGCCACCACCTCGATCACCGCCCCCACCGACGAGCCGGCCTTGCGCACGGCGGCGAGCTGTGCCTCCCAGCGCGCCGCCGCGGCGGCATCCGGGCACCAGAACGGGTTGGCCTCGATGGCGTCCGCGGCGAACGTGTCGCGGTCGATGGCGTCCGGCCCCATCTGCACCATGTAGCCCTGGATCGTGATGCCCGGGCCCAGGATCTTCCGCGCGATCGCCCCCGCCGCCACCCGCATCGCCGTCTCGCGCGCCGAGCTCCGCCCGCCGCCGCGATAGTCGCGAATGCCGTACTTCCGGTCGTAGGTGTAGTCGGCATGGCCCGGCCGGTAGGTCTGGGCGATCTCGCCGTAGTCCTTGGAGCGCTGGTCGACATTGCGGATCAGGAGGCTCACCGGCGTGCCGGTGGTCCGGCCCTCGAACACGCCCGAGAGGATCTCCACCCGGTCGGGCTCCTGGCGCTGCGTCGTCCACTTGGACTGGCCCGGCCGGCGCCGGTCGAGCCAGTGCTGGATGTCGGCTTCGGCGAGCTCGAGCCGGGACGGCACGCCGTCGACCACGCAGCCGATCGCCGGCCCGTGGCTCTCGCCCCAGGTGGTGAAGCGGAAAAGCGTGCCGAAGCCGCTGCCGGCCATGCTGGTTCCCTGCGCCTAGACGGTCGCGATGTCGGGCGCGTCCACGGCCTTCATCCCGACCACGTGGTAGCCGCCGTCGACATGCAGCACCTCGCCGGTGGTGCCGCCGGCGAGATCGGAGAGGAGAAAGACGCCGGCACCGCCCACGTCGTCCAGCGTGGTATTCCGCTTGAGCGGCGCGTTCAGCTCGTTCCACTTGAGGATGTAGCGGAAATCGCCGATGCCGGAGGCGGCGAGCGTCCGCACCGGGCCGGCCGAGATGGCGTTGACGCGGATGCCCTCCTTGCCGAGATCGGCCGCCAGATAGCGCACGCTGGCCTCGAGCGCCGCCTTGGCCACGCCCATGACGTTGTAGTGCGGCACCACCTTCTCGGCACCGTAGTAGGTCAGGGTCACGAGGCTGCCGCCCGCCCGCATCAGCGCGGCCGAGCGGCGGGCGAGCTCCGTGAAGGAGTAGCAGGAGATCCGCATCGTCCGCTGGAAGTTATCGGCCGAGGTGTCGACATAGCGGCCTTTCAGCTCCTCCTTGTCGGAGAAGGCCACGGCGTGGACGGCGAAGTCGAGCCGGCCCCAGCGCGCCTCGATCGCGGCGAAGAGGCCGTCCATGCTGGCCGTGTCGGTGACGTCCGCCGGCACCAGGAAGTCGCAGCCGAGTTCGGCCGCGAGCGGCGTGACCCGCTTCCTGAGCGCCTCGCCCTGGTAGGTGACGCAGAGCTCGGCGCCCTGGCCGGCGACCGCCCGGGCAATGCCCCAGGCGAGCGACCGCTCGTTGGCGATGCCCATGATCAGGCCGCGCTTTCCGGCCATGAGCTGTGCAGCGGTGGTCATGGCCGTGCGCTCCTCGTCGATCGCCGTCATTGGAATGGCAGCGAACTTAGAGCGAAGGGCAGCCCAGCGAAAGGGGGAGGGCGACGTCGCCACCGTCTTGTGACCCGGCAGCCCTGTGACCCGGCTGGCATGTGACGCGCCTGGCACCGGGCCGCCCCGGCATTCCCACCCCGGCCGGCACGCGGCACGTTCAGATCTGTGCCGGATCGCCGGTGAACGCGATGGTCAGCCAGCGGTCGGGGCCCGCCTCGCCGATCAGAGCGGCGATCTCCGCGCGCAGCGCATCGAGCCGGGCGGCGCTGCCGAGCGCGAAGTCCGGCGGCAGCACCACGTGCACCTCGATGAACCGGGCCCGCCCGACCCGCGCCACATAGCTCGAATAGGTCACGCAGCCGTGCCGCTCGACGAAGCCGGCCATGACGGTGCGCACCGCCTCGTCGAGGGGCTCCGGCGCGATCTGGAAGATGTCCCGCCAGGCCTCGCGCAGCATGCCGATCGGCAGCACCGCGAGCGCGGCGCTGATGATCGCGAGCACCGCCGAGTCCGCATAGCGGGCGGTCCAGGCGAGCGCCGTGCCCTCGACCAGCAGCGCCAGGCCGAAGGCCACCAGGAGGGCGGCGGAGAGGGCGGCCGACATCAGCCAGCTCACCGAGTCGAGGCGGATCAGCTCCGAGCCGATCCGCCGGTTGCGCCAGCGCTCGTAGAGATGGGCGCCGAGGCTGAGGACGGCGGCCACCGCGGCATAGGCGACGGCCCAGCCGAAATCGAGCTCGCGCCCGCCGGCCAGGATGTCGCCCACGGCGCTGACCAGGCCGTAGAGACAGAAGAGCATCAGGAGGCCGCCGTTGAGGACCAGCGCCATGGGCTCGAGATGCCAGTAGCCGAACTGGAACCGCCGGCTGTCGCCGCGGGCGAGGAGCCGGGCGACGGCCAGCGAGAGGAAGGTCATGCCGGCGTCGATCGACGAGCCGATGCCGTCGAAGACGATGGCGAGCGAGCCCGCGACGATGCCGAAGCCGACGCCCAGGGCCGCCAGCACCACCGTCATGACGAGGGAATGGCGGAGCACCGCCTGCTCCGGATGGGTCCCGGCATCGGTCATCGCGCGATCGTCCCCTCGAGCGCCACGCCGCCTGTCCGGCCCGGCGCCCCTTCCTGGGCGATCGACGGGCCGGCTGGCAAGCGCCGCCTCGGGGTGCAGGCGCTCAGTCGAAGCTGGCCGGGATCTCGGCCTCGCGCCGGCTGATGAAGGCGGTGAGCGCCTCGGCCACGGCCGTGTCGAGGCCCGGGTCTTCCCAGCGCTCGAGCGCCGCCAGCGCCGCGTCGCGCCCGCGGGCAGCGGCATCCTTGGAGCCCTCGAGCTGCCACTGCTCGAAGCTGTTGTTGTCGGCGAGGGCGGCCATGAAGAAGGCGTCCTGGAAATGCGCCTGGGTGTGCGCCGCGCCGAGGAAATGCCCCCCCGGCCCGACCTCGCGGATGGCATCCAGCGCTGCCCCGAAATCGGCGAAGGACGGGCCCTGGCCCAGCCGGTGGAGCATCTCCATCTGCTCGGCATCGAGCATGAACTTGGCGAGATTGCAGACGAGGCCGGCCTCGGACCAGCCGGCGGTGTGCATGACGAAGTTGGCTCCGGCCAACAGGATGGGGAGCATGTTGAAGGCGGATTCGTAGGCCGCCTGGGCGTCGCAGATCTTGGCACCGGTGAGCATCCCGGACGAGCGCCACGGCACCCCGTAGCGCCGGGCGAGCTGGCCGATCATGAAGTTCATCAGCGCCAGCTCCGAGGTGCCGGCCATGGGTGCGCCGGACTTCATCGAGACGGTGGCGAGGAAATTGCCGTAGATGACGGGGGCACCCGGCCGGACCGCCTGGGCGAAGGCCATCCCGGCCAGCGCCTCGGCGTTGAGCTGGGCCACGGTCGCCACGGTGGACGCCGGGGTGTTGGCGCCGGCCAGCGTGAAGGGGGCGAGGATGACGCCCTGGTTCGCCCGGGCATAGACCTTGACGGCCCCCAGCATGGTCTCGTCCCAGACGAGCGGCGTGTTGGCGTTGGCGAGCGACAGCATCACCGTGTTGGCCGCGATGAAGTCGGCGCCGAAGACGACCTCGGCCATCCGGACCGCGTCCGCCGCCCGCTCCGGCGCCGTCACCGGGCCCATGAAGCTCTTGTCCGAGTGGCGGATGGCGGAGGCGGTGATGTGCAGGTGGCGCACCGCGACCGGCGAATCGGTGGGCTCGCAGGTGACCGACCCGACATTGTGCAGCGCCGGCGAGACGTGCGCCAGCTTGTGGAAGGCGGCCAGGTCCTCGAGCGTGCCGTAGCGGCGCTGGTCGTCGGCCATGCGCACGAAGGGCGAGCCGTAGTTGGGCGCGAACACCATGTGGTCGCCGCCGATCTCGACCGTCCGCGCCGGGTTCCTGGCATGCAGGGTGAACTGCCGCGGCGCCCGGGCGAGGAGCGCCAGCAGGAGCTCGGCCGGGATGCGCACCCGCTCGCCCGCGACCTCGGCCCCGGCCGCCTGCCAGATGGCCAGCGATTCGCCGTCGCGGAACTCGATCCCGATCTCCTCGAGGATGTTCAGCGAAGCGGCGTGGATCAGCTCCAGCCCCTCCTCGTTCAGCACCTCGTAGACCGGGATGCGCCGGACCAGCGCCGGCAGCGACCGGAGCCCGCCGCCCAGCCGCTCCGCCCGGCGCGCGCTCCGCCCGCCCTGGCGCCCACCCGCGCGCGCTTCTTCTGCCATTGCCCGTCTCCCTGGTCCGGCCCGGCGGGTCGGCTCCTGCACTCCACATAGGTGGCGGCCCGGACGCCCGCCGTCAGCTTCGCGACGCGAACTTGCGTCCTACGGACAAGCCGCGCCGGGCGATGAGCGAGACGGTGCATGCAGCGGTGCATGCACGGCTTGATGCAGCCAGCGGCCGAGGCTGACGATGTCGAGCACCGGCAGCCCGGTGTGGCGGGCGAGGGCGGCGCTGTAGGGGCCCAGGTTGGTGCATTCGAGCACGATCGCCCCGGTCGCCGGGTGGCGGGCGAGCAGCCGGTCGGCGGCGGCCAGGAGCTCGTTCAGGGCCTTGCCGGGATCGAGGCTGGGGCGGTCGCCGAGGAACACATCGGCGAAGTGGCCGTCCGCCGGCAGCCCCGCGACCGGCGTGCCGGGGGCGGCACCCACCGCCACCAGATGCGCCGGGGTGAGGTCGGCAGCCGAGATGGTCACGACTGCGGCGCGCCGGCCGGCGGGCAGCAGCCGCTCCAGCAGCGGCAGCTGGAGCAGGCTCGAGGTGGCGACGGGGACCGGCAGGGCGGCGGCGAGCGCCGGCTGGTGCAGGGCGAGGAAGCCGCAGGACGTGAGGATGCCGGCAGCACCGCGCGACACCAGCCGCCGGCCGGCCGCGACGAAGGCGTCGAGCAGCCCGGCCGCCTGCTGTGCCACCACCCGCGTGGTCGAGGCGCCCGGCACGACCTCGTGCAGCACCGGAAAGGGGAAGGTGGCCGGATGGCCGATGTCGCCCGGAATGCGCTCGAACCGCGTCTCGAGCATGACGATGCCGAGCGGTGGCCCCTCGGGTGGTGCCGGCCCAGGCACCGGCGGCTCAGCCGGAGAGGCGGCGCTTGAGCGCGGCCACGTCGTCGGCGAGGCTGCGGTCGGTCTCGCAGAGCTTCTCGATCTGCTTGACCGCGTGCATCACCGTGGTGTGGTCGCGGCCGCCGAACTTCTTGCCGATCTCGGGCAGCGAGCGCGGGGTGAGCTGCTTGGCCAGATACATCGCCACCTGCCGCGGCCGGGCCACGGCACGGGCCCGCCGGGTCGACGACATGTCGGCCATCTTGAGCTGGAAATGCTCGACGACGGCGCGCTGGATCTCCTCGATGGTCACCCGCCGCTCATTGGAGCGGAGCAGGTCCTTCAGGACGTCCTGCGCCATCTCGACTGAGACCGGCCGGCGCAGGAGTGTCGCCTGGTGGACCACCCGGTTGAGCGCCCCCTCCAGCTCGCGGACGTTCGAGGTGATGCGGTGCGCCAGGAACTCGAACACCTCGGGTCGGACCACCGCACCCAGCTGCTCGGCCTTGGCCTGGAGGATGCCGACCCGGAGCTCGTAGGTGGTCGGGTGGATGTCGGCCACCAGCCCCCAGCCGAGACGCGAGCGGATGCGCTCCTCCATCCCGGCGAGGTCGGAAGGACTGCGGTCGGCGGAGATGACGATCGAGCTGCCGCGCTCGGCCAGGGCATTGAAGGTGTGGAAGAACTCCTCCTGGGTCGAATCCTTGCCGGAGATGAACTGGACGTCGTCGACCATCAGCAGGTCGACCGAGCGGAACATCTCCTTGAACCCCATCGTGTCGCGCTGCTTCAGGGCGCGGATGAACTGCACCATGAACTTCTCGGCCGAGAGGTAGACCACCCTGCGGCTCGGGTTGTTGCGCTTGGCCTCCCAGCCGATGGCGTGCATCAGATGCGTCTTGCCGAGGCCGACCCCGCCATAAAGAAAGAGCGGGTTGAACGGCGGCTTATCGTTCGCGGCCATCCGCTCGGCGGCGGCGAAGGCGAACTCGTTGGGCTTGCCGACGATGAAGGTGTCGAAGGTGAAGCGCGGGTCGAGCGTGGCGCCGAGCTCGGCCAGATCGGGCAGCGTGCCGCCGGCCTGGAGGACCGGCGCCTCGGCGGCCGCGGGCCCGAGCGCCGCGGCGACACCGTTCTCGGCGACGATGCGCGGCCGCGCGGCGCCGACCGGCATGCCCGGCTGGGTCGCGGGCGGGTCGACAGGGCGCGGCGCCTGGGCGGTGCGCACGCTGAGCGAGATGCTGCGCACGGCCGGGTTGATGCGAGCCCAGAAGGCCCGGATCCGGTCGGCGTAGTTGTTGACCACCCAGTCGCGCATGAACTGGGTCGGAACGGCGATCACCGCGCGGTCGCCCTCGATGTCGACGAGCTCGAGCGGGCTGAGCCAGGTCGAGTAGGCGGTCTCGCCGAACTCGTTGCACAGCAGTGCGCGGACCTGCTCCCACTGCCTGACGGTTTCGTTGGTTCTTGGGACGACCATATCCGTCTCGAATACCGGCTCAGGGTTGCTCCCTCGGATCATCCGCTCGCGATCCATCCTGCGGCCACCGTTCGACGTCGCCGCCGCCCGGTCGCGATGTCGTTGCCGGGCGGTGCGATCGCGCCCGGAGGCCTCGCCCGTCTTCCCCTTGGCGTGCCCCTGGCGGCCAAAGTCGGCCGCAAGAAGCCGTGCCCGCACGGCTGGACGAGACGATGCCAATCTTTAGCCGGGTAGTGGCACTCGCTTGCGCTCGCCCTGTGGTTTAGCGCGCGCCCACTGCAGAGAAGCCGCCGCCGACCGCCCAATCGTAAGTAAAATCCAAGTGATTGCGCGCCGGCTTACTGCCGCACCGCATTTCCGGACAGTAACCGAACGAGGTCGGTGATGCAATAGGCTCAAATCGAGAACGAAGGCTTTCGACTGCAGGTTGAGGGCGCAAACACAAAAATGAACGCCGACCTCCTGCCCTGCCGACCATCGGCAGGGCCGTCGATCAACGCCCCGATCAACTCACGAAAAAGTCAGGATAATCAGCCGCCGGCGCCGAGATTCAGCGTCCGGACCTTGCTCGACAGGCGTGAAATCTTGCGCGCCACTGTATTCCGGTGCAGCACGCCCTTGCTCACGCCCCGCTGCAGCTCCGGTGCCGCCGCCGCGAACGCGGCCGTGGCAGCGCCCGCATCGCCCTTCGCGAGCGCGTCCTCCACCTTGCGCACGAAGGTGCGGATGCGACTGATACGGCTCCTGTTGCGCTCCGTCCGCTTCGCCGTCTGGCGGATGCGCTTCTGTGCTGAACGACTGTGGGCCACGATAGTCCTCTTGCTGCGGAAAGGCCGTCGGTATAGCGGGCGGTCGGAGTGCCGTCAATCGCGACGGACCTGCGCCGCGCGACCGGCCGGGCGCTCAGCGGTGAGCGAAGTTGGCGGTCCGCTTCTCGCTGAAGGCGGTCATGCCCTCCTTGCGGTCGGCGGTGGCAAAGGTGGCGTAGAAGCTGCGCTTCTCGAAGCGGATGCCCTCGGCGAGCGCGGTCTCGTAGGCGACGTCGACCGCCTCCTTGGCCATCGCCACGATCGGCTGCGACTTGGCGGCGATGGTCTCGGCCAGCCTGACCGCCTCCTCCATGAGGTCGACGAGCGGCACCACCCGGGCGACGAGATTGGCCCGCTCAGCCTCGGCCGCGTCCATGTTCCGCCCGGTCAGGATCATCTCCATCGCCTTCGACTTGCCGATCACCCGGGTCAGGCGCTGCGTGCCGCCCGCCCCGGGGATGGTGCCGAGATTGATCTCCGGCTGGCCGAACTTGGCGTTGTCGGCGGCGATGATGATGTCGCACATCATCGCGAGCTCGCAGCCGCCGCCGAGCGCGTAGCCGGCCACCGCCGCGATCACCGGCTTCTTGTGCCGGGCGATGTCGTGCCAGGGACCGATGAAGTCGCTGCCGTAGGCCTCGGCGAAGTCAAGCTCCGCCATCTCCTTGATGTCCGCACCCGCGGCGAAGGCCTTTTCCGAGCCGGTGAGCACCACCGCGGCGATGTCCGGGTCGGCGTCGAACCCGGCCAGCGCCCGGCCGAGCTCGTCGATCACCTGGCCGTTCAGCGCGTTGAGCTGCTTCGGCCGGTTCAACGTGACGATTGCGACGGCGTCACGCTTTTCGACCAGGATGGTCTCGAAAGCCATTCCTTATCTCCGTGAGATGATACGCGGGCCGGACGCCGCTGCCGAGGGTGCGCCAGCCGATGGCGGAGTGCAGGTGCGGGGTTTAACACCACTTCGCCACCGGCCGTCCAGGGCAAATCAGACGATCCTTGCGGCGCTGCAGCATGCGCCGACCGGGCCACGCCGCCACGACTCAGCGCTGGCAGCGGGGGCAGTGGAACGTCGCCCGGCCGGCCTGGACGAAGCGCCGGATCGGCGTGCCGCAGGCCGGGCAGGGCAGGCCGGCCCGGTCGTAGACCCTGAACAGGCGCTGGAAATTGCCGAGCTCGCCGTTCGACTGGACGTAGTCGCGCAACGACGAGCCGCCGGCGTCGATGGCGTCGAGCAGCACCGCGCGGATCGCCGCCGCGAGCCGCGCCGCCCGGCCGGGGCCGACGCTCGCCGCCAGCCGCCGCGGCGACAGGCCGGCCCGAAACAGGCTCTCGCTGGCATAGATGTTGCCCACGCCGACCACCCGGCGCTGGTCCATGATCGCCACCTTGAGCGCCACGTGGCTGCTGCCCAGCCGGGCCAGCAGCGCCGGCCCGTCGAAGCCGTTGCCGAGCGGCTCGAGCCCCAGGCCGGCCAGCCACTTGTGCTCGGCCAGCCGGGCCGTGGGCCAGAGATCGAGCATGCCGAAGCGGCGCGGGTCGACGAAGCGCAAAAGCGTGCCGTCGTCGAAGTGGAAGGTCAGGTGCTCGTGCGGTCCGGCAGGAGCCCCGTCGAACACCAGCCGGCCCGACATGCCCAGATGCAGGAGCAGCGTCGTGCCGTCGTCGAGCATCGCCTGGATGAACTTGGCCCGCCGCGCGAAGCCGGTCAGCCGACGGCCGGCGAGCCGCCCGGGCAGGTCTTGCGGCAAGGTGAAGCGGAGATCGGCGCGGCGCTGCTCCACCGCCACGAAGCGTCTATCTTCGAGACGGCGGGCGAGCGCTCGCATGGTCGTCTCGACCTCGGGAAGCTCGGGCACGGGGCTGGGGTCCCTGGAACGAACGGGGCCGCTCGGCCGGTTGCCGAGAGGCTGCCGCTTCCATAGAACAACCGCACCAGCCGGACCAGCGGCGCGGTGATGCGTGGGGATCGCGTTGGCGATGGAGAGAAAACCGGCCGAGGAGGCCCTGGCGGCGGCACGGCGCCTCGCCGAGAGCTTCGGCTTCGAGCGCGTCGACCCGACCGGCAAGGCGTCGCGGGTCAAGGCCGTGTTCGATTCGGTGGCCAGCCGCTACGACCTCATGAACGACCTGATGAGCCTCGGCGTCCACCGGCTCTGGAAGAACGCCGCCGTCGACTGGCTGGCGCCGCGCCCCGGCATCCGCCTGCTCGACCTCGCCGCCGGCACCGGCGACATCGCCGAGCGCGTGCTCGATCGGGTGGCAGGGCAGGGTCGCGTGGTGGTCAGCGACATCAACCCCGCGATGCTCGGCCAGGGTCGCGACCGGGCGCTGGACAAGGGCTGGTTCGGCCGCCTCGACTTCGTCTGCGCCGACGCCATGGCGCTGCCGTTTCCCGACCAGCGCTTCGATGCCGTCACCATCGCCTTCGGCATCCGGAACGTCACCCACATCGACCGGGCGCTGGCCGAGGCGCACCGCGTCCTGGTCCCCGGCGGCCGCTTCGTCTGCCTCGAGTTCTCCAAGGTGGTGCTGCCGCTGCTGGACCGGCTCTACGACGCCTACTCGTTCACCGTGCTGCCCAATCTCGGCCGCCTCGTCGCCGGCGACGCCGCCAGCTACCGCTACCTCGCCGAGAGCATCCGCCGCTTTCCCGACCAGGCAGCCTTCGCCGACCTGCTCCGGGCGGCCGGCTTCGAGCAGGTGCGCTACCGCAACCTCTCCGCCGGCATCGCCGCCATCCATTCGGGCTGGCGGCTCTAGCCCGCCGCCAGGTCGATGCTGCTGTCGCTCAAGCATGTCTGGCGGGTGGTGAGCATCGGCCGCACGCTGGCCCGCAACAACGCGCTCTTTCCCTTCGAGCTCGTGCCGCAGGCCCGCCCCTTCCTGAAGCTCGCCCGGCCCTTCGTCAACCAGCGGGCCAGGGGCCGGCCCGGCCAGCGCCTGGCGGCGGCGCTGGAAGAGATGGGGCCCACCTTCATCAAGTTCGGCCAGAGCCTCGCCACCCGCACCGACCTTCTGGGCGAGGCCATCGCCGCCGACCTCGCCACCCTGCAGGACCGGCTGCCGTCGTTCCCGGTCGAGCAGGCCAGGGCCACCATCGAGGCCGACCTCGGGCAGCCGCTGGACCAGATCTTCAGCCACTTCGCCGAAGAGCCCGTGGCTGCGGCCTCGATCGCCCAGGTCCACTTCGCCACCACCAGCGACGGCCGCGAGGTGGCGGTCAAGGTGCTCCGGCCCGGCATCGAGCGCGCCATCGAGGACGACCTCGTCTTCTTCACCTGGCTGGCCGAGATGGTCGAGCGGACCCAGCCGCAGCTCGCCCGCTACCGGCCGCGCGAGGCCGTCGCCCTGTTCGCCACCGGCACGCGGCGCGAGCTCGACCTCCGGCTCGAGGCCGCGGCGGCGGTCGAGCTCGCGCTCAACAGCGCCGACTACGAGGGCTTTCGCGTGCCCGAGGTGGACTGGCGGCGGACCGGCCAGCGGGTGCTCACCCTCGAGCGGGTCACCGGCCAGCACGTCAGCGGCCGGGCCAGGCTGATCGCGGCCGGCCACGACCCCGACCGGATCATGGAGAACGCGTCCAAGGCCTTCTTCAACCAGGTGTTCCGCGACGGCTTCTTCCACGGCGACATGCACCCCGGCAACTTCATGATCGACGCCGACGGCACCATCGTCGCCCTCGACTTCGGCATCATGGGCCGGGTCGAGATGGCCGACCGGCGCTACATGGCCGAGATTCTCGTGGGCTTCCTCCAGCGCGACTACGTCTCCGTCGCCGACGTCTTCTTCAAGGCGGACTTCCTGCCGCCCGAGGCCGACCGCATGGCCTTCGTCCAGGCGATCCGCTCGATTGGCGAGCCGATCCTGGGCCTGCCGCTCGAGGAGATTTCCTTCGGCCGGCTGGTGGGCCAGCTCCTCGCCGTGGCCGACAGCTTCGAGATGCGCACCAAGCCGCAGCTCCTGCTCCTGCAGAAGACCATGGTGGTGGCGGAAGGCGTCGGCAGGCTGCTCAATCCCAAGGTCAACATGTGGCAGCTCGCCCAGCCGCTGGTCGAGGACTGGATCGTCGCCAATCTGGGGCCCCGGGCCCGCGTCGAGCTCGTGCTGGCCGAGGGCCTGGACACCGCCCGGCGCCTGCCGGTGCTGGTGCGCCGCCTCGAGGACGCGCTGGAGCGCGAGCGGACGGCGGCGGTGGTGCGGGAGCGGCCGACCTGGCGCGGCGGCTGGCTGTGGCCGCTGCTCCTCGGTCTCGCCCTCGGCCTTGCCCTGGCCTGAAGGAACGCCATCTTCCGGCTGTGAATAGTCCGGACGACGACCTCGGGCGGACGGTGGGAGTGGAAGCTTGCGGCAGATTCTCCTGATCGTCGGCGGCGGCATCGCCGCCTACAAGGTGCTCGAGCTCATCCGGCGCGGCCGCGAGCGGGGTCTCGCCTTCCGCCCGATCCTGACCAGGGCCGGGGCCGAGTTCGTCACCCCCCTGTCGCTCGCCGCCCTCGCCGAGGACAAGGTCTACAGCGACCTCTTCTCGCTCACCGACGAGGCGGAGATGGGCCACATCCGGCTCTCGCGCGAGGCCGATCTCGTCGTCGTCGCCCCGGCCACCGCCGATCTCCTGGCCAAGATGGCGAACGGCCACGCCGACGATCTCGCCTCGACGGCGCTGCTGGCCACCGACAAGCCGGTGCTCGTCGCCCCAGCGATGAACCCGATGATGTGGACGCACCCGGCCACCCGCCGCAACGCCGCCACGCTCGCGGCCGATGGCGTTCGCTTCGTCGGCCCCGATGCCGGCGACATGGCCTGCGGCGAGACCGGGGCCGGGCGGATGGCCGAGCCCATGGCGATCCTGGAGGCGATCCTGGCCGCGCTCGACGGCGAGGCTGCGGCAAGACCCGCGTCCAGCCGCGGACCGCTCGAGGGCCGGCGTGCCATCGTCACCAGCGGCCCGACCCACGAGGCGATCGACCCGGTGCGCTACATCGCCAACCGCTCGTCCGGCCGCCAGGGCCACGCCATCGCCGCCGCCCTCGCCGAGCTCGGTGCCGAGGTCACGCTGGTGACCGGCCCGGTGACCATCGCCGATCCGCCCGGCTTGGCCGTGCACCGGGTCGAGAGTGCCCGCGAGATGCTGGCCGCGGTCGAGGCGCACCTGCCGGCCGACATCGCCGTCTGCGCCGCCGCCGTCGCCGACTGGCGCCCGGCCACGACGGCCACGGGCAAGCTCAAGAAGGAGCGGGGCGTGCCCGAGGCCCTGCCGCTCGCCCTCAACCCCGACATCCTGCAGAGCCTGGCCCGGCACGCCACGCTGCGCCCGCGCCTGGTCGTCGGCTTCGCCGCCGAGACCGAGAACCTCGTCGCCAACGCCCGGAGCAAGCTCGCCCGGAAGGGCTGCGACTGGATCCTCGCCAACGACGTGGCAAGCGGCACCGGGGTCTTCGGCGGCGAGCGCAACACCGTCCACCTGGTCGGTGGCGACGCCGAACCGGAGGCCTGGCCCGAGATGAGCAAGGCCGACGTCGCCCGGCGCCTCGCGGCCCGCATCGCCGAGGCGCTCGGCCGATGACGGCAGCCGTTCCGGTGGCGTCGGTGCCCGTGGCCATCGAGCAGCTGCCGCACGGGCTGGGCCTGCCGCTGCCGGCCTACGCCACGACCCTGGCGGCGGGGGCGGATCTCTTCGCCGCCGTCCCGCAAGATGCGCCGCTGCGGCTCGCCCCCGGTGCCCGTGCGCTCGTGCCGACGGGCTTCCGGATCGCCCTGCCGCCGGGCTTCGAGGCGCAGATCCGGCCGCGCTCGGGCCTGGCGCTCACCCACGGGATCACCGTGCTCAACGCCCCCGGCACCATCGACGCCGATTATCGCGGCGAGGTGGGTGTTGTTTTGCACAATGCCGGCGCTAGCCTCTTTACCGTCGAGCGTGGTGCGCGGATCGCCCAGCTGATCGTGGCGCCGGTGCAGCGGGTCGACTGGCGGCCGGGAACGGTGTCGGTGCCGGGGAGCGGGCGCGGTGCCGGCGGGTTCGGGTCGACCGGCTCCGGGCCGGGGCAGGGCGGGCCGGGGCAGGACGGGCAGGGGCAGGACGGGCCCGGGGAGAGCGGTGCGGGGGAACGGCAGGACGACCTCGGATAGGCGAGACAGTGCAGCGGAGTAGCCAGGACCGATGATCAAGCCGTCGAAGAAGCTCGCTTTGGCGGTCGAGGCCGTGGTGGACATCGCCTATCACGGCACGGCCGAGCCCGTGCAGAGCCAGGATATCGGCCGCCGCCTGAACCTGCCGCGGCGCTACCTCGAGCAGGTGATGCAGCAGCTCGTCAAGGCCGGCATCCTCAAGGGCGTGCGCGGGCCCCGCGGCGGCTACCGGCTGGCCCGCGAGCGCCGCCGGATCTCCGTCGCCGACGTCGTCGCCGTGGTCGAGGCCAACGACGCCGAGCCCGCCAACATCCGCGCCAGCGACCTCGGCGAGCGGGTGATGGCGCCGTTCTGGACCGAGCACGAGCGCGAGGCGCTGGCCCGGCTCGATTCGGTCACCATCGAGGACCTCTGCCGCGCGGCCGAGAAGACGGCGGTCCGCCGCGAAGTCCGCGAAGGCATCGACTTCGCCATCTGAGAGCCTGTCCGAGCCCTGCCGGCAAGTGGCCGGCAGGCCTTGGCCGCGGCGCGAATTTGGCACCCCCGCCGCGCACCGCGCTGGTGGTGTGGCAATGCCTTTTGGCATATCGAGGACGTCGTCGTCGCCGCTCTCGCCTCGGACCGCCCCTACCCATGAGCACGCTCGCCATCGTCGCCGTCGAGCCCGGCCGTGTCGCCCGTGGCATCGCCCTGTCCCTCGTCGCCTACGCCGCCTTCTCGACCGCCGACGCGCTGCTCAAGCTCTCGAGCGATGGCTTCTCGGTCTTCCAGATCGCCCTCTTCATGGCCTTCTTTGCACTTCTGCCGGTGCTCGCCACCACTATCGGCCGTGGCGGCATCAGGAGCGTCGTGCCGCGCGACCTCAAGCTCGTCACCCTGCGCGGCATCCTCACCGCCGCCTGCGGCATGCTCGCCTGGAGCGCCTTCGCCATGCTGCCGATGGCCGAGGTCTATGCGCTGCTCTTCGGGGCACCCATGCTGGTCACCGCCTTCTCCGCCATCCTGCTGGGCGAGACCGTCGGCTGGCGGCGCTGGTCGGCCACCGTCGTGGGCTTCATCGGCGTCGTGATCATGATCGACCCGCGCTTCTCCGGCTTCGGCCTCGGCCACCTCATGGCCGGCCTCGCCGCCGTGGCGGGTGCGCTCAGCTTCGTCATCCTCAAGAAGATCGGCGCCACCGAGAAGAGTGCGGCCGTCCTCTTCTCCGTCCTCTTCTGGGTCATGGCCACCTGCCTGCCGCCCGCGGCCGCCGCCTGGATCTGGCCGAGCCTGGCCGAGCTCGGGGTCATGGCCATGGCGGGCCTGCTCTTCGGCATCGGCCAGGCGGGGCTGGTCTTCGCCACCCGGGACGCGCCGGCCGTCGTCGTGGCGCCGTTCCAGTACAGCCAGATGATCTGGGCCGTCGTCTTCGGCATCATGATCTTCGGCGACGTGCCGCAGTCGAACCTCTTCGTCGGCCTCGCCATCGTCGTCGCCGCCGGCCTCTTCATCGTCTACCGCGAGACCGTGCGGGCCAAGCCGGTCACCGTGGGCGGCGGCCGCGGCGAGGTGCCGGCCCGGATCGCCCGGCTGTGACCGGCATGCGCCAGCGCCATGTGACGGTGGCCGACCCGCAGGGCCCGCTCGACCTCGCCTGCGTCGAGTGGGGCGACCCGAACGCACCGCGCACCGTCCTCTGCATCCACGGCCTGACCCGCAACGCCCGCGACTTCGACGCGCTGGCCCAGGCCCTCGCGGACGCCGGGGCCCGGGTCATCGCCGTCGACGTCGCCGGCCGCGGGCAGAGCCGTTGGCTCGACGACCCCGCCCGCTACGCCGCCCCCACCTATGTCGGCCACATCGCGGCCCTGCTCGCCGCCCTGGGCCTCGCCGAGGTCGACCTCGTCGGCACCTCGATGGGCGGCATCATCGGCATGGGGCTCGCCGCCCGGCTCGACCCCGCCCGGCCCGCGCCGATCCGCCGGCTGGTGCTCAACGACGTCGGCGGCTTCGTCCCCAGGGCGGCGCTCGAGCCCATCGCCGCCTATCTCGGGGTCCCGCCGAGGCTGTTCGCCGATATCGCCGCGCTCGAGGCGCATCTGCGCCAGATCCACGCCCCCTTCGGCCCGCTCAGCGACGCGGAGTGGGCGCACCTCGCCCGGCACAGCGCGCGGCCGGCGATCGGCGGCTTCGTGCTGCACTACGATCCGCGCATCGCCGCCCCGTTCCTCGCGGGTGCCGCCGCCGACATCGACCTCTGGCCGCTCTACGACGCGATCGCCTGCCCGACCCTGGTGCTGCGCGGTGCGGAGAGCATTCTGCTGCCCGCCGACGTCGCCCTGGCGATGACCCGGCGCGGCCCCAGGGCCGAGCTCGTCACCTTCCAGGGCGTCGGCCACGCCCCGGCGCTGATGGCGCCCGACCAGATCCAGGCCGTGCGGCGGTTTCTTGCCGCCTGACCGGTCGCCCGACCGGCCGCCAAGGCTGGCCGGCGGCGGTGCGACCGTCCATTTCCTGCCGATGACCCCGGCCAACCTGCAGCCGCCCGGTCGCCGCTGACCGCAAGCCCTGATCGAGCCGCCCTGCGAAAGGCACCGCGTCGATGTTCCAGTCGTTCTTCCCGAGCCCGCGGCTGTTCTTCCTCTCGGTGGTCGCCTGGTCGGCGCTCGCCACCGCGATCTGGTACGCCGGCGGCTGGGGCTGGGGGGTCCATCTCGGGCTCGGGCTGTCGCCCGCCGACGCGCCGCCGGTGATCGGCCTCGGCTACTTCGTCACGCCCGAGTTCCTCTGGTTCTACGGCTACTACGGGATCGCCGTGGCGCTCTTTGCCGCCTTCTGGTGGCGCTACGCGCCGCATCCCTGGGCGCGCTGGTCGATCCTCGGCTCGGCGCTGATCCTCTTCGTCACCTATTTCGGCGTGCAGATCTCGGTCGCCATCAACAACTGGCGCCGGCCGTTCTTCGACGGGGTCCAGGCGGCGCTGACCGAGGGCTCGACGGTCACCGAGGCCGAACTGTTCGGCCTGCTCCTGATCTTCGCCCAGATCGCCTTCGTCGCGATCTTCATCTTCGTGCTCACCCGGTTCTTCGTCAGCCACTGGATCTTCCGCTGGCGCACCGCGATGAACGACTACTACATGGCGCGCTGGAAGCGGCTCAGGCACATCGAGGGCGCCTCGCAGCGCGTCCAGGAGGACACCATGCGGTTCGCCGGCGTCATGGAGGGCCTCGGTGTGTCGGCGATCGATGCGGTGATGACGCTCATCGCCTTCCTGCCGGTCCTCTGGGCGCTCTCCGAGTACGTCACCGAGCTGCCCGTCGTCGGCGCCATCCCGGCCCCGCTCTTCGTCGCCGCGCTGGTCTGGTCGGTCTTCGGCACCGGCCTCCTGGCCCTGGTCGGCATCCGCCTGCCCGGCCTCGAGTTCATCAACCAGCGGGTCGAGGCCGCCTACCGCAAGGAGCTGGTCTATGGCGAGGACCGGGCGGAGCGGGCCCAGCCGCTCACCGTCCGCGAGCTGTTCGCCCACGTCCGGCAGAACTACTTCCGCCTCTACTTCCACTACATGTACTTCAATGTCTTCCGCGCGATGTACCTGCAGGCGGACAACATCTTCGTCTACATCCTCTTGATCCCGACCATCGTCGCCGGGGCCGCCGTGGGCTTCACCTTCGGCCTGCTCCAGCAGATCCTCACCGCCTTCAACCAGGTCTCCAACTCGTTCCAGTACCTCGTCAATTCCTGGACGACGATCGTCGAGCTCCTGTCCATCTACAAGCGCCTGAAGGCCTTCGAGGCCGCGATCGAGGACAAGGAGCTCCCCGACATCGACAAAGAATGGCTGGAAATCCACGGTGCCGGCCCGGAGCCCCGGATCGAGACGGTGGGCCCGGGCGTGTAGCAGCCGGTCCTCGGGCTCAATTGGCGACGACCTCGTCGAGCTGCGACGGGTCGAGGACGATCGGGCCGGCAGGGGGTGGCGACGGCTTCTGGCCGTTGCGGTGGGCCATGGCGGGATTTCCTGTGCGGCGGCTAGACCAGCAGCCGGCCTTCCGGCAGCGGGTCGTGCGGCCACATCGGCCGGGTGATCTTGCGGTAGGGATACTTGGTCGTGTCGAGCGCGGACGGGCCGCCGCCGTCGCAATAGAGCACCTGCGTCGCGACCGGCGCGTAGGCGGCATAGAAATGGTTGGTCGACTTCACCCCGATATAGCGCTTGGTCGCAAGGTCGATGCCGACATCGGTGAAGATCTCCGTGCCCAGCGCCTGCGTCCGGTGGCTGATCAGTGCCACCTCGACGAAGCCCTCGCCACTGGCGATGCGGATGCCGGCGCCGTCGCCGAAGCTCACCTTCGACGGCCCGAACGACTGCCGGCCGTCCGTCACCAGCCCGATGACCTCGACCTCGGCGTCGATCGGCTGGCCCGAGGTCGGCGACGCCTTGCCGCCGAGGCGCAGGACGAGCCGCGCCCCCACCCCGGCGCCATGGCAGATGGCGACCGCGAGCGGGTCCCAGAACGGTCCGATCGCGGCGTCCGCACAGCCCCGCTCGAGCAGCCGCCGGAGCACGTTGGTGTTGTCCGAGGCGGCCCCGCCGCCGGCATTGTCCGAGGGGTCGGCCACCACCACCGGCCCCTCGGCCGCGTAGGCCGCGTCGATCGCCTCGTCGAGCCCGAGATGCGGCGGCCGCCACGTCCCGCGCTTCGCCCGCACCTCCTCGCCGAGCTCGATCGCGAGCGCGTCGCCCCTCGCCTTGGCGTCGTCGGTGACCACCAGCACCCGCGTTCCCTGGTCCGCCACGTCGCCCTGGGTGAAGCCGTGCGCCAGCGACACCGACAGCACCCCGTCCTTGCCCTCCAGGCCCTGCATCTTCGCCACGAACGACCGCCCGGGCTCACGGCTGGTGGGGAAGAGATCGTCCATCCGGCAGTCGTAGAGCGACATCCGCGGCTTGATCTCGCCGCGCACCGCCCGGGTCACGAGGCCCACCAGCTCCTCGGCCCGCTCGACGAAGTCGACATGCGGGTACTCCTTGTAGAGGACGATGACGTCGGCGTTCCGCACCCGCTTCTCGGTCAAGTGACAGTGCGGGTCGAGCTCGACCCCGATCACCGCCTTCGGCCCGACCAGCGCGCGGACCCGCTCGATCAGCTCGCCCTCGCAGTCGTCGCAGCCCTGCGCCAGCATCGCCCCGTGCAGCCCGAGCAGCACCCCGTCCACGGGCAGCGCCGCCCGGAGCTGGTCCAGGATCTCGTCGCGCATCGATTCGTAGTCCGCCTGGCGCACCGGTGCGGAGGGCTCGGCCCAGAAGCACGACCCCTCGACGAGCTCGATGCGTTCCTGCGCCGCCCGCGCCCGCGCGACGACCAGGGGTGCCGTGCACAGCGTCGCCCGCTCCGGATGCTCGCCCGGCCGAAAATAGAGACACTCCTCGAAATCCCGCCGCGTGGTCGGGATCGGCGAGAACGAGTTGCTCTCGGTGGCGAGCGAGGCGGTGAACAGGCGCATCCAGGGGCTCCGGGAGTGAAGAGGATGGGGGGGAACTCGGCTGCCCCACGCCCCCTCGGTACTTTGCCGCGGTGTTCGGGACAAGCGACGTCGCAAAGTTGCGGTGGGGCGCGGGGAGGATCATCCTCTCCGCAAATCCTGCTTAATCGTCAGATCTTGTCCGGACTCGCGGGCGTGGCCGGATACCAGCCTTCGTCGAGGAGCTGCTCCAGGGTGTACGGCAGGGCTTCGGGCAAGGAGCTGGCCGTGTCGGGCTCGCCGTGCTCCTCGAGCTCGAGGGCTGCCGCCTTGCGGGCGCGGCGGTGGGCGGTGGGCAGGAAGGGAGCGATGTCGCGGGCGATGCTGGCGGTCCAGCGGCGGTCGATCTCGGCGCGGGCATTGTCGATGGTCAGCAGCCACTGCCGGCGGGGCGTCTGGTCCTGCGCGAACTGGAGCTTGAGGAGGTGCTGGATAAGGCGCTCGAGCTGGCTCTGGATGGCACGGCGCTGCTCCTGGCCCAAGTCCTCCACCTCCTCGGCCAGATGCGCCCAGTCGATCGGCTCGCTGGTGTTCACGCGCTCGGCCTCCGCACGACGCAAAGCCTCGGCTTGGCGCCGGGTCCAGGCATAGAAGTCGCGCGCGTAGAGATCGTCGAGGTCCGTGCTCATGGGGCGAGCCTAGCCGGGCGCCTGCAGTCATGACAAGCGCCGCCACCAAAGCCCGGCGGGGCGCGGGGAGGATCATCCTCCCCGCATCCCTTAAATCAACCGCCCCTTCTTCGTCTTGAGCTGCAGCGCCTCGCCCTTGCGTGACGACAGCACGCCGCGATTGACGCCGAGCCAGCCGATCTCGCCGAAAAGGCGGCCGTGCTCGATCTTGGGGCAGCGGTCCATGACGACCTCGAGCCCGGCCGCCTGCGCCCGTTCGGCGGCTGCCTCGTTGCGCACGCCGAGCTGCATCCAGAGCACCTTGGCCCCCTTGGCGATCGCCGCCTCGGCGATGGGCGGGACGTCCTCGGATTTGCGGAAGACCTGGACCATGTCCGGCACCTCCGGCAGTTCTTCCAGCGAGCCGTAGACGTCGCGGCCGAGGATGCGCTCGCCGGCATAGCGCGGGTTGACCGGGTCGATCACGTAGCCCTTGTTCTGCAAATAGAGCATGGCGAAGTAGGAGGGCCGCATGTCGTTCGCCGAGGCGCCCACCATGGCGATCCGCTTCACCCGCTCGAGGATGCGGCGGATGACGGCGTCGTCGTAGACCAGGGGCGTGTCGCTCAAGCCGGCACCGCCAGCAGCGGCCGGCCGGCCCGGCGCAGCACGGCCTCCGTGGTCGAGCCCCGGAGCGCATCGAGAAAGCCGTGCCGCCCCTCGGTCGCCATGACGATGAGATCGACGTCGAGCTGGTCGGCCGCGGCGACGATCGTCTCGACCACCGGGCCCGGCAAGGTGAGCTGCTCGGTGCGGGCACCCAGCCAGGCCGGCAGCCCCGGCGTCGGCGCGGCGCCGTCGCCACCGACATGCAGCAGATGCAGCCTGGCCTCCTGGGCATCGAGCAGCTCGATCAGGCTGGCCACCGCCTGCAGCGCCACGGCCGGCGGCGGCGCGTCGTCGACCGGCACCAGGATGTGGGCGAGCTCGAGCTTGCCCGACCGCGGCTCGACGAAGCCCCGGCTCTGCTGCGGCACGAACAGGCTGGCGGCGCCGCTCCGCCGGGCCACGGTCTCGGCCACCGATCCCTTGAGCCAGCGCGGCAGGCCGTCCCGGGCCGCGGTCCCGAGCACCACGAGGTCGGTCTCGTGCCGGTGGATGTAATCGACGACCCCGTCGATCGTGGCCCGCCCGGCGAGGTCGATCTTGCTCACCCGCACGCCCAGGCGCTGCTCGACGCTCTCGGCCGGCACGCCGAGATCGAGCAGGCCCCAGCTCGCCAGCGTGTCGCGCACCCCCGGGAAGGCCTCGCGCCGGGCCGCGTCCTCGAGCTCGCCCTCGGCACTGTGGAGCATGGTGAACCGCCCCCTGGCGGCCAGGGCGAGCTTCAGGCCGTGCGCGAAGGCGAGCGCCCCGGCCTTCGTGTAGTCCGTCGGATAGACGATGTTCTTGAATGTCCGCTTCAACGACGCCTCCTCAGCCGGACCAGGCGGGCCGGCGCTTCTCGACGAAGGCCGCCAGCCCCTCCTCGAACGCCTCGCCCATGGCGTTCTCGACGATCACCTCGGTGGTGTAGCGGTATGCTTCGGCCGCATCCATCGGGCGCTGACGGTAGAAGGCGCGCTTGCCGGCGGCGAGCACATCGCGCGGCTTGTCCAGGAGCCGCGCGCACAGGGCCGCCGTCGCCGCCCCGAGCTCGCCCGCCGGCACCACGCGGTTGACGAGGCCCAGCCGGTGCGCCTCGGCGGCGTCGACGAAGTCGCCGGTGAGCAGCATCTCCATGGCCGGCTTTTGCGGCACGTTGCGCGAGAGGGCGACCATCGGCGTCGAGCAGAACAGGCCGAACTTGATGCCCGAGGTGGCGAACCGGCTGGCCTCGGTGCAGACGGCGAGATCGCAGGCGGCGACCAGCTGGCAGCCGGCCGCGGTGGCGATGCCGTCGATCTCGGCGATCACCGGCTGCGGCAGGTCCTGCAGCTTGAGCATCATCGCCGAGCAGCGGCTGAAGAGCGCATGGACCGCCTCGGCGCGGCGTTCCTGGCCGATCTCCTTGAGGTCGTGCCCGGCGCAGAACGCCTTGCCGTTGCCGGCCAGCACCACCACCCGGGCGCTGCGCGAGGCCGCGATCGCGTCGAGCGCCTCGTGCAGCGCCTCGAGCAGGGCCCCGCTCAGGCTGTTGAAGGCCTTGGGCCGGTTGAGCGTCAGCCGGACCACGCCGCCCGTCTCGTCCTGCAGCAGCAGGGGCTCATCCGCCATCGTTCACCTCGCACCGCGTCATGGTTGGGGCCTCGCCACCCTCAGGCCGGTCGGGCGAGGCGGGTCTCGACCAGCTTCGCCCAGTAGCTGACGCCGACCGGCAGCGCCTCGTCGTTGAAGTCGTAGTGCGGGCTGTGCAGCAGCGGCGAGCCGTCGCCCGTGCCCGTGCCCATCCAGATGTAGCTGCCGGGCACGGCCTCGAGCATGTAGGCGAAGTCCTCGGCCCCCATCACCGGCTGCGGGTTGCGCTCGACCTTGTCGTCGCCGACCACCAGCGCCGCCGCCGCCGCCCCGACCGCCGCCTCGCGGGCGTGGTTCACGGTGGGCGGATAGCCGCGGCGGAACATCACGGCGGCCTCGAGCCCGAAGCTCCGCGCGATCCCGGTGGCCACTTGCTCGAGCCGTGCCTGGATTCGATCGCGGGTGGCCGGCTTGAAGGTGCGCACGGTGCCGACCAGCTCGGCCGTCTCCGGCACGACATTGAAGGCGTGCCCGGCATGGACCTGCGTCACCGAGAGGACGGCGTTGTCGAGCGGATCGGTCTCGCGGCTGACCACCACCTGCAGGCCCATCACGATCTGCGCCGCCACCGTCACTGGGTCGAGCCCGACATGCGGCATCGCGGCATGGCAGCCGCGTCCCGTGACGGCGATCCGGAACTCGTCGGAGGCGGCCATGGCCGGGCCCTCGCACATCGCGAACGTGCCGGCCGGGATCGAGGGCCAGTTGTGCAGGCCGTAGAGCTCGCCCGCCGGGAAGCGCTCGAGCAGGCCGTCGTCGAGCATCGCCTTGGCCCCGCCGCGGCCCTCCTCGGCCGGCTGGAAGACGAGATAGACCGTGCCGTCGAAGTTGCGCGTCTCCGCCAGGTAGCGGGCGGCACCCAGCAGCATGGCGGTGTGCCCGTCATGGCCGCAGGCGTGCATCTTGCCGGGCCGGCGCGAGGCGTGCGGCAGCCCCGTCGCCTCGCTGATCGGCAGCGCGTCCATGTCGCAGCGCAGGCCGATCCGCCGGCCGCTCGAGCCCGCCCGGATGACCGCCACCACCCCGGTCCGGCCGATGCCGGTATGCACCTCGTCGACGCCGAAGCTCCGCAGCCGCTCGGCCACGAACGCCGCCGTCTCCACCTCCTCGTAGGCCAGCTCCGGGTGCATGTGCAGGTGGCGGCGCCACTCGGTCAGCTCGGCCTTGTAGTCGGCGATGCGGTTGATGATCGGCATGTCGGGTCCCGGTTGCGCCGCTGCGCGCGACTTTCTAAGAGATGAGGCCTATGTGCGGATGCCGACGGCTTCTGGCAAGGCGCCAGCGTCGACCGGACGAATTGCCCTTGAGGGAGGACAGAAGATGAACAGATCGGGTATGCGGGCGGCGGCGATCGCGGCCCTTGGCACCACGCTTCTCGCCGGCACCGCCATGGCCGAGGGGGCGCGGGTGGGTGCCCTCATCCCGCTCACCGGCGGGCTGCAGGCCTATGGCGAGGGCTCGCTCAACGGCATGCGGCTGGCCGCCAAGGAGGTGAACGAGGCGGGCGGCGTGCTCGGCGGCCCGTTCGAGCTCGTGGTCGGCGACACCCAGACCCGTGCCCAGCCGGCGATCGACGCCGCCATGCGGCTGGTCTCGGTCGACGGCGTCGCGGGCATCCTGGGCGCGCTCTCGTCCGGCAATACCATCCCGGTGGCGACGACAGTATCGAAGCCCAACCGCATCCCGCAGATCTCCAACGCCTCCACGGCGCCGGCGATCACCACCCTGGACGACGACGACTTCCTGTTCCGCACCGCCCCCTCCGACGCCTATCAGGGCGTGGTGCTGGCCCAGCTCGTCGAGAGCGCCGGGATCGACAGCATCGCCGTGCTCTACGTCAACAACGACTACGGGGTCGGCCTCGCCGAGGCGTTCGCCGAGAACTACGGCGGCACGGTGACCACCTCCGCCGCCTTCGAGCCCAACAAGGCCTCCTATCGCGGCGAGCTGCAGAGTGTCGCCGGCGGCGACCCGGCGGCGCTCCTGCTGATCGCCTATCCCGACGACGGCGGCCTCCTGATCATCCGGCAGTCGCTCGAGGAGGGCTTCTTCGACCGGTTCGTCTTCACCGACGGGATGAAGACGGCCCAGCTCGTCGACGACATCGGCGCTCAGTTCATGAACGGCATGTTCGGCACCGCGCCGGCCGCCATGGAGAGCGACGCCAGCGCGCGCTTCGCCGCCGCCTACGAGGCCGAGTTCGGCGAGCTGCCGCCCCTGCCGTACATCGACAGCGCCTACGACGCGGCGATGATCATGGCGCTGGCCATCGAGCAGGCGGGCTCGACCGACGGTGCCGCCATCCGCGACGCGCTCCGCGAGGTCGCCAACGCCCCGGGCGAGGTGGTCGGTCCCGGCGACTTCGCCAAGGCCAAGGAGCTGATCGCCGCCGGCACCGACATCAACTACGAGGGTGCGGCCGGCTCGCACGACTTCGACGAGAACGGCGACGTCGCCGGCACCTTCGAGCACTGGGCGGTCGCCGATGGCGCCATCACCACGGTCGAGATGCTGCAATAGCCGGCAGGGACGGAGCACCCGGCCAAAGAGAGAGAAAGAACGAAGCGTGGGGAGGATGATCCTTGTAACTTGCCGTCACCGTCATCTGGTAGAGTCTTAGTCGCGGTGGCGGTCGGTAGCCCGCTGATCCACAGTGTGTTCGAGCCTGTTGGGGAGCCTGGATCGCCGACCTGCCCTACTACGCCAGCTTCGGCATGCCGGTCGTCAGCATCCGCGCGGCTTGGCTGCGCGCCATGCCGGTGGTCGCGGCGTCCCTCGCCGCCACCATGGCGGTCGCGCTCTTGGTCGTCAGAGAGGTTATACCAATCCCACTAATTTTTGACCGTTGAGGCAGTTGCAGAACGCCCTAATCGCGCCGTTTTTTCCTGCTTTTGCGGGTGAC
>CAYWSB010000028.1:0-46850 GCA_964460465.1 uncultured Geminicoccaceae bacterium | reverse complement strand
CTTATGGCGCATATAGCGGCGAAGATTATGACAAATGGCGCGTATAGCGGCGCATCGCCCGGGTTCATCGCGCATATAGCGGCGCAACCCGAGCCCCGATGCGTCGTCGAGCGGTGCAGATTCCGTCCGATCGTTTGAAGACACACGATCAGCCATAACGATCGCTTATGGATCCCGACGGCACCGGCCGGGTCTTCGGCCCGCACCCGCATCGCGACGGTTGGCAAAGTGCCTGCCGCCGCCGTAGAACGTCCTTCCCGTCGAGGGTCCGGCCCGCCCGCCAGCGCGGCCGGCTCGAGTTTCAGCCAGCCGAGGCACAAAGGCGCATGACGGCGACGCCCGCAGGGCTCAGACGCGACGTTCGGATCATCGGCGTGGTGGGCGCGGCGCATGGCGGCAGCCACTTCTTCCAGCTGGTCCTGCCGCCGCTCTTCCCGTGGCTGCGCGACGCCTTCGGGGTGAGCTACACCGAGCTCGCCCTGGTCATGACCCTGTTCTTCGCGGTCTCGGCGCTGACCCAGGCGGCGGCCGGGTTCCTGGTCGACCGGATCGGCGCCGCCCGGGTGCTCGCCGGCGGGCTGGCCTGCCTGGCGATCGGCACGGCGGCGATCGCGCTGGCCCCGAACTACTGGGCGATGCTGCCGGCGGCCGCGCTGCTGGGCCTCGGCAACGCCGTGTTCCACCCGGCCGACTACGCCATCCTCAACCACCATGTGAGCCCTGGCCGCATGGCCCGGGCGTTCAGCGTCCACACGGTGGGTGGCACGCTCGGCTGGGCCGCGGCGCCGGTGCTGATGGCGTCGAGCGCGGCCTTGGTCTCCTGGCGCTTCGCCCTGGTCATGGCGGCGCTGATCGGCCTCGCCCTGACCCTCGCGGTGCTCGTCAACCGCGGCGAGCTGGAGACGCCCGGGCAGGCTCGGGCCAGCGACCCGCGGCACCGGCGGGCCGAGCGGGGCGCCATCGTCCAGCTGTTCCTCTCCGCCCCCATCCTGCTCTGCTTCGCCTTCTTCACGCTGCAGGCGGCGGCGTTCATCGCCGTGCAGAGCTTCATGCCGCTCACCCTGCACGAGCTCTTCGGCACATCCATGGTGGTCGCAACCGGCACGGTCACCGCCTTCATGCTGGGCAGTGCGGTGGGCAACATCGCCGGCGGCGTGCTCGCCGATGTCAGCGGCCGCTTCCAGGCGATTATCGCGGTCGGCTTCACGTTGAGCGCCGGCTGCCTCCTGGTGGTCGGCTACGTGCCGATGGCGGCCGCAGCACTCTACGGCGTGCTGGCGATGGCCGGGGCACTGCAGGGAATCACCACCCCGTCGCGCGACATGCTGGTGCGCAGCGCCGCCCCGCCCGGCGGCACCGGCAAGGTGTTCGGCTTCGTCTACTCGGGCCTCGACCTCGGTGGCATGCTGATGCCGATCCCGCTCGGCTGGCTGCTCGACCACGGCCACGCCGAAGCCTTCTTCCCGCTCGTCGCCTTCGTCACCCTGTTGATGATCCTCGCCGCCACCAGCATCCCAAGGCGCGAGCCGGCGCGGCCGGCGGCGGCGGAGTAGCCGGGCATGACTCCGCCGCCGCTTGATCGGCGGCGGCATACGGCCCACATACGGTCGGGGTATGGCTTTCGTACGGCAGTCTTGCCGGGGAGAAGACGCGCATGGCCGTGAAGAAGGTGACCGTCAACCTGCCCGAGGAGCAGGTCGCGTTCCTCCAGGAGATGGCGGCACGACAGCACATCACGGTGACTGACGCGTTGCGTCGTGCCATCGAGACCGAGCGCTTCCTGTCCGAGCAGGAGGCGAGCGGCTCGAAGGTGTTGATCGAGGACGCCAAGCAGCAGATCAAGCAGGTGATCCGCCGCTGAGCCTCCAGGGACGATGCCTTGCCGACGACCAGGCCCGAGCCGTTGGACGAGCGCGCCGAGCAGGCGCTCGACCTCACGACCGAAACCCCGGTCACCCGGGCCACGCCGGCGCCCGAGCTCGAGCCCTATGACCCGCGGCCCCACGAGGACAAGGCGCGCCGCAACATCGCGTTCTTCCTGATCGGGCTGCTGGCTTTCGTGCTGCTCGGCGTCTTCGTGCTGCTCGTCGCCGGGCGGATCGAGGCCGGCGAGATCAAGGAGTTCAGTGCCCTGATCGGGCCGCTGGTGGCGCTGGTGTCGGCAGCCACCGGCTTCTACTACGGCAGCAAGTAGGCACCAAAGCGGGGCCACGACGCGCCGCCGGGCGCCCGCCGGGGCGGCAAGGTCGGACCGACTCCGTGACCGAGCGCAGCGGGGTTCCCGGGCTTGCCCCGCGCCGCCGGGTTCGGTATCCAGCCGACCAGCAGTCCATTTGCAACCACTGCGCAAGTCCGAAGGGAGCCCATGCGACCCGTTACCGTCGTCGGCGGCGGCCTTGCCGGCTCGGAGGCGGCCTTCCAGCTGGCCGAGGCGGGCGTGCCGGTGCGCCTCTTCGAGATGCGGCCTGTGCGCGCCACGGAGGCGCACAAGACCGATCGGCTGGCCGAGCTCGTCTGCTCCAACTCGTTCCGCTCGGACGACCTCTACGGCAATGCGGTGGGCCTCCTGCACGAGGAGATGCGGCGCCTGCGCTCGCTGGTGCTGTGGGCCGGCGACCGGGCGAAGCTGCCGGCGGGCGGGGCGCTGGCGGTCGATCGCGACGTCTTCGCCGGGCTGGTGCAGGAGCGGCTGGAGGCGCATCCGCTGGTGGAGATCGTCCGGCGGGAGCTGCAGGATCTCCCCGATCCGGCGGACGGGCTCGCCATCGTCGCTACCGGCCCGTTGACCGCCCCTGCCCTCGCCGAGGCCATCCGGCGGGTCGGGGGCGAGGACGCGCTGGCCTTCTTCGACGCCATCGCCCCGATCGTCCACAAGGACAGCGTCGACCTCGACGTCGCCTGGTTCCAGTCGCGCTACGACAAGGAGGGCCCGGGCGGCGGCACGGCGGACTACATCAACTGCCCGCTGGACGAGGCGCAGTACCGGGCCTTCATCGCGGCCCTGCTCGCCGCCGAGAAGACCAGCTTCAAGGAGTGGGAGGCCTCGACCCCCTATTTCGAGGGCTGCCTGCCGATCGAGGTGATGGCCGAGCGGGGCCGCGAGACGCTGCGCTTCGGGCCGATGAAGCCCGTGGGCCTGACCGATCCGCGGGCCGGCCTGCGGCCTCACGCGGTGGTTCAGCTACGGCAGGACAACGCCCTGGGAACGCTCTACAACATGGTGGGATTCCAGACCAAGCTGAAGCATGGCGAGCAGGTCCGGGTGTTCCGCATGATCCCTGGGCTCGAGCGGGCCGAGTTCGCGCGCCTCGGCGGCCTGCATCGCAACACCTTCATCAACAGCCCGCGCCTGCTCGATCCGCAGCTGCGTCTCAAGGCGGCGCCGCATGTCCGCATGGCGGGCCAGATCACCGGCTGCGAGGGCTATGTGGAGAGCGCCGCCGTGGGCCTCGTCGCGGGCCGGCTGGCGGCGGCCGAGGCGCGGGGCGAGCGGCTCGAACCGCCGCCGGCCGAGACGGCGCACGGCGCCCTGGTCCGGCACATCACCGGCGGCGCCGATGCGCGGACCTTCCAGCCCATGAACGTGAATTTCGGGCTCTTCCCGCCGCTCGACGGCAAGGTCCGCAAGAACGAGCGCAAGCGGTCGATGGCGCTGCGGGCGCTCGCGGCACTGGCCGGCTGGACTGCCGGCCGCCGTCTCGAGGCAGCGCCGCAGCCCGTCGCGGCGGTCGCTGGCCGATGAAGAGAGCAACACAACATCTTGTGTCCGAGGCGCATTCGGACTACAAGGTTCAGGCCACGGTGGCGTTCGCCGTTGGACCGATCCGCTAGGGGGTCAGGGTGCAGTTGTCGGCTGTCGAACAGGCGACCAGGGGTGGCAGCGGGCTGCCTTTCCAGATCCGCGGCTCGCTGCAAACCCTTCTCTCGTTGAAGATTCTCGAGCCCGACGATCCCGCGTTCTTCAAGGCGCTGGTCGAGAAGGTGGCGCACGCCCCGGATTTCTTCCGCAACGCGCCGCTGGTGCTGGATGGCGCCGCGGTCAAGGCGAAGGCGCCGGACTGCCTCGCCGGCATCGTCGAGAAGCTGCGCGAGCATCGCGTCGTGCCGGTCGGCCTGCAGAACGGCTCGCCCGCCTGGAACGACGCGGCGGTGGCGCTCGGGCTCGCGATCTTCGGGGCGGGCGGCAGCAGCGACGGCCAGCCCGCCGGCGATCGCCAGGGCGCCGGGGCGAAGGGCGGCAAGGCCAGGCCACCAGCCGGCCTCGTCGTGCGCGAGCCGGTGCGTGGCGGCCAGCAGGTCGTCGCCGAGGCGGGTGATCTCGTCGTCATGGCGCCGGTGAGCGCCGGTGCCGAGGTCGCCGCGGCCGGCCACATCCACGTCTACGCGCCGTTGCGCGGCCGAGCCTTCGCCGGGATGAACGGCGACGAGACGGCCATGATCTTTTGCGAGCAGCTGCACGCCGAGCTCCTGTCGATCGCCGGGATCCACCTCGTCAGCGAGGATCTCGACGCCCGGCTCCTGGGCAAGCGGGTCCGGGCGGTGCTCGCCGGCGAGACGCTCGAGGTCCGGCCCCTGCCCTGACCGGGCCGGCCGGCGTCGTCTCGCAGCCACGCTGCCCGCGCCGCCGCCGAGCGGGGCGCACCACCAGGAGGAGCACGAATTGTCGAAGGTCATCGTCGTCACATCGGGCAAGGGCGGGGTCGGCAAGACCACGAGTGCTGCCGCCCTCGGCACGGCCCTGGCCCTGCGCGGCAAGAAGACCGTGATCATCGATTTCGACGTCGGCCTGCGCAATCTCGACCTGATCATGGGCTGCGAGCGGCGGGTCGTGTTCGACTTCATCAACGTCATCAACGACGGCATCCGCCTCAACCAGGCGCTGATCAAGGACAAGCGGGTCGAGAATCTCTGGATCCTGCCGACCTCGCAGACCCGTGACAAGGACGCGCTCAGCCAGGAGGGTGTCGGGAAGGTCATCGACGAGCTCAAGAAGGAGTTCGACTTCGTCATCTGCGACAGCCCGGCCGGCATCGAGAAGGGCGCCTACATGGCGCTCTACAACGCCGACGAGGCGATCGTGGTCACCAATCCCGAGGTCTCCTCGGTGCGCGACAGCGATCGCATCCTCGGCATCCTGTCGTCGAAGTCGAAGCGCGCCGAGCACGGCATGGATCCGGTCAAGACGCATCTCCTGCTCACCCGCTACGACCTCGACCGGGTGCAGCGCGGCGAGATGCTCAAGCTCGACGACGTGCTCGAGATCCTGGCGATCCCGGTGCTCGGCGTGATCCCGCAGTGCAGCTCGGTGCTGCAGGCCTCCAATCTCGGCATGCCGGTGGTGCTCGACGACAAGTCGAAAGCGGGCCAGGCCTACAAGGACGCGGCGAGCCGGCTGCTCGGCGAGGAGGTCGAGCTGCGCTACGTCAACCCGGAGAAGCGCGGCCTGGTCGACTGGCTGTTCAGGAGGAGCGCGTGAGATTCTTCGATTGGTTCCGGCTCAGTCGTCGCCGTGACGACTCGGCCGACAAGGCGCGCGAGCGGCTGACCGTCCTCGTCGCACTCGACCGGCAGGGCGGCGGCGGCCCCGACTTCCTGCCGCTGTTGCAGAAGGAGCTGCTCGAGGTGATCCGCAAATATGTCGAGATCGACCAGGACAAGGTCAATGTCGACTTCCAGTCGGGCACCGGCTTCTCGACCCTCGAGGTCAATGTCGAGCTGCCCAACCGGGTGCTGGCCGCCCGCGCCAGCTGATCGGCGCAACCGCCGCGGCCTCAGCCGACGAAGCGGCCGAGGCGGACCGCGGTCTGGCCGCGGCGCGGGGCGAGGGTCGGCATCACCAGGACGCAGTGGTCGTAGGGTGTGCGGATCGGGACGTGGCCGTCGGTGGCGATGACGGTGCCGGCGCGCTCGACCACGTCGAGGCCCTTGACCGGGCGGGTGTAGGTGAACGGCCCGTGCTCGACGGTGACGGCCCTGCTCACCTTGATCACCTGTTGCGCGCGGGCCGTGCCCGACGGCAGCAGCGGGCCGAACTGGCGCGCCGTGATGATCCCGGTGGCTTCGAGGAATTTCAGGCAGGTGGCGTGGGCCACGGCGACGCTGCGCCGGCTCCAGTGCCGGCCGGCCTCCAGCAGGACGGCGATGCCCGGCCGGCGCGGGTCGGTGAACGGGGCGGCGTCGATCAGCCGGGTGCCCGTGCCGTGGCCGGCATCGGCCACCACCACGGCCGGATAGCGCATGTCCTGGGCGAGCGCCCGGCCCTTGGGCGAGAGCCCGACCAGGAGGAGTGGCCGGCTGTCGCCCTGCATCGAATGCAGATCGAGGAGATAATCCGCGCTCTTGAAGAGCGGCCAGAGCTCGCGCACGCGGCGCCGCTCGAGGGTGCCGGCCGGGCCGTCGAGCACCGCCGGGTGCCAGAGGCGGTTCATGTCCTCCTCGACGAAGCGGCTGGCGAGCGGCCGGGCGGGATCGAACCGGGCGAAGGCCGCCACGTTGGCGAAGGTGAGCCAGAGCGTGCCGCGCTCCGGGCGGATGCGCCGGTCGAGCAACTCGAGCAGGGCGATGGCCCCGGAGAACTCGTTGCCGTGCATCAGCGCGTTGACGACCACGATGGGCCCGGGTCGGCCGCTGGCTAGGCACAAGGCGAACGGGACGCCGCCGTCGCCGCGCGCGAAGGGCCGGAGATCGGGCGGCTCGATCTCGATCGGCTCGAAGGCGGCAGCGGGCGGCGCCGGGCGATGGTGGGACATGGCAGGACGAGTCTATAGGACAAGGAGCCCGCGTCGCACCAGCCTGGTTCGCTCCTGGCCCGCATCTTGCTCGGGTCGCGGCCAGGAGCTCGTCGCCAGGTCGCACGCGATGCTGCCGCACGCCACCACTAGGCGGACGGCGGCAGCTGCATTACTTGGGTGAGGTCGGGTTCGCCAATCGGGAGCCAATCGGCAGCCAAGCGGGAGTTCGCGATGCTGGTCAGCCTTCTTCGCTTCCTCGAACGCCATGTCGTGGCTCGCGCCGGCGCGCGTCGCGCCCGGCCGGATGGTCGACGGCGGGTGACCAGCGGGGCGGCGCTGGCGGCCGTGCTCGGGCTCGGGCTCGGCCTCGGCGCCCCGGGCCTGCCGGCACCGGCGGCGGCCAGCCCGCTCGACGCGGTGCTGGGCCTGACCGCGGAGGTGCCGCGCAACGCCCGGACGGCCGCGACGCTGGGGCAGATGCGCCAGGGCTCGGCGATCCTGATCGACGGCGGCGGGCTCGCGCTGACCATCGGCTATCTCGTGCTCGAGGCCGGCTCCGTGACCCTGACCGACCGGCAGGGCCGGCAGATCCCGGCCGATGTGGTGGCCTACGACCACGAGACCGGCTTCGGCCTGGTGCGCGCGCTCTTGCCCATCGATGCCGACCCGCTGCCGCTGGCGGCGCAGGTGGACATCGCCGAGGGCGACCCGCTGCTGGTGGTCAGCCGGGCGCGCGGGCTCGAGGGCACCCAGGTGACGCTCGCCGATCGGCGGGTGTTCGCCGGCTACTGGGAGTACCTGCTCGAGGAGGCGTACTTCACCACACCGCAGCACGACCAGTTCGGCGGGGCGGCGCTGATCGACCCGGACGGGCGGCTGGTCGGCGTCGGCTCGCTCAGGGTCGGCGACGCCGAGGGTGACGGCCGGCCGACGCCCGGCAACATGTTCGTGCCGACCAGCCTGCTGCCGCCGATCCTGGGCGAGATGCTGGCGCTGGGGCATGCGGGCCACGCCAAGCCCTGGCTCGGCATCACCAGCCGCGAGGGCCCGGAGGGCGTGGTGCTGGGCGGGGTCACCGATGGCGGGCCCGCCGCACAGGCGGGGCTGCGACCCGGCGACCGGGTGGTGGCGGTGGGCGACGCGCCGGTCGGCAATCTCGAGAGCCTCTATCGCTCGGTCTGGCAGCTCGGCGACCCCGGCGTGGTGGTGCCCCTCAAGGTGGCGCGGGGCGATCGCCAGATCGACGTCGAGGTCCGCTCGATCGACCGCCGGCAGTGGCTGCGGCTCGACCAGAGCTTCTAGCCCCGGGCGCCGCCCGCCCGATGCGCCGCCCGGCCGTCTACCTCGCCGGCCCCGAGGTCTTCTTCCCGGACGTGGCCCAGGTGGCGGCGCGGCTGAAGGCGCTGTGCGCGGCGCAAGGCCTCGACGGGCTGTTTCCCACCGACGCCGAGCGACCCACCACCGCCGGCGTCTCGCTGGCCCGGGCGATCTATCGCGGCAACGTCGATCTCATCGACCGGAGCGACGCCGTCGTCGCCGACATCAGCCCGTTCCGGGGTGCCGGCATGGACCCGGGCACCGCCTGGGAGATCGGCTACGCGGTCGCCAGGGGCCTGCCGGTCTTTGCCTGGAGCCACGACCACAGGCCCTATGCCGAACGGGTCGGGCCCACCGTGCAAGGGCCCCGGGGACCCGTCGACGCGGACGGGCTCCTGGTCGAGGATTTCGGCCTCGTCGAGAACCTGATGATCACGGAGAGCGTGGTGGCGGTGGACAGAAGCGCCGAGGCCGCCATCGCGCGCTGTGCCGCCGCGCTTCGCAAGCCATAGGCGTTCGGTTATCCTGACGCCGGAGCAGGAGAGGACCGGCCGCGGCATGGCGACCAGCCTGTACGATACCGACTTCGTCGCCTGGACCAGGGAGCAGGCCGCCGAGCTGCGGCGCCTGCGGGATGCCCGGATCACCACCCGGCTCGACCTCGAGCAGCTGGCCGAGGAGGTGGAGGACTTGGGCAGCGAGCAGCGCTTCGCCGTGCGGAGCTTCGTCATCCGGGCAATCGAGCATCTTCTGAAGCTCGAGTTCTCCACCGCCAGCGAGCTGCGAGCGCTCTGGCTCAGAAGTCTGCGCAACGCCCGCAAATCCGCCGAGCGGCGGATGACGACAACGCTGCGCCACGATCTCGAGGAGCAGCTGCCGAAGCTTTTCGACGATGCTCGTGACGAGGTCGTCTTCGCACTCGAGCACTATCGGGAGTTCAAGGCCCTGGAGGAGCTGCCCTTCGCCAATCCCTACAGCCTGGACCAGATTCTCGACCTCGACTGGCTGCCCCCCGAGCCTCAGGCGCGGCCCTGACCGCGGAAGGCCCAGCCGGTCATCCGCTTCTCGACCAGCGCGAAGATGGCGTACATGCCGACCCCCATGACGGCGACGGTGATCAGCCCGGCGAAGACCAGCGGCACGCGGAAGCTGGAGGAGGCCTGGAGCATCAGGTAGCCGATGCCGCGATTGCCGGCGATGGTCTCGCTGATCACCGAGCCCACGAAGGCGAGGGTCACCGCCACCTTCAGGCTGGCGAAGAAGTACGGCATCGCCCGCGGCAGGCCGACCTTGAGGAGGATGTCGAGCGGCCGGGCGCCGAGCGAGCGCAGCACGTCCTTGAGCTCGGGCTCGAGCGTGGCGATGCCGGTCGCGACGTTGACCACGATGGGGAAGAAGCTGATCAGGAAGGCGGTGAGCACCGCCGGCACGGCACCGATGCCGAACCAGATGACCAGCACCGGGACGATGGCGACCTTGGGGATGGCGTTGAAGCCGACCAGGATCGGGTAGAGCGCGGCATAGGACAGGGCAGAGGCGCCGGTCAGCACGCCGAGGAAGAGGCCGAAGACGACGGCGATGGCGAAGCCCAGCATGGTCACCCAAAGGGTGAACCAGGCATTGAACATGATCGGGTAGAAGTACTGGAAGAAAGCCGCGATGCTGGCCGACGGCGTCGGCAGGATGAACTCGGGAATCTGAAAGAGGCGGCAGCCGATCTCCCAGAGGGCGAAGAGCGCGATGGTGGCGATCCAGGGCGCCAGTTGCAGCTTGGTGGTGTCGCTCAACTGGCCCTGACCTCGCTGATCGCGTCGCGGAGCTCGTGGACGATGTCGACGAAGTCGTGGTCGAAAGTCTGCTCGAGGGTCCTGGGCCGCGGCAGGTCGATCGCCTTGGTGAGCACGATCCGACCCGGCCGCTTGCTGACGACATGAACGGTGTCGGCCAGATAGACCGATTCCCGCAAGTCATGGGTGACCAGGATGACGGTGAAGCGGCGCTCCATGAAGAGCTTCTGCAGCACCCCCCAGAGCTCCTCGCGGGTGAAGGCGTCGAGGGCGGCGAAGGGCTCGTCGAGGAGCAGGAGGTCGGGCTCGTGGATCAAGGCGCGGCAGAGGTTGGCGCGCTGCTGCATCCCGCCCGAGAGCTGGTAGGGCGCATGGGCAGCGAACTCGTCGAGGCCCACGGTCTTGAGCAGCGCCATGGCGCGCTCGACGTGCTCCCTCTTCCTGCGCCGGAAGGTGCCGCGGTGCTCGCGGCTGACCTCGAGCGGCAGGAGCACGTTGTCGAGGGTCGTCCGCCAGGGCAGGAGCGTGGCATTCTGAAAGGCGATGCCGATGCCGTGCTGCGGGCCCTTGACGTCGTTGCCGTCGAGCCGGATGCGCCCGCCCGTCGGCAGCTCGAGGCCGGAGACCATCTTCAAGAGAGTGGACTTGCCGCACCCCGAGGGGCCGACCAGGGCCACGAACTCGCCTTTCTCGATCGCGAGCGAGCAGTCCTGGACGGCCAAGGTTCCCTCGTCGCCGCCATAGCGGAGCGAGACGGCGTCGATGCCGATGAAGCTCAAGGCGGCTGCGCCCCGGACGCCTCAGGGCAACTGGCGCAGCTCGGCGTCGGGGAGGAAGGCGTCGGTCCAGATGTCGTCGACGCTGGGCGGGCTGTCGAGCTTGAGCGCCGTGGCGAGTTGGTTGATGGCGTTCGCCAGCCGGTCGCGGTCGACGCCGCCGAAGCCGTTCGCACGGGTGTAGTCGGTGGCGATGTTGATGTCGATCGCCATGCCGAGTCGGCGGACCTCCAGCTCCTGGTCGATCAGCGGGTCGTACTCCGCCACCATCGCCACCGCCTCCTCGCGGTTCTCGATGATGAACCGCATCGCCTTGGCGACCGCGCGGTTGAAGCCGGCGATGGCCTCGGGGTTGCTCTCGATGAAGCTGCCCGAGGCGATCACGGCGTTGCCGTAGAAGTCCATGCCGTAGTCGGCGTAGAGCATGTAGTGGATGTCGTCCTCGGCGACGCCGCGCGACTGCAGATCGAGCATGGACGAGAAGTAGTGCCCGGAGATGACGTCGACCTCGCCGCGGATCAGCATGGCTTCCCTGAGCGGCGGGTCCATGTTGACCCGCGGCACGGCCGCCTCGTCGATGCCGACCTCGGCGGCGAACGCCGGGAAGAGCTTGTAGGAGGCATCGAAGACCGGCCCGCCGAGCCGCTTGCCGACGAGATCCTCGGGGGTCTCGATGCCGGAGGACTTGAGGGTGTAGAGGCCGAACGGGGCGGCGTCGTAGACCATGAAGACCGCCTTCACCTCCTGGCCGGGATTGGCCACGGTGAACTCGACCAGCGCGTTGATGTCGGCGAAGCCCATCTGGTAGGCGCCGGACGCGACGCGGGTCACGGCCCCGGCCGAGCCGCTGCCGCTGTCGATGTTGACGGTCAGGCCCTCCTCGGCGAAGTAGCCGAGCGCGTTGGCGGCGATGATCGCCGAGGTCGGGCCCTGATAGGCCCAGTCCAACGTGAAGTTGATGCTGGTCTGCGCCATGGCGCCTTCGCCCATGAGGCCGAAGGCCAGCCCGCCGGTGGCAGCCAAGCCCAGCAACTTGTCGCGCGTCTGCATGAGGTTCTCGTCCCTTGCTGGCCGGCGCACGCTGCACGTTGTCAGGTGCTGCCGGCGATCGCCCATTGCGTTTATTCGGCCCGGCTGCCGCTGTTGCGGCTTGCACTGCAACAAAGGCGAGAAGACCTGCCGTGACAAGTGCGAAATGCGCCCTCCGGCGGCAGCGGGGCGCCAGCGCCGGGCCGCCCCCGGGCGGCCCGATGCCGGGGCGGCCGCCGGCTCAGCGGTGGTGGATCTCGGTGCCCAGCACCTTCAGGCACTCGCGCATGAAGGCGGCGAGGCCGGGCCAGCCCTTGGCGGAGACGAGCTTGCCGTCGCTGATCGCACCTTCGGGCGGCACGTCGACATAGATGCCGCCGGCGAGCCGGACCTCGGGCTCGCAATACTGCAGCGCCGCCACCCGCTTGCCCTTGACCACGCCGTCGACGGCGATGAGCACCTGCACGCCGTGGCAGATGGTGAAGATCGGCTTGTCGGCGTCGTGGAACTCCTTGACGATCTCCTGCACGCGCCGGTCGATGCGGATGTATTCCGGGCCGCGGCCGCCGGCGACGTAGACCGCGTCGTAGGCGTCGGTCGCCACCTCGGCGAAGGTCTTGTTGAGCTGGAACAGGTGGCCGGGCTTCTCGGTGTAGGTCTGGTCGCCCTCGAAATCGTGCAGCGAGGTCTTGATCATCTCGCCCGCCTTCTTGCCCGGGCAGACGACGTGGACGGTATGGCCCACCGCCTCCATCGCCTGCTGGAACACGAAGATCTCGTACTCCTCGCTGAACTCGCCGGTCAGCATCAGGATCTTCTTGCCGCTCATGGTCGTGGCCCCCTGCCTGTCACAGCCCCGTTGGTTCCCAAGCGCCCGATCTGGCCGAGCGCAGCACCGCCTCGCACACCTTCTGCGTGTCGAGGGCGTCCCTGAAGGTGGGGGCGGCCAGGGTGCCGCTGTCCGCCGCCGCCAGGAAGTCGGCCAGCGCGTGGACGAAGGTCGCCTCGTAGCCGATGGTCAGCCCCGGCACCCACCAGTGGCTCATGTAGGGATGCTCGTGGTTGGTGACGTGGATCTTGCGCCAGCCGGCGAGGTGGCTCGGCACCTTCTGGCCCGTCTCCTTCACCTTGTACTCGTAGAGCTCGAGATACTGGGGGTCGTGCAGGTCGAAGCGGACCGAGCCGTCCTCGCCGTTGAGCTCGAGCGTCTTCAGGGCCTTGTGGCCGCGGGCGTAGCGGGTGCTCTCGAACAGGCCCATCGAGCCGTTGGCGAAGCGGCACATGAACATGCAGGCGTCGTCGATGCCGACCGGCTCGACCCTGCCGGTCGCCTGGTGCAGCCGCTCCCTCACGAAGGTCTCGGTCTCCGCCATCACCCGGGTGATCGGGCCGTTGAGCCACATCGCCGTGTCGATGTTGTGGGCGAGCAGGTCGCCGGTGACGCCCGAGCCCGCCGCTGCCGCGTCGAGCCGCCAGAGGGCCGCTCCCCCCTGCGGCACGTCCGGGGCGATGGTCCAGTCCTGCAGGAACTGCGCCCGGTAGTGGTAGGGCCGGCCGAGCCGGCCCTCGTCGACCAGCTGCCGGGCGAGGCTGACCGCCGGCACGCGGCGATAGTTGTACCAGACCATGTTGGGCACGCCGGCCCGCTCGACCGCCGCCACCATGGCCTCGCCCTCGGCCACGTCCATGGCGAGCGGCTTCTCGGTGACCACCCACTTGCCGGCCGCGGCCGCGGCGACGGCGATCTCCCGGTGCAGGTTGTTGGGCACGCAGATGTCGACGAGATCGACGTCGTCGCGGGCGATCACCCGGCGCCAGTCGGTCTCGACGGCCTTGTAGCCCCAGGCATCGGCGAAGGCCCGGGCCTTGCCGGCGTCACGACCGCAGAGCACCTGCCGCTCGACCCGGTAGGGCAGGTCGGCGAAGTAGTGGTTGACGCTGGCATACGCATTGGAGTGCGCCTTGCCCATGAACCCGTAGCCGATCACCGCAATCTTCAGTGGCCTCGTCATCGCCGTCACCCCCTGCCCTTGTTATCTGCTCGACTGCCGTCCACCGTCCCCGTCGGCCTTAGCACGCCGGCGCGCGCATGGGCAGGGGGCCGGCGCCGGGAGCGTCGGCCGTTAGTGCAATCTTTACCGCCTTCTGGCATCCAGGAGGCGATCCCAGCCGGAGGGCCTGTTGACCGACAAGACCGCCATGCGACAGGAGAGACAGCCGGGCGCCCACGAGCGGCGCCATCGGGCATCGGCCGCCGTCGTCGCGGCGGGCCGACGGTTCTGGCCGCTGCCGCTGCTGGCCGCGATCGCCCTGTTCACCGCCGCACCAATCCTCGGCCAGCACAGTGCGAAGCTTGATCTGCTCGGCCAGTTCCTGATCCAGGCGGCCGTCGGGACCGCGGCGTTGCTGGTGGTGCTCGTCGGCGCCCGGCGCTGGCTCGCCGCCGGTGCCGGCCTGCTGGCCCTCGTGGTCCAGCTCGGCGTGCTGCAGCCGAGCTTCTTTCCGGCCCGGGCCAGCGCCGAGGCGGCGGCCACGGTCGACGTGCTCTTCGCCAACGTCTGGTGGCACAACCAGCGACTGGACGACCTGGCCGCGGCCATTCTCGAGCTCGACCCGGAGGTGGTGGTCCTGGCCGAGATCGAGCCGCGGACGCGCGCGGTGCTGGACGTCCTGGCAGCCACCTATCCCCACCGCGCCGACTGCCTCGCCCACTGGGCCTGCGACAGCGTCATCCTCTCCCGCCTGCCGATCCTGGACGACCTGAGCGCCTGGCAGGGCAAGCGGCGGATCGCGATGAGTGCCGCCCGGATCGAGACCGGCTTCGGCCCGGTGGCGATCGCGGGCGTGCATCTCGACCAGCCGCTGCCGCCCCGACGGGTCTGGGCCCAGGAGCGGCAGATCGAGGGGCTGGCCGAGATGCTGGCGCCGATCGAGGCGCCGCTGCTCCTGGTGGGCGACTTCAATTCCGTGCCCTGGGGCCGGCTGATGCGCGCCCTGGTCGCCGACACCGGGCTGGCGATCGCCTGGGGGCTGGAGGGCACCTGGCCCTCGCTCCTGCCCTGGCCGCTGCGCATTCCCATCGACCACGCGCTGGCCGGCCGGGGGCTCGAGCTGGTCGATCGCGCGGTGATCCGCCTGCCGGGCTCCGACCACCGGGCACTGCACCTCCGCATCGCACCCTCGGGGAGCGGCGCGCCGCCTGCGGTCTAGCCGGCCGCCGAGCTGGTCGCGACGGTGGCGCCTCGCGACGCCGGGCAGGAGCTGGACGGGCGGCGATGCCAGGGTGGATCGCGAGCGGCGAGCGACACCAGCGGCGGCGACAACCGCCCCGCCCCAACCGCCTCGACGATGGGTCGGGCGGCGAAGACGACCGGCGAACTGCGCCGGCGCCCAAGGTCGGACGTTCGGGTGCGCTGCGCTGCTGCGCCGGCCTCGACGCTTCCTCGCCCCCGGTCCGTCTGGCTGCGCATCGCGGCCATGGCGACTGCTTCGGCGGCCTGCCAGAGCCCGGCCGCCGGCACGGTGGTGGCGCTTGCACCCCGACCCGGGCCGGGACGCCCGTCGCGTCAGCCCTGCTTCAGGACGCACTGCTCCTTGGAGCGGCAGATCGTGCCGTTGGGCACATAGGTGTGGCAGTGCGGGCATTCGTAGAGCGTCTCGGCGTCGCGTGGCGCCGCCGCCGGCTTGCGCCCGGCCGTCGGCCGGGCGGACTGCCGGGCCGACCCGAGGTAGTCGGCGGGATCGCTGATCTTGTCACGGATGGCGACCATCAGCCGCCAGCCCTTCCAGACCGCGACGATCAGCAGGACGGTGAAGATGATCTTGGAGAGGGACAGACCGAACATGGCTCCGGGGCCGCGCCGCGCGGCGGATCGAGGGCTGGGGACGTCGGTCCATCCGACGCCGGCTCATCCGGCAAGGTGGCGCCGGCCGGGCGGCGTTGCAAGCGCCAGCGGCAGCCCGGCGGCAGCATCGCCCACCGCGGCGCATGGAGCCGCCGCACCGCGGCAGGGCGGACCCGGCAGCGGGTGGCGGTGCGCCGCACCGGCGCCGCGGTCAGAGGCCGTAGCGGCGCCAGAGCGCGACCTCCTCCACCTGGGCGAGGAGCCCCGGCACGAGCCGGTCGGCCAGCCGCTCCAGCACCTCGCCCTGCCGGGTCGTGCCCCCGTCATGCGCCCCGGCCATCCCGAGGCGGCGCTGCACCCAGCTCCGCTGCCGGCTGACCGGCCGCAGGCGCAGCCGGTCGCCGTAGCGCTGGCGGAGAATGCCGCGCAGATCGCCGATGCCGTCGACGAGGCCGTGCGCCACCGCCTTCTCGCCGCTCCACACCCGCCCCGAATAGAGCTCGTCGGCCGGCAGGGTCAGCTTGCCGCCGCGGCGCGCCTCGACATGGGCGCGAAAGCTGGCGAGGATGTCGGCGTGCAGCTCCTTCAGGATCTCGAGGTCGCCCGCCTGCTCGGGGCGGAACGGGTCGAGCAGCGCCTTGCGCGGGCCGGTCGTGTGCACCCGCCGCTCGATGCCGAGCCGGCCGATGGCACCGTCGAGCCCGAAGCCCGCCGAGATGACGCCGATCGAGCCGACGATCGACGACCGGTCGACGAAGATCTCGTCGGCGGCGAGCGCCAGCCAATAGCCGCCCGAGGCGGCGATGTCCTCGACGAAGGCGACCACCGGCTTCTTCTTCTCCGCGGCCAGGTCGCGGATGCGCCTTGCGATCAGCGAGGACTGCACCGGCGAGCCGCCCGGACTGTTGATCGAGAGGGCGACGACCGGGGCGCGCTTGACCGCGAAGGCGGCGGCGAGCGCCGGCTCGACCGCCTGCAGGGTGAGGCCCGAGCGCAGCGGCACGGCGCCGATCACACCGGTCAGACGGACGACGGGAACGGGGGTGCTGCGGCGCTCGAGCCAGCGCGGACGATACCAGGGCAAGGTCGCTTTCCTTCATGATCGGACAGGGAGCCATGATCGGACAGGGAGCCATGATCGGACAGGGAGCCATGATCGGACAAGGAGGCCGGCGGGCTCGACGGGCGGCGCAGCGCCGCGTCAGCCTGCCGGCAGGACGTCGTCGAGCGCGGCGCCGTGGCGCAGGACGGCCTCGGCCGCCTCGCTGAAGATGCCCGCTCCGGCGTGCAGGACAAGCCCCCGGCGGAGCACGGCCGGTGCCCGGGCGCCCTTGCGGCAGCGGACGATCACGCGGCCGGCCGGCCGGCCGTCGGCAGCGGGCCAGAGCGGGATGACCTCGATCGCCCCGACCTTGCCGTCGAGGGCGGCGAGCACCTTCGGCAGCCGGTCCGCCCGGTGGATCAGGGCCAGCCGGCCGCCGCCGGCCAGCCGTGCGAGGCAGGCGGCGAGCCAGCCCGCCACGCCCGTTGCCTCGACCATGGCGAGCGCCCGGCCGGGGTCGGCCGGCGGCCGCCCGCCGGCCGGGTTGAACGGCGGGTTGGTCATCACGCCGGCGAAGGTGCGACCCGGCAGGGTCGCGGGCCGTGCCAGGAGATCGCCGGCGACGATGGTCACCCGGTCGTCGAGGGCGTTGCGCCGCACGTTGCGGGTGGCGAGATCCGCCGTCGCCGGGTCGAGCTCGAGGCCGGTGACCCGGAGGTCGGGGCGCCGCCGGGCGAGGCAGAGCGAGGCCGCACCGGTGCCGCAGCCCGCATCGAGCACCGTGGCGTCCGCGGCGGCGACGACCGCGGCAGCCAGGAGGACGGCGTCCAGCCCGGCGCGAAACCCGCTGGCCGGCTGCTCCAGCAGCACGCGACCGCCGAGCAGCCGGTCGACGGTGGTGGCGGCCATTGCGGTCAGTCGCGGCCGAGCGTCGTCTCGGCCTCTCGCAGGATGCGGCGGGCGCGGGGCAGGTCGTCGCCGTCGACCAGGAGGCGCCGCGGGATGGCGCCGATGCTGCCTTCGATGACGCTGGTGTACTGGTCGGTCAGGAGGCAGGGGATGCCCGCCGCGGCGAGCTGGGCCTCGACCCAGGAGAGGTAGACGAGGTCGTTGCTGCGCACCAGCTCCACCATCTCGGGACCGCCGCCGTGCACCCCATCGCTAGGACAAAGAGTCTCGCCCGACGCACTGGTTTGCACGAGCGCCGGGGGCCGTGGTAGCTAGCGCCGCGGGCGATGGCAAGCCGGCCGACACGGGCGTCGGACACGACCTGCCCCGCGAGACCCGCCGCTGCTTCGGGAGTACGCCGTCTTGACCGCTCTACCGCTGTCCTCCCTCGCCCAGCCGGCGCCGGCCGAGCCGACCCTCGATCGGGCAAAGGCACTGGTCGCCCAGGACATGGCCAAGGTCAACACGCTGATCCTCGACCGCCTGCAGAGCGAGGTCAGCATGATCCCGGAGCTGGCCCGGCACCTGATCGCCGCCGGCGGCAAGCGCATCCGCCCGACCCTCACCCTGCTTTCGGCGAGGCTCGCCGGCCATGCGGGCGACCGGCATGTCGGCCTCGCCACCGCGGTCGAGTTCATCCACACCGCCACGCTCCTGCACGACGACGTGGTCGACGAGAGCGACCTCCGGCGCGGCCGGTCCACCGCCAACGCGCTCTGGGGCAACAAGGCGCCGGTGCTGGTGGGCGACTTCCTGTTCAGCCGCGCCTTCCAGCTCATGGTCGCCGACGGCAATCTCCGGGTGCTGGCCATCCTCTCCGACGCCTCGGCGGTGATCGCCGAGGGCGAGGTGGCGCAGCTGATGACGGCCGGCGACGTCGCCACCACCGAGGCTGCCTATTTCGACGTCATCCGGTCCAAGACCGCGGCCCTGTTCCGCGCCGCCTGCCAAGTCGGTGCCGTGGTGGCGGAGCGCGAGCCCGAGGCCGAGGCGGCGCTGGCGACCTATGGCGAGGAGGTCGGCATCGCCTTCCAGCTGGTCGACGATGCGCTCGACTATTCCGCGCGCGAGGCCGAGCTCGGCAAGACGATCGGCGACGACTTCCGCGAGGGCAAGGCGAGCCTGCCGGTGCTGCTCGCCTACGCCGCGGGCGACGCCGCCGAGCGCGGCTTCTGGGAGCGGGTGATAGGGGCGCCGGACCAGCAGCAGGCGGGCGACCTCGCCGAGGCGCAGCGCCTGCTCGGCAGGCACGGCACGCTCGAGGCGACCTTCGCCCGGGCGCGCGCCTCGGGCGAGCGGGCGCGCACCGCCCTTCGCCACTTCCCCGCCTCGCCCTGGCGCGAGGCGATGCAGGACGTGATCGGCTTCTCGGTCGCCCGGGCGTACTGAGCGCGCCGCCCCGCCGTCGGGCCAGCCGGCGGAGCCGGTCCGGCCGGCGAGGCGGCTGCCGCCGACGGCGGTCGACCCGGGTGTGCAGCGATCGTCCGCGGGCTGTCGAGGGCCGCGATCGGCGTTGAGGCGCGCTAGTCGACGATGTTGTAGCCGCCGTCGATGAAGACGGTGTTGCCGGTGATCAGGTGGGCGGCGTCGGTGGCGAGGTAGGCGGTCGCGATGCCGACGTCGTCGATGCCGACGAGTGCCCGGGCGGGGGCCTTGTCGGCGGCCTTGTTGAGGAGCTCGTCGAAGGCGGCGAGGCCGGAGGCGGCGCGGGTCTTGAGCGGGCCGGGCGAGATGGCGTGGACGCGGATGCGCCGGGGGCCGAGCTCGGCCGCGAGGTAGCGGACCGTGGATTCGAGGGCGGCCTTGACGGGCCCCATGAGGTTGTAGTTCGCGACCACCTTCTGCGCGCCGAAGAAGGTCATGGTGAACAGCGCCCCGCCGTTCGTCATCAGCGGCTCGGCGAGGCGGGCCATGCGGATGAAGGAGTGGACCGAGACGTCCATGGCCTGGAGGAAGCCGTCCCTCGAGCAGTCGACGACGCGGCCGTGCAGGTCGTCGCGCGGCGCGAAGGCGATCGAGTGGAGGAGGAAGTCGAGGCGGCCCCAGCGCCGCTCGATGGTCGCGAAGAGCGCCTCGAGCTGCCCGTCGACCTGGACGTTCAGGGGCGCGAGGATCGTCGCCTCGAGCTCGCTGGCCAACGGCTCGACGAAGGGCCTCGCCTTGTCGTTGTAGTAGCTCAGGGCCAGCTCGGCGCCGAGGAAGCGGAAGGCGCGGGCGCAGCCGCAGGCGATCGAGTGCTCGTTGGCGATGCCGACGACGAGCCCCTTCTTGCCGTTGAGGGTCACGGCGTCGGGGGAGAACAGCGGCGTCTCGGGCATGGCGGGGCTCCGTGCAGCGCGGGGCAGATGATGATGCAGCGCAGCATAGCGCCGGCCGGGCGGCGCGGCGAGAGCCTACGGCTCGGCGGCGGCGATGGCGTCGGCGATCCGCCCGGCCAGCTCGACCAGCGTCCGGGCGAGGGCGGCGGCGCGCGCGTCGAACGACGAGTCGGCGGCGGGGCTCGCGCTCAGCCGCTCGCGGCCGGCGGTGGCGAACGCGTCGGCCGGGCCGCGCAGCAGGCTCCAGCGCGCGTCGAGCAGCGCCAGGCCGTCCGCGCCGATCTCGAAGCGCAGCACGTCGAGGACGACCCGGAAATCGGGGTCACGATCGCGCCGGCCGGGTGTCGGCAGCACGTTCGCCCGACCGAGGCGGTCGCCGAGCGCGTCGGCCACGACCTGCGTGATTTGCCCCGCCAGGGGCTCGGCCCAGGCATCGAACTCGGCGAAGGCGACCTCGGTGGCGCCCCGTCGGACGACGATGGCCGAGCGGTCGGCATAGGCAGCGACCGAGGCCCGGTCGACGAAGACGACGGGGCCGTCGGCCTGCGCTGCCGAGGATGGCGGGCCGGCATCCATCAGGTAGTAGCGCGACGGCGGCGTGCCGCCGCAGCCGGCGAGCAGCAGGAGCAGGCCGATGCAGAGCGGTGTCGACCGCCTCACCGGATGGTCTCCGGGCGGCCACGCAGCAGCGCGTCGGGATGGCGCTCGAGATACTCGAGCAGCAGGCGCAGGCTGCGGCTCGTGCCGGCGAGCTCGCGGCTGATCTGCAGGAGCTCGCTCCAGAGCGGCGAGCGCGGGCCGACCGTGCGGTCCAGCCCGGCGACGAAGGCCCTGGTCTCGCGGCTCACCGCCTCGACCCCCGCGGCGGCCGCCTGCAGCGCCTCGACCGAGGGATCGAGGCGCCCCTGCAGCCCGCCCACCAGCGCCTGCAGGTCGCGGCCGGAGGCGGCCAGCGACGTCAGGATCTGCCTGACCTCGGGCCCGGTCAGGAGTGCCGCCACCTCGTCGCCGGCGGCACCCACGGCATCGATCAGCCGATCCAGCTCGGGCCCCGTGAGCACCGCGTTCACCGAGCGCAACGCCTGCATCGCCTCGTCGACCGCCTGCTCCAGCGGCAGGGCGGCGACCCGCGCCAGCAGGCCGTCCAGCGTGGTCTGCAGCTGCTGCGTCAGCGACGGCGCGGCCGGGATCTCGGGATGACGGCCGCCGCGGCCGAGCACCGCCGGCGCCGCCTCGGGGTCGAAGGCGAGCCCGACATGCTGCGCGCCGCCGAGCGGTCCGGCACTCTCGAGGACGGCGCGCAGCCCATTCGCGACCAGCCGCTCGGCGAGCGCGTAGACGGCGACCTCGTCGCCGGGCCGCTCGCCGTCGACGGTGATCCGCTCGGGCACGACATCGATGACCACCGGCACGTCGATCGTGGCCGTGGCCGTGTCCAGCACGACGGCCACCTCGCGCACGGTGCCGACCCGCAGCCCCTTGACCGTGACCGGCGAGCCCACGGCGAGACCACCCACGTCCTCGGTGAACCGGACGAGGAAGCGCACGCCCTCGGGCAGCGGCTCGCCGCCCGGCGACACCCGGCCGACCGCCGCCGCGAGCCGCCCGGCGAGCGCGTCGACGGCGGTCTCGGGCAGGTCCTGCGCGCGCGGCGCCGGAGGTCCCAGGAGCAAGGTCATGAGCGCTGCGGCGGCGGCGAGTCGCAAAGCCGGGTCCCCTCGTGCCCTGCCCGATCGACCGGCAGAGTGGGGCCGTGCGCGGCGGATGGCAAGGCCCGGCGACCGTGCCCGGCCCGCGGCGTTTTCCGCATTGCAACATGGCGACCCTTTGTTATCCTCGATCGAGGTCCAGTCAGCGGAGGGATGCCCCAATGGTCGGCAGCGGTCTCGGCGCCTACATGATCGATTCGTGGCAGCGCGCGGTTCTCTATGCCGACGTGATGCGCCAGCGCGGCAACCAGTTCATCGAGCACTACAAGGCCGGCAAGCCACCGGTGCTGGTCTTCGACTACGAGCTCGTGCTCGACGGCGCCGATCTCGACCGGCCGTGCAACTACGTGCTCTTGCGGATCAAGCCCGATGCCAAAGTGCCGACCGACCCGAAGCGGCGGCCGTTCGTCGTCTTCGACCCGCGCGCCGGGCACGGGCCGGGGATCGGCGGGTCGAAGGAGGCGAGCCAGGTGGGCGTGGCGCTCCGCGCCGGCCACCCGGTCTATTTCGTCTCCTTCAAGCCGGATCCGGTCGAGGGCCAGACCCTGGGCGACGTGGCGCATGCCGAATGGCACTTCCTCGAGAAGGTCGCGGCACTGCATCCCGAGGCCGAGGCCAAGCCGGCGATCGTCGGCAACTGCCAGGCCGGCTGGGCGATCATGATCCTCTCGGCCTACGCCCCGGACCAGGCCTCGGTGATCGGCATCTCGGGCTCGCCGCTCTCCTACTGGGCCGGTGTGGAGGGCAAGAACCCGCTGCGCTATCTCGGTGGCTTGACGGGCGGCAACTGGCTCGCCTCGTTCGCGTCCGACATGGGGGCCGGGACGTTCGACGGCATTCATCTCGTGGGCAATTTCGAGAACCTGAACCCGGCCAACACCTATGTCGGCAAGCCCTACAACCTCTACAAGAAGATCGACACCGAGCCCGATCGCTTCCTGGGCTTCGAGCGCTGGTGGGGCGGCTACTTCATGCTGACCCAGGAGGAGATGGAGCAGATCACCTCCGAGCTCTTCGTCGGCAACAAGCTGACCCAGGGCAAGCTGGTGGCACCCGACGGCACGCGCATCGATCTCAGGCAGATCCGCGCACCCATCGTGGTCGTCTGCTCGGAGGGCGACGACATCACCCCGCCGCCGCAGGCGCTCAACTGGATCCTCGACCTCTACGACGACGTCGACGAGATTCGCGCCAACGAGCAGACCATCGTCTACACCGTGCATCCGACGGTGGGCCATCTCGGCATCTTCGTCTCGGCCAAGGTGGCGTTGAAGGAGCACGCCGAGCTCGTCGATTCGCTGGACCTGATCGAGACCCTGGCACCGGGGCTCTACGAGATGGTGATCGAGGAGGAGCGCATCGCGGAGCAGGGCAAGGCGGCGGAGCACCCGGAGTACAACGTCCGCTTCGTCGCCCGCACCTTCGAGGACATCCTCGCCCATGACGACGACCGCACCGACGAGGAGCCGTTTCGCACCCTGGCCAAGGTGTCGGAGACCAACCAGGGCCTCTACCGGCAGCTCGTGAGCCCGTGGGTCCGGGCGATGATCACGCCACAGGTGGCAGAGGCCATGCGGCTGATGCATCCGCACCGCCAGGCACAGCTCTGGGCGTCGGACTGGAACCCCTGGATGGCCGGGGTCAAGTGGGCGGCCGAGCAGGTGCGCGAGAACCGCCAGGCGCTGCCGGCCGACGATCCGTTCCGGGCGACCGAGCAGGCCATGGTGAAGCGCACCGAGGAGGCGATCGAGGCCTGGACGGAGGCGCGCGACCGGATGGTCGAGCAGCTCTTCAAGGCGACCTGGTCGCAGCCCTGGATCAGGGCGCTGGTCGGCGAGGAGGCTTCGTTCGCCGACGTCAGGAAGCCCAGGGCGCGCCGCGACAAGGCGTTCCGCGAGCTGGCGGCGCTCAAGCTGCGGGCGCTGGGCGCGCGCGAGGGCGAGGGCAGCTTCGCCGAGGCGATCATGCGGGTCGTCTATGCCGCGACCAAGGCCACGGGCGGGGTTGATGCGCGCGGCTATGTCTTCGCCCGCGAGGTCTGGCGCCGCAACCCGCGGCTGGCCAAGCTCGACCGGCGCAGCTTCCTGGCCGAGGCCAAGGAGGCGGCATTGATGGTCGCGTTCGACGAGGAGCGGGCGCTGGCGAGCCTGCCGCAGCTCCTGCCGACGGCCGAGGAGCGCCGCGAGGCGCTCGAGCTCCTGCGGCAGATGGCGGCCTGGCGTGCCGAGATGCTGCCGGAGATCGCGACGCTCTTGGCTCGGGTCGAGGCGATCCTGGCCGAGCCAGCGGCCGCGCCCGTCGCCGCCGAGCCGGTCACTGTCCACCCCGTGGCGCCCGAGGCCGGGCAGCCTGAGCCCGATGCGGCGGCCGCCGCATCGGCGTCGGAGCCTGCTGCCGAGCCGGCCAAGGAGCCCGCGTCGGCCAGGGAGAAGGTGGTGGCCGTGGCGCGCCGGGCCCCGGCGCCGCGCCGGCCGACCGTGCGGCGGACGACCAAGACGACACCCTGAGCCGTTGACGCGGCCGGGATCGGCCCTAGGCTGCGGGGCGAGGCATGGCCGACCACTCAGAGGCTGAGCGTTGCGCACCGGGCTCGTTCGCTACACCAAGGTGCTGGCCATCGTCGGCGACATCCTGCAGGTGGCGCTGGCGGTGCGCGACCGCGAGGCCGTCGACAAGCCGCGGTTCGGCGACCTGGCGCTGGTCGGCGACAGCGGCGAGGAGCCGCGCGTCGCCCAGGTGATCCGGCTCGACGGCGAGGTGGCGTCGCTGCAGGTGTTCAGCGGCACCAAGGGCCTGTCGACCCGGGCCACGGTGAGCTTTCTCGGCCACCCACCGGACGTCACCTTCTCGGCCAACATCCTGGGCCGCGTCTTCGGCGGCACCGGCCTGCCGATCGACGGCGGCCCGGACCTCGAGCACGATCCGAGGATCCCGATCGGTGGCCCCTCGGCGAACCCGGCGCGGCGCGTCCTGGCATCCAAGATGATCCGCACCGACGTGCCGATGATCGACGTGTTCAACTGCCTGGTCGAGAGCCAGAAGATCCCGATCTTCTCGACCGCCGGCGAGCCGTTCAACGCCTTCATGGCGAGGATCGGCATCCAGGCCGACGCGGACATCATCGTGTTCGGCGGGCTCGGCCTCGTGTTCGACGACTACTGGTTCTTCAGGAAGAGCTTCGAGGACGCGGGGATGTTCGCCCGCACCATCATGGTCGTGAACCAGGCCTCGGACCCGGTGATCGAGCGCCTCCTCGTTCCCGACATGTGCCTCGCCATCGCCGAGCGCTTCGCCGTCGACGAGAAGAAGCGGGTGCTGGTGCTGCTGACCGACATGACCGGCTACGCCGATGCGCTCAAGGAGGTCGGCATCGCCATGGAGCGGGTGCCGTCCAATCGCGGCTACATGGGCGATCTCTACTCGCAGATGGCCCGGCGCTACGAGAAGGCCTGCGACTTCAAGGGCGGCGGCTCGGTCACCATCCTCTCGGTCGTCACCATGCCGGGCGACGACGTCACCCATCCGGTGCCGGACAACACGGGCTACATCACCGAGGGCCAGTTCTACCTCAAGGGAGGGCGGATCGAGCCGTTCGGCTCGCTCTCGAGGCTCAAGCAGCACGTTATCGGCAAGCGCACCCGGGACGACCACGGGGCGGTGATGAACACCATGATCCGGCTCTACTCGGGGGCCCGGGACGCGGCGCAGAAGGAGGCGATGGCGTTCGACCTCTCGCCCCTGGACCGCCGGCTGCTCGTCTTCGGCCGGCTGTTCGAGGCCCGCTTCATGGACATCGCGGTCGCCATGCCGCTCGAGGCGGCGCTCGACCTCGGCTGGCAGACCATGGCCGAGTGCTTCGCGCCGGAGGAGCTCTTGATGAAGGACGAGCTCGTCGAGAAGTACTACCCGGCCGAGGCGCGCGCCCGCCATGCGGCGGCCTGAGCGGTCACGGTGGCGACAGAGACCCTGAGCAAGGCCGCCCTCGGCCGGGCCCGCGCCCGTCTCGGCGCCTATCGGCGTTTCCTGCCGTCCCTGGATCTCAAGCGCCGCCAGCTGATCGCCGAGCGCAACCGCGCGCGCACCACGCTCGTCGACCTCGAGGCCGCACGCGAGGCGCTGGTCCGCGCGGCCGGCCAGATGGTGCCGATGCTCGCCATGCAGGCCATTCGGGTCGACGGCCTGGCCCGGCTGCGCGGTGCCCGCCATGGCCGGGAGAACGTCGTGGGCGTCGTCCTGCCGGTGGTCGATGCGGTCGAGGTCGAGCGCGGCGACTACGGTCTGCTCGCCCGCCCGCACTGGGTCGACCGGGTGGCGACCCTGCTCGAGGACGCCCTTCGTCTCGAGGTCGAGATCATGGTGGCGCGGCAGCGCGTGCAGCTGCTGGAGGAAGCGGTGAAGAAGGTGACGCAGCGGGTCAACCTGTTCGAGAAGGTGCTGATCCCGCGCACCCGGGCCCATATCCGCCGCATCCAGATCTTCCTCGGTGACGCCGAGCGGGCCGGCGTGGTGACCGCCAAGCTCGCCAAGGCCAAGCGGGCGGACGCCGCATGAGGATCGCGCCGATGACCCGGGTCACGCTTTGCGGCCTCGCCCGGGAGAAGCGCGACGTGCTCGAGGCGCTGCAGGATCTCGGTGCCGCCCATCTGGAGCCGCTGCGCGAGCCGGGGCCGCTCGAGGAGCCGCGCACCGGCCGGGCGCGCCGCGCCTATGCCGCCCTCGCCTATCTGGGCGACACGGCCGAGCGGCGGCGGCCGCGGACGCGGGCCGTGGATTTCGACGTCGAGGCCTTCACCGAGGCGGTGCTCGCCAACAAGGAGCGACTGCGGGCGCTCGACGATCGGCGCACCTTTCTCCACCAACGCATCGCCACGCTGGAGCCCTGGGGCGACTTCACCTTCCCGCCGCTGGCGTCGGTGGGCGGCCAGCGGCTCTGGTTCTATGTCCTGCCGGTCAAGCATCGCAGCACCTTGCAGACGCTGACGCTGCCCTGGCAGATCGTCCACCAGGAGCCGTCCCGGCTGTTCGTCGCCGTCGTCTCGCCGCACGAGCCACCGCCGGATCTCCTGCCGGTGCCGCGCTCGCACACCGGCGCGCGCCCGCTTCGCGTGCTGCGCGAGGAGCTCGAGGAGCTGGAGGTGGCGCGCGAGGAGGCGGTGGCGGAGCGCATCGCCCTGACCCGCGATCTGCGGCTCTTGGCCGCCAACCTGGCCGCGGCGGAGAACCGCGCGCTGCTCGACCAGGCACTGTCGATGACCGCCGACCGCGAGAGCCTCTTCGCCCTGCAGGGTTGGGTGCCCGACGACCGGCTGGCCGGGATCGAGACGCTGGCGCGACGCTTCGAGCTCGCCATGCTCGCCAGCGCTCCCGGGCCGGCCGACCGCCCCCCGACCCTCCTCGTCGGCGAAGGGCCTGCCGAGGGCGGGGTCGACCTCGTCAACTTCTACCAGACCCCGGCCTATCGGAGCTGGAACCCGGCGCTGGTCGTGTTCGTCTCCTTCGCCCTTTTCTTCGCCATGATCCTGGCCGACGCCGGCTATGCGCTCGTCCTGGCGGTGCTGACGGCCGCCTTCTGGCGGCGGCTCGGCACGGCGCCCACCGGCCGGCGCTTCCGGCCACTGCTCGTCGCCATCGTCGCCTGCTCGTTCGTCTACGGCGTGCTGGTCGGCAGCTATTTCGGCGCCGCACCACCACCGGCGAGCTGGCGGGCCGGGCTGCACCTGCTCGACCTCGGCGACTTCACGGCGATGATGCAGCTCTCGCTGGTGATCGGGGTGGTGCACATCGCGATCGGCAACCTGGCGCATGCCTGGCTCTTGCGGCACGAGCGCCGGGTCCTCGTGCCGCTGGGCTGGATCGTGGCGATGCTGGGCGGGCTCGTGCTCGGCCTGAACGGCCTCGCGTCGACGCCCGGCCGCCTGCTGGTGGCCGCCGGCCTGGGCGCCGTCGCGTGGGGCGCGCTGGCGGGCGGGCCGACCGGGCTCTTGGAGCTCGCCAAGGTGACGCGGCTGTTCGGCGATGTCCTGAGCTATCTGCGCCTGTTCGCGCTCGGCCTCGCCTCGGCGTCGCTGGCGCTCACCTTCAACCAGCTCGCGGCGGACATCAACGCGGCCCTGCCCGGCATCGGCCTGCTTTTCGCCGGCCTCGTCCTGCTCCTCGGTCACGCCGTGACCCTGGCGCTGGGCATCATGAGCGGCGTGGTGCACGGGCTCAGGCTCAACTTCATCGAGTTCTTCGGCTGGGCCCTCACCGACGAGGGCTACCCGTTCAAGGCGTTCGCCAAGAAGGAGCTGGCAGTGTGAACGAGATCGCGACGGCGCTCGCCTGGTCGGGCATCTACGGCGTGTTCGGGCTCGCTGCCATCGGCAGCATCCTGGGCTGCGCCATCGCCGGCCAGGCGGCGATCGGGGCGATGCTCGAGACCGAGGGCGGCTACGGGCGCTTCGTCGGCATCTCCGCGATGCCCTCGTCGCAGATCATCTACGGGATCGTCGTGATGTTCACCCTGGATCGCCCGGTGACACCGGAGAACGCCGGCGCCCTCTTCGGCATCGGCATCTTCGCCGGCCTCGCCCTCATGCTTTCCGGCGTCTGGCAGGGCCGCAGCTGTGCGAGTGCCATCGCCGCCGTCAAGGACAAGCCCGAGATCTTCGGCCTCGCCCTGGCCCCGGCAGCGATCGTCGAGGGCTTCGCGGTCTTCGCCTTCGTGTTCGCGCTGGTCATGGCCGGCAGCATCCCCGGCTGACGGGCGGAGGAGCACATGGCGACCCAGACGACCCATCCGACGGCCTCGGGCGTGGAGGCGCTGCTCGAGCGGCTCGAGGCCGAGGGGGTGCGCGCCGGCGAGGCCCGCGCCGAGCAGCTCGTGGCCGAGGCCGAGGCCAAGGCGCGCGCCATCCGCGAGGCGGCCGAGAAGGAGGCCACGGCGATGGTCGAGGCGGCCCGGAAGGAGGCCGCCAACCTCGAGCGCGGCGGCAAGGAGGCGCTGCGGGTCGCGATGCGCGACGCCGTGCTCGACCTCAAGCAGCAGCTCGCCTCGCGCTTCAAGGGCGAGGTGACCCGGCTGGTGACCCAGCACATGCGCGACGAGGAGCTGCTGCGTCGGATGATCCTCGAGATCGCCGCCAGCACGGTCGCGGCTGCGGGGATCGAGAAGCCCGGCGACCTGGAGATCCTGCTCCCGGCCGACGCGGTCGGCCTCGCCGAGCTGCGCCGCGATCCGACCGACCTCAAGGAGAGCAAGCTCGGCCAGTTCGTGCTCGGCTCGGTCCGCGAGCTGCTCGACGAGGGGCTCACCATCGGCGTCACGACCGCGGCCGAGGCCGGGGTCGTGGTGCGGCTGAAGGATCGCGACATCGTCCTCGATCTCACCGACCGGGCGGTGGCGGCGGTCATCCTGCAGCATCTCCAGCCCCGCTTTCGCGCCCTGCTCGAAGGGGTGATCGGCTGATGGCGCCGGCGGCTTTCGAGGTCACGGCGCCGCCCTACGTCATGCTCATGACGAGCCTGCCGGCGCTGGGCGACCTGTTTGCCGCCCGCCAGACGCCGATCTCGCGGCTGCGGCTGGAGCAGCGGCTGCGCGCCCTGGAGCCGGCCGACAAGGTCCTGCTGGCGGCGATCCTCGATCTGGTCGGCTGGCGGCACCTGCCGCTCGACCGCACCGACGCCGAGATCGTTCGCCGGGCCAGGGCCCTCGTTCCCCGGCTCCCGACCACGGCGCTGGCCAGGGCCGTCGAGCATCGGCTCGAGCTGCGCACGGTCGTGGCGGCCTTGCGCCGGCGCCAGCGGGGCGGGCCCCCACCGGCCGCCGACGAGGTTTGGGGCTACGGCCGCTGGACCGGGATCATCCGCGACCGCTGGCTGGAGCCAGGCCTCGGCGTCCAGCGGGCTTTTCCCTGGGTGGTCGAGGCCGCCGGGCAGCTGCAGAGCGGCGACGCGGTCGGCCTCGAAAGCCTCTTGATGCGGGAGGTCTGGACGGTGAGCTCGAGGCTCGCGGTCAGCCACGCCTTCGACTTCACCGCCGTGGCGCTCTACGCGCTGCGCTACCAGCTGCTCGAGCGGCGGGTCGCCTACGACGCCGAGGCGGCGAGCTCGCGGTTCCGCAGCCTCGTGGCGCAGGGCCTGTCCGGCTTCGACCAGGGGGCCGCATGACCGGGAGCGGGCCGAAGGCGGCCACGGCGCGGATCGTCGCCGTGCAGGAGGGTCTCGTGCGGATCGAGACCGACCCGGCCCACGAGGACGCACCGCTGGTCAAGAACGAGGTGATCTACATCCTGCCGAGCCGCGCCAATCCGCTCGGCTACCAGGAGCGGCTGCAGGCCGAGGTGCTCCGGGTGCGCGGCAACACGGCCGATGCCCAGGTGTTCGAGAGCACGGATGGCGTGGGCATCGGCGACCCGGTCGAGCAGACGGGGCGAATGCTGGGCGTGCAGCTCGGCCCGGGCCTCCTGGGCAGCGTCTACGACGGGCTGCAGAACCCGCTCGAGAAGCTGGCCCAGGCGCACGGCTTCTTCCTGCCGCGGGGCTACAAGGTGAGCGGCCTCGATCCCGCGACCCGATGGTCCTTCACCGCGACCGCCAGGAGCGGCGCCCGCCTGGTCGGCGGCGACGTGGTGGGCACGGTGCAGGAGGGCGTGGTCACCCACAAGATCATGCTGCCCTTCGACATCGACCAGGCGGTCGAGCTGGTCTGGATCCAGGACGGCAACTTCACCGTCGAGGAGCCGATCGCGCGCTTCCGCAGCGCCGATGGCGAGGAGCGCGCCATCACCATGGCGCAGAACTGGCCGGTGCGCCGGGCGGTGCCCGAGCGGCTCTTGCAGCGGCGGCGCAACGAGCGGCTCTACCCGAGCGAGCCGATGATCACGACGATCCGGCTGATCGACACGTTCTTCCCCATCGCGCAGGGGGGCATGGGCTGCATTCCGGGCCCGTTCGGCGCCGGCAAGACGGTGCTGCAGAACCTCATCGTCCGCCATGCCGACGTTGACGTCGTGATCGTCGTCGCCTGCGGCGAGCGGGCGGGCGAGGTGGTCGAGACGATCACCGAGCTGCCGCAGCTCAAGGACCCGAAGACCGGCGGCTCGCTCATGGACCGCACGGTGATCATCTGCAACACGAGCTCGATGCCGGTGGCCTCGCGCGAGGCCTCGATCTACACCGGCATCACCATCGGCGAGTACTATCGGCAGATGGGGCTCAAGGTGTTCCTGATCGCCGATTCCACCTCGCGCTGGGCCCAGGCGATGCGCGAGACCTCGGGCCGGCTCGAGGAGATCCCGGGCGAGGAGGCCTATCCCGCCTATCTCGACAGCTCGATCAAGGGCCTCTACGAGCGCGCCGGCGTGATCCGCACGAGCGACGGCAGCATCGGCAGCCTGACCCTGATGGGCACGGTCTCGCCGGCCGGCGGCAATTTCGAGGAGCCGGTGACCCAGTCGACGCTGGGCACGGTCAAGACCTTCCTCGGCCTCTCGGCCGAGCGCGCCTACAAGCGCTTCTATCCGGCGGTCGACCCGCTGTTGTCGTGGTCGCGCTACTTCGACCAGATGGCGAGCTGGTATGCCGACAACCTCGGTGCCCAGTGGCTGGGCCGCGTGGGGGCCATGGTCGAGGTGCTGCGCCGCGGCGACCAGGTCGAGCAGATGATGCAGGTGACCGGCGAGGAGGGGGTCACCATGGCCGACTTCATCATCCGCGAGAAGGCCCGGTTCCTCGACATGGTCTACCTGCAGCAGGACGCCTTCGATCCGGTCGACGTCTCGGTGCCGCTCGAGCGGCAGAAGGTGCTCTTCGACCGGGTCTGCCGGCTAGTCGAGCGCGACTACGCGTTCGCCGACAAGCAGGCGGTCCAGGCCCACTTCACCAGGCTCACCGGCCTCTTCAGGAATCTCAACTACGCGCCGTTCAACGGGCCCGAGCACAAGGCGCGCCAGGCCGAGATCGAGGCCCTGGATGCGGCGGTTCCGGCGGAACGGCTGGCCCTGCCCGAGGACGCCTGAGCGTCGACGTCACCGCGGCCATACCCTGGTAGCAGCGTCGGCGCGCCGTCGGCGGTGGCGACACGCGGCCCGTGCCGGCTGCGACGTTCGTGCTTGCGCAACCCGCATCCGTCGCATTACCCATGACGCACGGCGCCAGGGAAATGGCGCAACCTCAATACCGGGAAGGACACCTCGATGCGCGAGCAGCCCCAAAAGTCGGCCGCCGGTCTCGGCCGCCGCCGCTTCCTGCAGACCACGAGCGCGGCGGCCGCGGCGGTCGCCGCCCCCGCCATCATCAGCCCGAGGGCGCTGGCCTCGTCGGGCGAGATCAACATCATGATGTGGTCGGACTATCTGCCCGACGACTTCCGCGAGAGCTTCACCAACGCGACCGGCATCACCATCAACTTCACCGGCATCGGCTCCAACGAGGAGATCATCAACCGCATGCGGGCGACCGGCGGGCGGGGCTTCGACCTGATCTCGCCGACCATGAACCGCGCCCCGCTCTGGGCCGAGCTCGAGCTCCTGCAGCCGATCGACATGAGCCGGGTGCCGGGCGAGAAGGTCAACCCGAACATGCTGGCCCAGGGCAGCCAGATCTGGAACCTCAACGACCGCGGCCCGCACTGGGTGCCGCACATCTGGGGAACCGAGGGCATCGCCTGGCGCACCGACCAGTGGAGCCCGGCCGGCGAGTTCCCGAGCTACGGCGATGTCTGGGACGACGCCAACGCCGGCAAGACGATGGGCCGTGGCCACTCGATGATGCTGGGTGCGGGCCTCTACCTCGAGCGGATCGGCGAGCTCGAGCCGGGCTCGATGTGGCAGGCCTATCTCGACCAGGACGACATGCGCGCGACCTGGGCCAAGCTGACGGAGTTCTGCATCGCCAAGAAGCCCAATATCCGGCTGATCTGGAACGATGCCGACACCCAGCGCAACGGCCTGATGAACGAGGGCGTGGTGGTCGGCCAGACCTGGGACGGCCCGCCCATGGCGCTGAAGACCGCGGGCGAGCCGGTGATGTACCGTGCCCCGATCGAGGGGGCGATGGCCTGGGTCGACGGCATGTCGATCCCGATCGGCGCCGAGAACATGGATGCGGTCTACGCCTTCATCGCGCATTGCTACGAGGCGGAGCCGGCCGGTCGCGCCATCGACACGCACGGCTACAACTCGCCGGTGATCGGGGCCGAGCGCTACGCCAACGAGGCCTATGCGCGGAACTTCGCCGACGCCTATCCGGGCGACGCCTTGGCCAATCTCAACCCCTGGCCGGCCGAGACACCCTGGTACGCGGATATCCGGGCCGAGTACGTCAACCGCTTCCTCGCCGCCTGAGGCAGGCAGGGGCATCGGTGCCGCGGCACCGATGCCCCTGCGGCTTTGGCACGGAGCTTGCACTGCTCCGTCGAACGAACGGCAACCCGAGGCGGGTCTAGCGAATGGCGAGTGGCGTCAGCGTCGAGTTGGACCGGCTGCTCGTCCAGTTCGACGACTTCGTCGCCGTGCGTGACGCCAGCGTGCGCATCGAGCCCGGCGAGTTCTTCAGCTTCCTCGGCCCCTCGGGCTGCGGCAAGACGACGATCCTGCGCACCATCTCGGGCTTCCTGCGCCCGACCAGCGGCTTCGTGCGGATCGACGGCAAGGACATGGCGCGGATCGGCCCCAACCGGCGGCCGACGGCGCTGATCTTCCAGAACCTGGCCCTCTTTCCGCTGATGAGCGTCTGGGAGAACATCGCCTTCGCCCTCGAGATGAAGGGCGTGGACGCGGCGCAGCGGCGGCGCCGGGCGGACGAGCTGCTGGCGCTGATCGCGTTGGAGGGCCAGGGCGACAAGTACGTCCACGAGCTCTCGGGCGGGCAGAAGCAGCGGGTGGCGATCGCCCGGGCGCTTTGCGCCGAGCCCTCCGTGCTGCTGCTCGACGAGCCGCTCTCGGCCCTCGATCTCAAGCTGCGCCAGCACATGCGCACCGAGCTGCGGTCGATCCAGCAGCGGGTCGGCCTGACCTTCATCTACATCACCCACGACCGGGGCGAGGCGCTCACCATGTCGGACCATGTGGCCGTCATGCGCGAGGGCGTGATCGAGCAGATCGGCGACGGGCGGTCGATCTACGACGACCCGGCGACCGCGTTCGTGGCCTCGTTCGTGGGCGAGAACAACGCCCTGCACGGGCGCGTCGCAGCGATCCACGACTCCGTGGCGGTGGTGGCGACCAGCGTCGGGCGGCTCGCCGCCCGGATCGCGACGGCGGCACGCGGCAAGCTGCGCGAGGGGACCGAGGCGATCCTCTTCATCCGCCCCGAGGCGCTCGACGTCGACGCCGAGGGAGCCGGGCCCGAGGCCACCATCGAGGCGCGGGTGGTCGGCGAGGAGTTCGAGGGGCCGAACCTGCATCTCCGCCTCGCCCACGAAAGCGGCACCGAGCTGCGCGCCTCGCTGGTCAACAAGGGCACCGCCCGCGTCGCCCTCGGCGGAACGACCGTGCGCGTGGTTTTCGATCCGCTCAAGGCCGTGGCCCTGCCCGCGGGCGCGCTCTCCGAGGAGGAGTAGCGCCATTGATGCGGGCGATCGGCTGGTTCGGCGACTTCTTCGAGCGCAACGGCGGCCCGCTCGCCGTCTACATCCTCGTCTGCATCACCTTCTGGGTGCTGTTCCTGATCGTCCTGCCGCAGCTGGCGATGGTCGACTTCTCGCTCCGCCACGACCTGCCCGCCGCGCAGCGCGGCGGGCCGAACGATGTCTGGACGCTCGAGAACTATCGCTACTTCCTCTTCGGCCATGCGGGCAACCCGGACGGCTGGAACCGCGTCGACGTGCTGGTGTTCGCGCGCACCATCGTCGCCGCCGCCCTGGTCACCATCCTCAATCTCGCGATCTGCTATCCCGTGGCCTACTACCTGGCCCAGGTGGCGCGGGGCCGCGAGGCGCGCGTCCTGGCGGTGGCGCTGGTGATCCCCTACTGGATCAACGAGATCCTCAGGGCCTTCGCCTTCCGCATCATCTTCGGCGCCACCGGGGTGATCAACTCGACCCTGATGACGCTCGGCGTCACCGACCAGCCGATCGACTTCATCCGCGCCGACATCGCGCTCTATGCCGGGCTCAGCTACGCCTACGTGCTCTTGATGGTCTTTCCGCTCTATTCGGCGATCGAGAGCCTGGACCGGAACCAGATCGAGGCGGCGAAGGATCTGGGCGCACCCTGGTGGAAGATCCACACCCGCATCGTGATCCCCTTCGCCAAGCCCGGCATCACGTCGGGCTGCACGATGGTCTTCATGCTGGCGGCGGGGGCGCTGGCGGCGCCGCAGATCCTGGGCGGGCCCTCCAATCTCTGGTTCACGCAGCTCATCTACCGGCAGTTCTTCGAGAGCGTGAACTGGCCGCGCGGTGCCGCCTACGCGATCATCCTGCTGGTCGCCTGCACGATCCTCGTGCTCCTGGTCATGCGCCTGTTCAAGGTGCGTCTCGGTGAGATCGGGCGATGAGCATTCGCTGGTCGCAGGCCGTCATCGTCGGCTATCTCCTGCTGTTCTTCGTCTATCTGTTCGGGCCCCTGGTGATCATGGCGATCACCGCGTTCAACAGCTCGGCCTTCCCGCGGATCAGCCCCTGGGAGTGCCTGACCTTCGAGTGGTTCGTCCGGCTGGTCCAGGACCAGCGGCTGATGCAGGGGCTGCGCTACAGCGTGCTCATCGGCCTCGCGGTGGTGGTGCTCGCCGTCGCGATCGGCCTCGCCGGGGCGCTGTTTCTCACCCAGGCGGCGACCCGGGCCCGCTCCGGCACCTATGCCGTCTTCATCTCGCCGATCCTGATCCCGGGCGTGGTGCTCGGCATCGCCACGGTGTTCTTCTGGGACCGGATGGCGAGCGGCCTCGGCGTGGCCTATGGCGGGCTGTTCCACGACGGCATCTTCCTCACCGTCCTCGGCCAGTCCTCGTTCATTGCGTCCTACTGCATGCTGGTCTTCCTCGCCCGGCTGCAGCGCTTCGACTACCAGCTGGTGGATGCGGCACTCGATCTGGGTGCGACCAACACCCAGGCCTTCCGGCGCATTCTTTTGCCCTTCCTCAAGCCGGCGATCGGCGGGGCCGCGGTGATCGCGTTCCTCGCCAGCTTCGAGAACTACAACACCACGGTCTTCACCATCTCCTTCTACAACACCTTCACGGTCGAGGTGGCGCAGAAGGTCCGGCTCGGCATCGACCCGTCGATCTCGGCCCTCGCCGTCATCATCATCTTCCTCTCGCTGGTCCTGGCCCTCCTGAACGAGGCACGGCAGGGCCACACCGCCAACCGCCTGACCGGCGGCGGCCGCGGCTTCGTCGCCTTCTTCACGCGCAACCCCGCCGCGGTGCTCGCCGGCTTCGTGATCCTCCTCGGCATCGGCGTGACCGGCTACGCCCTGCAGCACGACGCCAACGAGTGCAAGGCGGCGGCGCTGCAGGAGCGGCTCGAGCGGCAGCGGCAGTTCGCACCGCCCACCCCGGCCGCCACGCCCGCACCGGCCCCGGTCCCGGCCCAGCCGGGCGCCCGCCAGCTCAATCCGGGTCAGGGCATGTTCGGCGACGTGTTCCGCGAGGGGCTGACCCCGGGCACGCCGGGCGCCCCCGAGGCGGAGCCGGAGGCGCCGGACGCCCCTGCCCCGGACGGCGGTGCCCGCATGCTGAACCCGGGCCAGGGCATGTTCGGCGACGTCTTCCGGGGCGGGCTGGCACCGAGCACGCCGGCGGCACCGGAGGCGGAGGAGGAGGTGCCGCCGGCGCCCGCCCCGGATGCCCGGATGCGCAACCCCGGCCAGGGCATGTTCGGCGACGTCTTCGGCAGTGGGTTGGCGCCTGGGGCACCGGCTGGGGAGCGGGAGGCGGAGCAGTAGTCAGTTCAGCCGCCCCAGCGGACGGCCTCCTCATCCTAGATCAGGTGGGGGACTCTACTCTGCATCGCGCATAGCCTCCTGCTGGTGCAGGTAGCGGGCGCTCGCCGGCCGGACGAGCCGAGCGCCATGCCGCCCGCGGCAGGTGAAGGCCACGAACAATGGCCGGCCGTCGTCCGGCCCGCGGCGATCGGCCGGTCCTCGAGCGCGGAATGCTCCAAACCCGGTACACTCCGGGAGTGCTGGCCACCGGCGCCTCGCTCGCGCCGATCGTCACGCCGTGCCAATCCCATCCGTCAAGGCGCAAGGCCGGTCACCCCCGCACCCGCAGGCTCCCTGGATCGTGGGGCGGGTCGAGGAAGACCTCGGCGGGGACGCGGCGGCCGGCGACCTCGAGCTCGTAGTGGCCCGCCAGGGCGAAGTCCCGGTCGACGCCTGCCGCTTGGCGCACGTAGCCGAGGCCGATGTTCTGCTCGATCGTGTAGCCCCAGCCGGCGGAGGCGAGCCAGCCGCAGCGCTCGCCGTTGCGGTAGACGGTTTCGCGGCCGAGCAGCACGGTGGCGGGGTCGGCGACGGTGAAGCCGGCGAGCAGGCGGGGGAGCGGCTTCTGCTGTTGGGCGACGAGGGCGTCCCGGCCCTTGAAGGGGATGCCCGACTTCAGCTTCACCGCCCAGCCGAGACCGGCCATCAGCGGCGTGTGGTCGGGGCCGATGTCGCTGCCCCAGGCGCGGTAGGCCTTCTCCAGGCGCAAGGATTCGATGGCGCGGTAGCCGGCGGGGACGAGGCCGTGCGGGGCGCCCTCTTCCAGGATGGCGTCGAAAAGCGTCGCGGCGAACTCGACGGGTGTGTGCAGCTCCCAGCCCAGCTCGCCCACATAGGTGACGCGCAGGGCGCGCACGGGGCAGCCGGCGATGCCGATCTCCTGGACGCGGGCGAAGGGGAAGGCTTCGTTGCCGAGGCCGGCGCGGGTCAATGGCTGGAGGATGGTCCTGGATTTGGGGCCGAAGAGGGAGAGGACGGCATGGGCGCTGGTCACCTCGCTGAGGGTCGCGTTCATGCCGGCCGGGATGTTCCGCGTGATCCAGTCGCGGTCGTGGGTGGCGAAGCCGGTGCCGGTCGTGATGTAGAAGCGGTCGCGGGCCAGCCGGGCCACGGTGAGGTCGCACTCGATGCCGCCCTGGTCGTTGAGCATCTGCGTGTAGGTGAGCCGCCCCTCCGGCTTCGTCACGTCGTTGGCGCAGATCCAGGAAAGCGCCGCGGCGGCGTCGGGGCCGGTGAGCTCGTACTTGGCGAAGCTGGTCTGGTCGAAGAGGGCGGCCGCCTCGCGGCAGGCGCGGTGCTCGCGGCCGACCGGCTCGAACCAATTTTGCCGGCCGAAGCCGTAGACGTCGCGTGGCTCCTCGCCGGGGCCGGCGAACCAGTTGGCGCGCTCCCAGCCCAGCTTCTCGCCGAAGACGGCCCCCCTCGCCTGCAGCCGGTCGTAGAGCGGCGAGCGGCGGAGCGGCCGGCCGCTCTCCATCTCCTCCAGCGGCCAGGCCATGGTGTAGTGCCTGGCATAGGCTTCGAGCGTGCGCGTCCGGACCCAGCCCACGTCCCGGTGGTTCGGGCCGAAGCGGCGGATGTCGACGGGCCAGAGGTCGAACGGCGGGTGGCCGGTGGCGACCCACTCGGCGAGCGCCATGCCGGCGCCGCCGCCGGCAGCGATGCCGAAGGCGTTGAAGCCGGCGCCGACGAAGACGTTGCGAGCCTCGGGCGCCTCGCCGAGGATGAAGTTGCCGTCGGGGGTGAAGCTTTCGGGACCGTTGATGAGCTGCTTGATGCCGGCCGTCTCGAGCGCCGGCACGCGGCCGAGGGCCTGCGCCATCATCGGCTCGAAATGGTCCCAGTTCTCGTCGAGGAGCTGGTGCGCGAAGCGCTCCGGCACGCCCCCTTCCGCCCAGGGAATGGGGTTGGGCTCGTAGCCACCCATGACGAGGCCGCCCACCTCCTCCTTGTAATAGGTGAGCCGGTCGGGGTCGCGCAGCGTCGGCAGGTCGGGGGTGACGCCGGGAATCGCCTCGGTGATCAGGTACTGGTGCTGGACCGAGACGAGCGGGACGTTGACGCCGATCATCGCGGCGAGCCGCCGGGTCCACTGGCCGCAGCAGAGGACGAGCCTCTCGCAGGCGACGCGGTTCCGGGCGGTCAGCACCGCACGGATGCGGCCGTGCTCGACCTCGAAGCCGGTGACGGCGGCTCGCTCGACGATCCGCGCCCCGGCCATCCGGGCCCCCTTGGCCAGCGCCTGGGTGATGTCGGACGGGTTGGCCTGGCCGTCGGTCGGCAGGAAGGCGGCGCCGACGACATCGTCGACCTGCATCAAGGGCCAGAGCGCCTGCGCCTCCCCGGGCGAGAGGAGCTGCATCTCCAGGCCGAAGCTGTGCGCGGTGGTCGCCTGGCGCTTGACCTCGGTCCAGCGGTCCAGGGTGCAGGCGAGGCGGAGGCCGCCGTTGCGCTTCCAGCCGGTGGCCTGGCCGGTCTCTGCCTCGAGCCGGTCGTAGAGGGCGACCGAGTAGCCGAGGAGCTGGGTGATGTTGGCGTTGGTGCGGAGCTGGCCGACGAGGCCGGCGGCGTGCCAGGTCGACCCGGAGGTGAGGCTGTCGCGCTCCAGCAGCAGCACCTCGCCCTTGCCCATCTTCGCCAGGTGATAGGCGGTCGAGCAGCCGACGATGCCGCCGCCGATGACGACGAACCTGGCGCTTGCCGGAAGGTCGGTCATGCCCGGTCCATCGCCTCGAACGTGCGCCAGGCGGCGTCGAAGCGGCGCAGATTCTCCTTGGTGTAGGCGATGAAATCCATGTCGATCTTCGAGTACAGCTCGGAGACCATGCTCCACATGGCCTCCCTGAGCAGCGACGCGGTCAGCATGGCCTGGCTCCGCAGCCGAAGCTCGTCGTCGACCGGGCGGTCGAAATAGGCCTCGAGAAGGAAGAGCCGGTCCGCCTCCGCCAGCTCGCTGTTCGAGGCGAGGCCGCCCAGATCGAAGAGCGGGGAGTTGAATCCGGCGTAGTCCCAGTCGACCAGCCAGAGCTTGCGGCCGTCGTCGATGAGGTTGGCCGCGAGGAGGTCGTTGTGGCCGAAGACAAGCTCGACGGGGCCGACCCGGGCCTCGAGCCGGGCCGCCGCCTTGGCCCACTCGCCGAGCCTGGGTGCGAGCCGGTGGCCGGCCTCGGCGAGCGTATGGCTGTAGTCGCGGAGCACGTGGAAGACCCAGAAGGCCAAGGCGGGGCCGCGCAGATGCCGGGGCACCTCCGTGTGGCAGCGCTTGAGCAGCGGGACGATGCGCTGCTGCATGGCGCGTTTCTGGACGTCCGCCGGCGTCAGGGTCTGGCCTTCGATGAAGTCGAGCACGAGGATGCCGGGCTCGTGGTGGATCACCTCGGGGGCGATGCCGGCGCGGGCCGCGGCCCGGCTCGCCGCCCGCTCGGCGAAGCGCATGAGGCCGTGCTCGGGCACGTCCGAGCCGACGCGCACGACGTAGCGGCGGCTGCCGTCCTGGACGGTGAAGTTCTGGTTGGTCATGCCGCCGTCGAGCGGCAGCGGATCGACCTTGCCGCGCCAGAGCGGCAGGGCGGCGACGCGGGCGGTGTGATCGGTGGTCATGGTGCGAGCCCAAGACGTTGACGGGTGCGGTCGGTGGCGGCGGCGATCAGCCGGTCGGCGATGATGGCGATGGCGGCGACAGAGAGCCCGGCCGTGAGGCCGAGGCCGACATCGGCCTTGGTCAGCGCCACGTAGACCTCCTGGCCGAGGTCGCGGGTCCCGACCAGGGCGGTGATGACGAGCATGGACAGCGCCAGCATGATGGTCTGGTTGAGCCCGAGCAGCATCTCCGGCAGGGCGAGCGGCAGGCGGATCCGGGCGAGGAGCTGGACGTTGGTGCAGCCCGAGGCGATGCCGGCCTCGACCAGCTCGGCGCGCACCTGCGCCACACCATGGCGAGTGTAGCGGATCGCCGGCGGCAGCGCATAGAGGATGACGGCGATCATGGCGGTGAAGTCGCCTACCCGGAACAGCATGACCACGGGAATGAGGTAGACGAACGAGGGCAGCGTCTGCAGGGTGTCGATCACCGGCTCGACCACCCGCCAGACGGGGCGGCTGAGGCCGGCGGCGATGCCGACCGGCGTGCCGATCAGCATGGCCAGCACGACCGACACGCCGCAGAGATAGACCGTGGTCATGGCGTTCTGCCACTGCCCGGCGGCGACGATGAAGAGGCCGAGCGCGCCCACGAGCGCGGCGAGACGCCAGCCGCCGAGGCGAAGCCCGAGCAGGGCCAGGAGGCCGACGATCCAGGGCCAGGGCTGCGCCAGCAGGAAGCGCTTGACCGGCACCAGCAGGTTGAGCAGCACGGCCGTCCGGAACGCCTCTAGCTGGTCGAAGAAGCTCACGTTGAGCCAGCGGACCAGCTCGCCCCAGAAGGGGGCGGTGGAGACCTGGAGGCCGCTCGGGTAGGCGGCGAGCCAGGGGACGAGGCGTCCCAGGGCCATGCTCAGGATGGCGAAGCCCAGAAGCCAGAGCAGCACGCGGTCGCGACCGATCCGACCCGGCCTCGTGCCGGCGGCCGTCGCCTGGCTCAGCCGGTCGAGGGCGATGGCCAGCACGGTGATGGCGAGGCCGGCCTCGAGCCCGGCGCCGATGTCGAGGCGGCGGAGCGCCGTGAGCACGTCGTAGCCGAGCCCGCCGGCGCCGATCATCGAGGCGATGATCACCATGTTGAGCGAGAGCATGATCACCTGGTTCACCCCCACCATCAGCGCCGGCCGGGCGGTCGGGAGCTGGACGCGCCAGAGCAGCTGGCGGTCGGTGCAGCCGGCCATGCGGCCGTACTCGGTGATCTCGTCCGGCACCTGCCTGAGCGCCAGCATGGTGACCCGGACCATGGGTGGGGTGGCGTAGACGATGGTCGCCAGCATCGCCGAGACCGGGCCGAAGCCGAAGAGGATCAGGATGGGCACCAGATAGGCGAAGACCGGGACGGTCTGCATGAGGTCGAGGACCGGCCGGAGCAGCCGCTCGACCACGGCCGAGCGGTGGCCGGCGATGCCGAGGGCGAGGCCGAGGCCGGCGGCGAAAGGCACCGCGATGACGATCGACGAGAGCGTGACCATCGCACTCTGCCACTGCCCGAAGGCCGCGAGGTAGAGGAAGGCGAGGGCGACGAGCGCGGCCAGCCGGGCACCGCCCGCCCGCCAGGCGAGCCAGCCGAGGACGGCCGTGAGCGCCGCCCAAGACACGGGCGCGGTCCAGGCGACGGCGGCGGAGCCCACGCCGGTCTCGATGCCGGTGACGAGCAGGCTGCGCGCCGCCCAGAGCGGCCACTCCATGAGCCAGGCGAGGAGACGGGTGAGGTCGCGGAAGGCCAGCGGGCCGAGGGCCGCCTCGTCGGTGAGCCAGCGCATGCCATCGCGAAGCCACTGGGCGAACGGCACCTGCTGGGCGCGTGGCAACTCGGTGGCCCAACGCGGCACCATGCCGCGCGGGGCGTTGGCGAAGGCCAAGGAGACGGCCAGCGCCGCGGCGAGCCCGAGGGGCAGGGCCAGTCGCCGCAACGGCCGCGCGGCCGGCAGTGCGGGGCTCGCGGGTGCGGCGAGGCTCACGGGACAGCCTCCCGCCCGACGAGGACGCGCAGCACGTCGGCACGGTCGAGCTCGCCGACAATGCGGTCACCCTCGACGACGGCGACGGCACCGGGTGCGGCCTCGATTTCGGCCGCGACGGCGGCGATCCGGGCCGTCGCCGGGACGGCCTGCGCGTAGGCCGCACCGTCGGCCGGGCGCATGACCGCCCGGGCGGTGAGGATCTTGGCCCTGGGGGCGTCGGCGGTGAAGGCGGCCACGTAGGGTGTGGCGGGGCGGAGCAGGAGGTCCTCGGCGGTGCCGATCTGGATGATTCGGCCGTCCTGCATGATGGCGATGCGATCGGCCAGCCGGACCGCCTCGTCGAAGTCGTGGGTGATGAAGACGATGGTCTTCTGCAGGAGCTGCTGGAGACGAAGAAACTCGTTCTGCATCTCGCGGCGGATCAGGGGGTCGAGTGCGGAGAAGGGCTCGTCGAGGAACCAGAGCTCCGGCCCGACGGCGAGGGAGCGGGCGATGCCGACGCGCTGCTGCTGGCCGCCCGAGAGCTGGCGCGGGAAGTGGTCCTCGCGGCCCTCGAGGCCGACCAGCGCGATCATCTCGCGCGCCCGCGCGTGGCATTGCCCGCGGGCGACGCCCTGGATGGCCAGCGGGAAGGCGACGTTGCCGAGCACGGTGAGATGCGGCAGCAGCGCGAAGTGCTGGAACACCATGCCCATCGCGTGACGGCGGAGCTCGATCAGCTCGCGCCGGGACATGGCCAGCAGGTCGCGGCCCTCGTAGCGCACCTCGCCGGCGGTGGGCTCGACCAGGCGGGAGAGGCAGCGGACCAGCGTCGACTTGCCCGAGCCCGAGAGCCCCATGATCACGAAGATCTCGCCGGGGGCGATCTCGAGGTCGGCGGCAGCCACCGCTGGGACGAGGCCGGCCGCGCGCAGGGCCTCGGGCGTGGGCTCGGGGTGGGCCTTCAGGAAGCCGTCGGCGCTCGGGCCGTAGAGCTTCCAGACGCCGCGGCAGGCGAGCTTGGCCCTCCCCTCGGCCATGGCCCCCGGCTACTCGGCGATCCAGGTGCGCCAGCGCTCCTCGTTGGCGAGCAGCCACCCGGCGACCACGTCGTCGAGCGCAACGCCCTCGAGGTCGGCCGCGGCGATCATCCCGGCCATCTCCTCGGTCGAGACGTTGAAGGCCGAGATCGCCTTGTGCGCCCCCGGCCACTTCTCCTCGAGCCCGGCCCAGGCGACCTTCCAGATCGGGCCCCTCGGCTTGCCGCAGTCATAGGCCATGTCCGGGTTGATGCCCCAGGCCGGGTCCTCGTAGCACTCGGGCGTGTACTCGGGGAACTCGACCCACTCGCCGTCGTACTTCGCCCCGGCCCAGTGCGGCTGGTAGACCCAGAGCAGGATGGGGGCCCGGCGCTGGTAGGCGCTCTCGAGCTCGGCGAAGAGGGCTGCATCGGTGCCGGCGTGGATCACCTCGTAGTCGAGATCGAGGGCCTCGACCCGCTCGTCGTCGAACCCGCCCCAGGTCACGGGCCCGCCGAGATAGCGGCCGCTCGGGGCCGTTTCCGGCGTGGCGAAGACGTCGGCGCAGTCGTTGAGCGCCTGCCAGTCCGGGAGGCCCGGGCAGAGCTCCTTGACGTAGGTCGGGTACCACCATTCCTCGATGGCATACATGCCCGTATCGCCGAGATTGACGACGGTGCCGGTGGCGATCGCCTCGTCCATGGCCTCGCGGCCGGTGGTCTCCCACATCTCCATGGCGACATGCAGGTCGCCGGTCTTGAGCCCGGCGAACTGGGCGAGATAGTCGGCCTGGACATACTCGATGGTGTAGCCGGCTTCCTTCAGCACCTCGCCCATGATGGTCGTGGTGATGAGCTGGCCGGTCCAGTCGTGCAGCGTCAGGCGGATCGGGTCGCTGGACTCGACCGCCGCTGCCGTTCCGGCAGCGAGCGCCAGGGCCAAGGCCGCGGCAACGCTCTGGCCCGCTCGACGAACTCTCCGCATCGACATTCCCGTGTCCATCTGCCTTGCGTCCATCTGCTTGGCCTCCTCGTGAGTCCCGTGGATCATTCGTCGGCCGGCGGCGACCGGTCAACCGGAAAGGCGCGCCATGCGCTTCAGGGGTGACCAGCGACCCGGATGGCGATAGAAGGGCGGATCAGCGGGGGGACCGACGATGAGCGTCGACGGCAAGGAGCCCGTTTTGCCAGGGCTGCCAGCGGGGCCGCACGTCGCAGCGACGACGGCATCCGACCTGCCGCGTGTCGCCTTCATCGGGCTGGGTCGCATGGGCTCGCAGCTGGCCTGGCGGTTGGCCGAGGCGGGGCTCACGCTCGCTGTCCACGATGCCGACCAGGCGGCGATGGATCGCTTCCAGGCCACCCGGGTCCGCCGCGCACGCTCGGCGGAGGCGGTCGTCGTCGACTGTGCGATCCTGGTGACGGCCTTGCCGAATGCCCGGATCACCCGGAGCGTGCTCGACGCCGCGGCCCCGGCTCCGGGCACGCTGGTGATCGATCTGAGCGAGGGCCGTCCTGCCGATGTGCAGGCACTCGGCACGGCGCTGGCCGAGCGCGGCGTCGGCCTGATCGATGCCGCCCTCTCGGGTGGGCTCGAGGAGGCGCGGCACGGCCGGCTGACCGCCCTGGTCGGCGGCGCGCCCGAAGCCCTCGACCGCGCCCGGCCGGTTCTCCAGCCGCTGGCCGAGCGCATCGTCCATTGCGGACCGCTCGGCGCCGGCATGGCGATGCGCGCGCTCGTCGGCCTGCTGGCCGCCGTCAACTTCGCTGCCGCGATCGAGGTGATGCAGGTCGGCCGGCGCTTCGGGCTGGATCTCCGCCAGATGCTGGACGTCATCAATGCCTCGGCTGCCGCGAGCCAGTCGACGACCGCCGAGATCGGGCCGTGCGTGCTCTCCGGCCGCTTCGATTCGGGCGTCTCTCTCGGCCAGCTGCTGCAGCAGGTGACCACCGCGCTCGCCGTGGCGCAGGCGACCAAGACGGACGTGCCGCTGAGCCGACTGACGGGCGAGCTCTGGCGCATGGCCGAGGCCGGGCTCGAGCCGGGTGCCGACCACACCGCGCTGGCGCGCTGGTACGAGCACCGCAGTGGCACCCGGCTGCGCTCGTAGCGCCGCCCCCGGGCACTGTCAGCTCGACCTGACTCTCGTGGTGTCCACTTTTTTTGACAGTTGATGCATTCCCTGGCTTTCCCCGCAGCGGCGGAAGGAGTACCGTGCCGGACGGGGTGAGGCGCCTGCTCGGGTCGACTCGCCGTCAGTCGCGCTTTCTTCGGGGGAAGATCATGCCGGAAACCATCGTGCGCTTTTACGGGGACGAACAGCAGGCGAAACGCGCCGTCGACGGGCTCGCGAGTGCAGGCTTCGACCGCCGGGGCATCGTCTATGTGGAGCCGCTGTCCGAGAACGCTGCGGCGACCGCGACGGCGGCCGGCATGGGTCAGCTCGCGACGTTCGTCGCCGAGAAGTCGGCCGACGGCCTGGCCATGGTGGCGGTCGAGCCGCCATTCGGGCGGGCCCGGCTCGCCATCGCCATCGTCGACGACGCCGGTCCGGTCGCCGTCGAGCTGCCGGCCACCAAGGCCGCGGCCAAGGGTGCCGCCAAGGGTGCCGGAGCCGGCTCGGGCCGGGATCCCTCGCCGCTCTCGGACAAGCTCGGCTGGCGGGTTCTCTTAGACAACCCGGCACCGCTGTCGGGCAACTTCGGCTGGAAGCTGAAGTCCGAGAAGGAGCACTTCCTGGTCGACAAGCTGTCGGACAACCCGGCACCGCTGTCGAGCAGCTTGGGCTGGAAGCTCAAGTCCGAGAAGGAGCACTTCCTGGTCGACAAGCTGTCGGACAACCCGGCACCGCTGTCGAGCAGCTTGGGCTGGAAGCTCAAGGCGGGCAAGCGCCTGTTCTTCACCACCGAGCTGTCCAACAATCCGACGCCGCTGTCGTCGATGCTCGGCTGGAAGGTGCTCAGCGACAAGAGCTGACGCTGCCACCAGCGCGGGTCGCCGCCGGCGGCCCGCACCGGGCGGCGGATGCAACTCGAGCGGCCCGCATGCGACCCGCATGCGGGCCGCTTGCGTTCCGGGCGGGGTGCCTCAGGAGCGCCGACCCGCGCGGCGATGGTAAATGGAAATTGTCACTTTTTTCTGTCAAGTTCGATTGACATGTGCTGGCGCCCTTCATAGGATTTCGACGGTGGAGGAAGCGGCTTCGCGGCAGTGGGAAGTCGCTGGATGCTCCGATGCTCGGCGTAGCCGGGTGGCGTGCCGGGGCTGGCTTCGAGGTCTACTTCGATTCCCTCTCAAGGCACGGCAAAGAGCACCTTCACCTGTGTGCCGAGCGCACAGTCGTATGGTAGTGCCTGTTCTCTTGTGGGGGAGTAATCCACATGGCCAAAGACTTGGACGATCCGGATCGGGTATGGCCGACCGGACTGACGATCGCGGAATCGGAAGAGATCCACAAGCACGTCATCGACGGTGCGCGGGTGTTCTTCGTGATTGCCCTGATCGCGCATTTCCTGGCCGCGGTGTTCACACCGTGGCTCGGCTGAGGAGACTGAGATGAATCAAGGCAGAATTTGGTGCGTCGTCAATCCCACCGTGGGGTTGCCGCTGTTCCTCGGTGCGGTGGCGCTGATCGCCTTCGTCGTGCACTTCGCCATCCTCAACAACACCGACTGGTTCCCGGCCTACTGGGGCTGAGGTCGATCGGTCTGCCTCGGACGGACCGGGCGGGGCGGGGCTGAGTTCCCGCCCCTGCGCCGGTCGGCGAACAGCGACGATCCGGGGCACGTCGCAGGGCAATTCCAGAGAGGCACTTCCGGCGTGAACGGTCTCAGCCGCAAGC
>CAYWSB010000027.1:0-46975 GCA_964460465.1 uncultured Geminicoccaceae bacterium | reverse complement strand
GCGTTTCCAGCATCTTACCGCCTCTGCGCTTGGAGAGGGAATCCACCGATGCCGAAGGCCGCAGCACCCCGGCGCGCAAGCTCTTGGTTGGCATCGGCCGCAGCACCCCACTCAGAACGCAAGGCCGCCATTTCCTCGTCAGCCTTGGCCAGATAGGCGTCATCATTGGCGGCCGCGCCGGCCGTGACGGCCTCGCCCCACCACTTCGCCAGCTCCGAAGCCTGCCGAGCCGAGAGGCCGAGCTTGTGGAACGTCTCGCCGGCCGCCTTGGCGAAGTCTGGATCCGCGCCCTCGAGATCGATCAGCCCGTAGCCCGAGGCATCGGCCGGCCGGCCGAGCTTGTCATAGACCGCGCCCCAGGCTTCCGCGTCGTCCGCATCCTTCGGGATCACGACGCCCCGGCCCGCCTTGTCCGCGCCGAGGAACTTCTGCAGCTCGCGGATATTGGTCACCACGTCCGCAGGCTTCTGCCAGCCGTTCGCCTTGGCGAAGTCGCGCAGCTCCGGGTCGGCCTCGCCGAGCCAGTCGAGGCCCTGGCCGGCGCCGCCAGCCGAAGAAGGATCACCAGCCCCCGCAGCGGCCCCGGCAGCAGCAGGAGCGGCGGCAGCGGCCGCGGCCGCGGTGTTGTCGTTCGCGGCCGGTGGCGCGGCCGAGGCGGCCCCGGGTGCGGCGGTTGCGATTGCTTCGGTGGCGAGCGCGGCGGCGGCAGTGGTCATAGGATCACGAGTCCCTTGTTGAGGCCCAAGCGGGCCAGGATCAGGAGGAGGGCTTGCCGGCGGCCTTCCGCGACGGCCGAGGCGATCGGATCGCCGCGGCCCTGCCCGTCCGCCTTGGCGGTGGTGGCGCCGCCGTGGCACTGGCGCGCCAGGTCCTCGAGCACGAGCCGGCCGGCAGCGCTCAGGGCTTCGGGCGCGTCGAGGAAGCAGGCCGCCCAGGCGCGGCGCAGCTCCGCCCGCGCCTCGCCTTCCGGCCGGCCCGGATCGGGCAGCGGCCGGCCGTCAGCGTAGCCCGGGATCGGCTGCCCCGAGAGGTTGACCCGGTGGCCCGTCATGCCCCAAAGCCCGCACTTGCCCCGGCATCGCGTAGCGCCTTCAAGGCATCGGCCGCCACGGGTGCAGCGGCCAGCGCCTGTTGAGCGTTGGCGGCTTCGGCCCGTTGCCTGGCGATCGCCGCCACGGCCTTGTCGTCGCGCAGCACGGCCGCCGGGACCCGGTTGCCCCGGGCGATCTTCTGGAGTCCTTCGTCGAGGTCGAGGCGGTCCGGCACGGTCGGGTCGAGCTGCGCCAGCATGGCGGCCGCCTGGACCGTCTCGAGGATGCCCCGGCCTTCATCGGCCGCGACCAGCCGGGCGAGCGGCGACGTGTACTCGATCTTGAGCCCGCCCGCGTCGACCAGGGCGGCCGGCGGCCGCGGTAGCGCGCCCATCCGGGCGGCAATGTCGAGCTCGCGGTCGATGACCGGCCGCAGGAGCTCGCCCTGTAGCCGGCCCATGATCGGCGCGAGGACTATCCCTTTCTCGCCGGCCCGCTCGAGCACTTCGGTTGCCGTCATCTGCGGCCGCTGTTGGAGCATGAGGAAGAGCGAGACGAGGAAGGCCCGCTCGATCCGCTCGCGGCCTTCGGCCATCACTTCGGCGAAGGCGCGCGGGTCGCTGCGGAAGTCCATCGGCAGGACGCGCGGCCGGCCGTCGCTGGTCAGCCAGCCATGGTTGACGGCATCGGGCGCCAGGAGCGGCGGGTCCATCATGTCGTCGTCGACCGCCAGGAGCGGCGGCGAGGCTCGGCGGTTCGCCTCGATGATCCGGTTACGGGCCATGGTGTTGAGCATCGACAGAGTCGGCAGCGACGACCAGCCGGGCGACCGCCCATAGACTTCGCCAGGGGCCACGAGATAGCGCCCGATGGCATAGGGCATGGTGCGGAAGCCGGAGCGCCGCAGCAGCGCCGGCTCCTCGAGGCTCACATGGAAGGACGCCCAGGGCATCCCGGCGGCATCGAGCCGGCCCGCCCGGCGCTCGCCGTTGGGCTCGACGACGTGGAGGAACGCCAGATCCCGGAAGGGCTCGCGCTCCGCCACGCGCTGCAGCTTTTCGGGCAGCTCCGGGAAGGTGGCCAGGGCCGCCCTGGCCGGCAGCTTATAGGCCCGGTGCACCGTTTCTTTGTCGCCGGACGGGCCGGGCGAGAACCAGAGCTCGGCCAGCGGCACCGCCTCGTAGCGAGGCCCCTTGCCCGGCCGGTCCTCGAGATAGATGGACCCCGGCCCGAAGGCGCCGACCGACAGATAGGCCTCGTGCGCTTGCGCCGCGAAGGCGCCCCGCTCGCGCAGCTTGAAGAGCTGGCGGGTCGCGGCCTGGCACCATGCCGTTACCTCGGGATCGTCCTCGAGGTCCGGGTCGGCCGGCGCCAGCCCGTGCCATTCCTGGCCGTCCGGCGTCAGGAGGTAGTTGAGGACCGCGGCGTGCAGCCGGTTGGCTTCCTCGCCGCTGTCATCGTAGACGAACGGGTCGGGCGCATCCGGCCGCGGCGTCGACCCGAAGGCGTCATGGCTCGGCAGCACGAGCCGGGCAATCTCCCGCCATGGCCCTTCGAGCTTCTGCCGCTTGCCCTTGAGCGCCTCGTGCTCACCCAGCAGCCGCTTGACCTCGGTGTCCATCCGATCAGCCGCCGAGCAGCGCGCGGGTGGCGGTGCCGACCTTCCGGTCAGCCAGGCCGCGCGGCCCGGTCAGCAGCGCCGCGGCGTAGCCCTGGCGCTTCGCCTCGCGGGCGCGGGCCGTGTCATCCAGCGCCGCCTCGTCGACCGTGACCGGCGGTGGCGCCTCTTGCGGCTTGGGTGCCTTGGGCTTGCCGAAGCTCATGCGAAGTTGCCCCTTGCGCTCGAGGTGGTGCGGCTTCGGGCAACGGCCGGCCGGTCCGGGCGCACGTCGCGACGGGCGACCCGTTCGGCGAAGGTGACCGCGATCGCGTCGCCGTCGTCCGGCGAGGCGAGGCCGCGGCGTTCCATGTCGCGTTTCGACTCCAGCATCTTCCGGCCGTCCGTCGGGTGGTGCTCGTACTCCGGCCCGGTGAGGTCCGCGGCGAGCTCGTCGTCGTCCGGGATCGCACCGACCGGCAGCCAATCGGCCAGAGAGCACCAGATTTCAGTCCGGCGGTTGTAATATTTGCCCGGCTCGAGGGCGGCGGACCCGAAGTCGACGGCGCGCACCCGGTAGCCCTTGGCCTTGAGGATATCGACCACCGGCCCGCCGACCCCGCCGCCGTCGACGAACACCGCGTCGGGCTTGTGCCGGTCGATCGCATCGGCCACCCGCTCCGCCACCGTCACCGCATCGGCGCCGCGCAGCCGTTGCCACGGGATCGACCGGGCATCACGACCGCGGCGGAAGGCGAGGACCGTCTTGTTGTCGCCGAAGCGGGCCACGTCGACGCCGAGGATCAGCGGCGCCCCGGGATCGGGCTCGACCACCCGAGCCCGTGCGGCGTCGACCACATCGCCGCCGATGAGCTGGCGCGACGAGGCCCGCGGGAAGAGCCCCCGCACCCGGACCCGCACGAAGTCCGAGTCCTCGCCGTAATCCTGCACCCAGCGGTCCAGCTCGGCCTTGTCGGTAAAGCGGCAGGTGCGCGCGTCGATTTGCTTGGAGCGCCAGCGGTGCCGCTCGCGGCCGAGGATGCAGGCGTGAAACCCCCCGGTGTTGCGGGTCGGGTTGCCGAGGACCACCCACATAGCCCCGGCCGTGGTCATCGCCCCTTTCGCGACCTGCCAGATAATCGGCGGGATCGCCGACGCTTCATCGAACAGGACGAGCACGTGGCGGCCGTGGAGCCCGGCGAAGGCCTCGCTTCGCGTCTCAGACCAGGGCACCGCATCCAGGCCCCAGGTTTTCGGTGCGAAGCGGCACTCGTAGCGGGTCGCGGTCCAGCGGAACCACGCGCGAAGCGGCGGGATCAGCCGGTTGTGCCAGACCTGCAGCTCGCGCCACGTCTTCCCGGTGAGCTGCGTTTTCGTGTTCGCCGTCACCACGCCCGCGAGGTTCGGCCGGGTCGCCATGAGCCAGAGCATGAGCATCGCGGCAAAGGCGCCCTTGCCGATACCGTGGCCGGCGGCGATCGCTTCCCGGACCGGCCGGCCGGCGGCGACCGACTCGCCCACTTCCCGGAAGCTCCGGGCTTGCCACACGTCCGGCCCGTCGATTTCCTCGAGATCGCCCGTGCCCCAGGAGAAGGCGAAGAAGGCGAAGCCGAGCGGATCGGCGAAGAACGGGTCGAGCTCCCGGGCCAGGAGCAGGTCGGCCGGCAGCATGGGCTCCGCGCCGTCGTCGTTCGCCGGAGGATCGAGGACGACAGCCGGCAGCGCGGCCGCCGCCTCAGCCATCGGCGGGCCCTCGCTCCCCGCCATCGCTGGCGCTTGTGCCCGCCGCCCGTGCCCGCTCGACCCGCTCGCGGGCCGCCTCGAGGACGGCCACGACCGCCGCGGCATCGGCCGCCCGATCGTCCGCACCGTCCGACCACAGCCCGAGATGCCGCCCCAGGCGCTCGAGCGCCGGCAGCTTCGGCGCCAGCTTGAGCCGCGGCCCGTGCTCGCCGGCAGCGACTTCGACGACGGCGGCCGCCACGTCGTCCGAGAGGTCGGCGCTATCGACCAGGGCGACCGTTGCCGCCCCCCACTTGGCCAGCTTGCGCAGATCGGCGAAGGCGACCCGCGCCAGCTCGAGGACCACCGCGTCGGACGTGATTCGGGTGCGGATCGACCGGGCGGCCCTGCCGAGCCGGACGGCTTCGGCGACCTTAGCATCGCTTAGCAGGCGCGACGCCGTGACGTGCGCCGAGCGCTCAGAGTAGCCGGCCCGCGCCGCCGCCCGCGAGCCCACCCCGTCGACGAGGTATTGCCGGACGAACTCGGCCCGCCGCGGGTCGAGAGCATCCAAGGCCGACTCGAACAGCGCCTCGGTTGAGGCTTCGGCGGCCGGAGCGGCGGCAGGCATGGCGGACCTTTCGGGCATGAGCCCGGAGGCTACGGGAGAGTGGCCCGCGCGGCGTAAAGGTCGCTGGTACGCTTGCCGTACCATCCGGTACGTGCTACATACCGCCCATGATCAGGAGCTTTGCCGACAAGCGCACCGCCGCCGTGATGAACAGCCTGAACGTGCGCTCCATCGCAGCGCCGGTCGCCCGCGCCTGCCGCAACAAGCTGCGACGCCTGCATATCGCGAAAAAGATCGAGGAGCTTCGCGTGCCGCCGGGAAACCGGCTCGAGAAGCTGGCCGGCGATCGCGCCGGGCAGTGGTCGATCCGGGTCAACGACCAGTGGCGCATCTGCTTTCGCTGGCAGGACGGCGACGCCTTCGAGGTCGAGCTCGTCGACTACCACTGAGGGAACCGGCACTGAGGAGGGCCGATAGATGACCATCACGCGCGAGGATATCGAGAGCGGCCGCGTCACGTTTGCCGAGGACGAGTACGGGCCGTTGATGGACCCGAGCCATCCCGGCGAGCATCTTCAGGAGTTCTTGACCGACTACGGGCTCAGCGCGCGCGCCCTGGCTCGCGCGCTGAACGTGCCGCACAACCGGATTCTCGGCATTCTCGCCGGGCGCCGGGCGATCACCGGGGAGACGGCGCTCCGGCTGGCGCGCTACTTCGGCACCAGCCCCGAGCTTTGGCAGGGCCTGCAGGCGATGTACGACCGCGAGATGGCCGAGCGGGCGCACGGCGAGGCGATCCGCCGCGAGGTGCGGCCGCTCGACTGCGCCGCCGCCTAGGCGACCAGCCGGCCCGCGTTGTCCCGGTCGTCGTTGGCGGCGACGCGGGCCGCGATCGTTTCCGCGAGGGCCGGATCCCGCTCGACGAGGAGTGCCCGCCGGCCAAGCCCTGCCGCCGCCTCGCCGAGCGAGCCAGAGCCGGCGAACGGGTCGACGACGAGGCCGCCCGGCGGCACCGTGCAGCGGATCAGATCGGCCAGCAGCTTCGCCGGCTTCTCGCACGGGTGCCCGCGCTTCTTGGGCGGCACCCGCGGCACCGTGATCAGGTTGCCCACGTCCGCGGCATGGAAGGCCGGCGACCGCCCGACGAAGTGCAGGACGAGCTCGTGGCGCGGCCGGAAGCCGTGGCCGCAGCCGATGGACCCCTTGTCCCACACGATCAGCGACCGGAACCGGAGCCCGGCGCTTTCGATCGCCGGTGCCAGCATCGGCACCATGCGCCAGTCGGCGAACAGCAGCAGGTGACCGGATGGCTTGAGGACGCGCGAGGCTTCGACGGCGACGCCACGCAAGAGCCAGCAGAGCCCGGCCGTCGTCATCGTGTCGCCGGCGAACCAGGCGACGCGGCCCGAGCGCAGGCTTTCCGAGCGGTGCCCCTGCCCCTTGGCAGATCCGCGGCTCGCTTCGGTGCCGCCGCCCGAGCAATAGGGCGGGTCGCCGATGATGGCGTCGACCGTGCCGGCCTCGAGCGAGGCCAGGACCTGCAGCGCGTCGCCGGTGCGGACGGTGACCAGCCGCCGCGCGTCCGTCACGGGGCCGCCCTTTGGCCGAGGAGGTCGACCCCGGCCGGTGGGGCGACCGGCGCCGCCTGATCGCGCGGCACGATCAGCCAGAGCAGGAGGGCGAGGCCGCCGCCCCACGCCGCCGCCTCGCCGAGCATTCGTAGAGCACAGCACCGGGGTATCACGCCGCACTCCCGAAGTTGCGCGCCAGCACGGCCCGCCGCCACGGGTCGAGCTCGACCGCCGCGACCGTGCGGAATCCCGCCCGGTGCAGCCCGAGCGACCAGCCGCCGGCCCCGCCGGCGAAGAGGTGGAGGACGGTTCCATCGGTGGGCACAAGCTCGACCATGGTCCGCCCGATCAGCTCCGCGAGGTCCGGGAGGACCGCGTCGCCATAGGCGGCGATGCACTGGCGCACCAGCCCGGCGGAAAGCCCATGAGCCACTCGGAGATGGCCCGCACAACCGCCGAGCCATGAAGCCCAAGCGTCGAGCCAAGCCACTCCGACAGCGGCCGGGCGTTGCCTCTCGCCAGCATCGCCGGCCCGGCGTTGGTCGACTTCCAGTCGCGGGCCGAGGGCGATGGCGCCAGGGTGTAGCCGTTGAGCGTGCGGCCGGTGCTCGAGCCCGTCAGAACCAAGTCCGAGAGCGAGACCCCATGGTGCGCCTTCGAGCCCGGCCCATTGCGCGAGCCGCCCAGGCGGGAGTCGGTTTTCGTTGGCGTGGGCAGGACCCCCCGCGCCAGGCTCGAGAGCGAGGGCGTGCCCGCGTGGCCGTAGCGCTCGCGGCCGTCCCCCGGGCAACCGTTGCCGCTCGAGCCGTAGAGCGTCGCCGTTGGCGTCGGCAGGAGTGGGCCGGTTGTCGTTTGCCGCCTCGATGGTCGGCAGGCGGTCGAGCCGACAGCCGAAGAGCCAGACTCGTTGTCGACGGTGTGGCGCGCCGGCATGGACAGCACCCACCACGACCGGCTCGACGGCGTAGCCGTGCGCTTCCAGCGCAGGGAGGACCACGTCAGCGCCTCGCAGGCGGAGCCGAGGCGAGTTCTCAAAGCAGAACCAAAGTGGGCGGACCTCGCCGACAAGGCGCACGGCCTCGAGGAAGAGCCGGCCGCGCTCGCCTTCGATGCCGCGGCCCCGGGCGCTCGCGGCGCTGAAGTCCTGGCAGGGTGGCGAGCCGACGACGACTTGCGGCAGGACGCCGAGCCGGCTGCGGAGCCCTTCGGCCGTGAGGGTGCGGACGTCGTCATGCAGCAGCACCGGACGCCCCTTCGACGGCCAACACCGCGGGCTCCGGCGCCGGCTTGAAAGGGTCGAGGCTCGAGACGAGAAAGAGCGGCTCGGCCCGGTCGATCCAGCGGACGACCGTTGCGCCGCCGTGGCCGTGGATCGCCACCAGTTGGGCGAGGCTGTCATAGATCGACGTCGACCCGGGGCCTACAGCATCGGTGGTGCGCCACTGCATGACGCAGCGGCCGGATGGCGGGGCGACGCCGAGGGCGACGATACCCACACCCGAGAGGCCGGTCGGATCGGCGACCCGCTCGAGGGCGAAGCGCCGGAACCAGCCGGCGCCGGGCTCGACCCCGTGCATTGCTGCCGACAGGCGCGAGTCAGCGGACTCGCGCGGCGTGGTGGAGGCCGCCGCAACCCCGTGCGATTGCTGGCCGGACGGCCGTTGCGCAGTGTCTCGCGAGGACACCGGGCGGCCTCAGCCGTTGAGCTCTTCGGCGGCCGCGAGCACGTCGACGAGGACATGGCCGCGGCGGCCCGGGATCATCTGGCCAACCATGGCCGCGGTTATCGTCTGCCCAGGCGTGCCGGCGACCTGCCGGACCCGGACCACCCGGTCGCCGACCCGGAGCGCCGGCCGGCCCCGCAATGCCGCCAGGATGGCGTCGCGCGCCTCGCCCTCGAGCCGCTTGGCTTCCTTCCGGGCCGCCTTGGCCGCCAGGAAGTCGTCGAGGAGCTGATGCAGCGCGTTGCCCCGGTAGACCGGGACGGTTGCCGGGAGCATGGCAAGCCCTTTCGGTGGTGGTGTAGCGGGTGGCCGGCCGGTCATGCGGAGTGGCCATTCGCCGGGCGGTTGTCGTTGGCGGCCACCTCGAGGCGATAGCCGACCGTGGCAAGCGTCAGGATCACGGCACCCGAGCCGGCGAGCTTGCGGCGGAGCGAGTAGATCGCGACCCGAAGGCCTGTTGCGAAGGTATCGGGCGGCTCGAGCCAGAGGCCCCACAACGCGGAATAGAGCCGGTCGTGGCTGGCGATCCGGCAGAGGAGGAGCGGGGCGAGCGTGCCCTGCTCTTGCGGCGAGAGCCGGCGCCGCTCGCCGTCCTCGAGGACCACGGCGGCGTCCTCGTCGTCGATCGGCAGGGCTTGGAGATCGGCCCGCCAGGCAGCGCGCGGCGGCAGGATCGAGGGCGGGCGGCCCGGGTCAGGCGGCAAGTCCGGGCTCGCCGTCCGGCGCCGCGGCGCTTTCCGCCGCGTCGAGGAGATCGACAGCGGCGCAGAGCCGGCCCATCGCGGCGGCGAGGTCGTTCGCCGGCATGTCGAGGCGGCAAGTGAGCTCGCGGAGCTTGGCCGCCTCGACGAGCCGCGCCGTCGCGTGCTCGAGCGTTTCAACATCGTCGTTGGCGGGCGGGCGGAGGACGACCGGCGGCAGGTGCAGGGCGGGCGGGTCGAGAGGGCGGGCGGGCATGGCGCGGCTTCCCCGTGGTGGCGCGAGGCGGCCGAGCAGCCCGACCGAGCCGCGATGATAGCATCCATGAAGATATAGGAGCAAGTTCCTACATCTTCTGGTCGCCACAGTTTATCAACCTTAGGTTGTAAGGAGCAAGAGAAAGAGGCCGCGGTCGTGGCCGTGCTTTTCCGTGCATTCTCTGTGCAATCTGCCGGCGCTCGAGGCCGAGCCGGCGCCGCCCGCGCCCCCTCTTCCATTCCAAGCGCGGCCGGAGGCCGCCCCGTTCGCCGGGGTCCCCGTGCCGCTCGCGGCGTGGGGTGGCTTGCCGGCCGCTGCCGGAGCGGCCGGCGGAGACGGCCCGACAGGGCCGGCCTTATCCACATACCCCCTGCGGCAACCAGATTCGGAGATTCTAGGATGGGCTCGGAGGGCTTGCCGAGTGGTGGTTGCTCGCTACGCCCTTGCTATGCCTACGGTGTGCAATTGTGGCGTTTGATCAACGGGTTGTGCTTTCTTTGCGGCGCGCGGCGCTCGGCGGGCCCGTGGCCGGCTTATCCCCAAACCCCGGCGAGCCGCCGTCGATGGCCGCCGGCGGCCGGCTCGAGCTCGACAGGCGGCCGCCGAGCGGGTTGCGGCCAGGATCACGGGCGATTGCGACAGGATTCCGGCAAGAGTGCAGGTGGCACAGTGGGCGCTAGGGCGAACCGCGATGCCGGAAAGCCCGGCCCCCGAGAGGGCCGGGCGACTCAGCCGTTGGGCGTGGCACCCCAGCGCGAGGCCCACCCGGAGACGAAGGCCCGAGACGGCAGGAGTAGCGCCGCCTCGATATCCTCGTAAGTCAGGAGGCCGCCGGCCCGCTGCCGTTCGGCGAGGAGCTTCGCCACCGGCCGGGCGAGCCGGCTGTAGCAGTCGCGCAGCTTGGGCCGCTTGGCGCCCAGCCGACTCGCCACGGCCTGAATCCGCGCCCCCGCGTGGTCGTCCGCGTCGACATAGGAGGGTTGCGGCGCGTGCGGCGGGTCTGGCGGCTCGCGCCCCAGGAACGCGGCAAGCGCCGCTTGCGCTTCGTACCACCGCGCCGCCGTTTCGACCTTGAGCGCTTGCGTCTCGATCATGCGTCGTTCGAGCGCCGCCCGCGCCTCGCCGGTGAGGCTGTCAAGCCGTTCGGCCATGGACCGCAGGCCCGAGGCCAGCCCCCCCTTCGCACTCAGCCAGCGATGCGCCGCCTTCTTCAGCCGCCACCGCTCGGCCGCGTGCTCGGCAATGTCGAGAAAGGCGGCCCCGTTGACTGCCACCTGCTCGGGCGCGATGCCGGTGAGCCGCTGCACATCGTCGAGGCTTTCTAACTTCCGCCGGCGGCCGCGGGAGACCAGGCAGAGCACCGCGCGGTTCAGCGCTGGCCCCCACATCGGCCCGAGCGCATTGGCGCGCCGTCGATCGTCCATCGTCACCAGCTCGCGCCGGCGAAGAACCATGTCCTCGGTGCGCCGTTCGATGCCGGCAGCCGGCTCGCGGGCCATCATCGGCCGGCACCGGTCCCGGGTGGCGGCCGACCAGCCCGCCACACGCTCGCGCCCGGAGTTCCGTCTGCCCCGGCGCTTTCGCGGATAACGGAATAGCCGGCGGCCGCCGGAGGCCCTACCTTAGCCATATGGCCGACCGCTTTGTCGCCGCCGCGTCAGTCGCTGCGTGGACATGCTCGGGGCGCGCCATGGACTACACGAGGCAAGCGGAGCACCGTCAAGCATCGGGCTCAGGCCGCGTGGGGTTGTCCCGGCGCTGCCAACGCGGGGCGGATTGAAGAGCTGAAACGATTGATGGGCCGCGCCTTCGGGCGCGGCCTTTCTCTTGTCGGGCCGCGGCTAGCCACCCACCGACTCCGCCGCCCGCTCGACCTTCCTGCGCCGGCTCTTCGCCGGCCATCGACGCGGCCGCGGCAGGGTGACGTCCATGGACACGGGAAGCTCGAGCTTGCGCGCGAAGATGAGCACCCAGGGGCGCCAGCTATGGGCAATTTGCGCTCGCTTTCGCCATTTGTAGATGGCTTCATGATCGAGGCGGACGCCGGCCGTGACTTGGAGCTGGCGCGCCAGTTCCGCCCACGTCCCGGTCCTCTCCTTCATGCGGTCCAGAAGCTCTAGGTCGTTCATAGCACCGCTGTCCGATATATGATCGGCTAACGCAACGACTATGAATCGGTCAGGGTTTGACGGCAAATCGGACAAAATGTCGGCATGCCTTCAAGACCCATCGACCCCTATGCCATCGAATGCGGAACGCGCTTGCGAGCCACCCGTGAAGCACTCGGATATCCCACGGCGCGCGAGTTTGCGAACCTCACTGGCGTTACCGAAGACGCGCTTTCCGCGTGGGAGAGGGGCCGGAATCTGGTACGCCAGGATTACGTTCGTCGGCTCAAACGTCGGTTCGGTGTCACCTTCGAATGGATCTTCGACGGTGATGCAAGCTCGCTACCGCACTCACTTTACAGCCGAATCCACGGGCTCGCGTCGTGATCCTGACCACGAGCCGAATCAGTGGTGACGATCTTTTCACGGATTCGAACCTTGAATGACCCGACATTTTATCGGATATTCGGCTCGTGTCCTGGAAAGGAGCGGCCACCATGCGCGACCCCGAGCAGCTTGATATCGAGGATTATCTGGCCCTTCTCGACGGCTATGAGCCTTGGGCCGACCAGCCCGACGAGAGCCAGGACGGGTTGCACGCCGAGTTGTTTGACGGCGAGGACTTCACGGACTTCGCGCAGTGGGGCTCCTCGCCCGAGGCTCAGGAGACCACGCGCCGCGCCCATGCGGATTGGCGGGCCGCCCGGTGAGCCGGGTGCAGACCTTCACCGACGCCCAGCTCGCCGCCGCGCTCAATCTGGAGATCGGCCAATGGCAGCGCGCCCGGCGGCAAGGGCTGATCCCACCGCCGGCGATCGACAAGCCGCGGCCGCGCTGGACCACAACCCAGCTCGCCGCCCTCTTGGGCGAGCAGCGACCGGGCGACCCGGCGGCCGCCGAGGTGGCCGTGGTCGAGGCGATCGAGAGAGCGCGTGAAAAGGCGCGGGCTTCCTAGATACTGGCGGGTCCGCCGGCTGGCAGACGGCCGCGAGACCTATTGGCACGAGCCGGCGGCGCGCGATCGCGCGGCCTTCCCGGCGCTCAGGCTGGCCGACGACAAGGCGTTGGCGCTGCTCGAGGCCGAGCGGCGCAGCGCCGCGATGGATCGCTGGCGCGCCGGCTTGGCTACGGCACCGGCCGAGGCCGGCCGCCATCCGCCCGGCAGCTTCGGCGCCGTGGCGGAGGCCTTCCGGCGCTCCGAGCGCTTCGCCCGGCTGGCGGTCAAGACCCGCCGCGACTACGGCCAGCACATCGACGCGCTTCTTGCCACCTTCGCCCGGCTCCCCATCGTCGGCTTCACCCGGCCGGCGCTGATGCGCTATCGCGACACCCTGCCGGCGACCCGGCAAGGCAATTACCGCTTGGCCGTGCTGCGCTTGGTGCTCGGCTACGCCTACGACACCGGCGAGTTGCCGAGCCATCCCGGCCGCGGGCTCAGAGGCTTCAAGCTGGCGTCGCGCGATGCCTATTGGCGGCCGGAGGACGAGGCGGCGTTCCTCGCCCATGCCCCCGAGCCAATGCGGCTCGCCCTCGTTCTCGGCCTCTACACCGGCCAGCGCGAGGCCGACGTCCTGGCCATGCGCTGGACCGACATTGCCGGCGGCTGGCTCACGATCCGGCAGCGCAAGACAGGTCGACAGGTGCAGATCCCGATTGCGCGACGGCTGGCGGCCGAACTCGAGCGCGCCCGCGCCGAGCAGGCGGCACGGCGCCGCCTCGGCCTCGTGATCTTGATCGGCGAGCGCGGCCACCCCTATCAGGCCGATGGCTTCCGCCATCGTTTCGCCAAGGTGGCGAAGGCGGCCGGGCTCGAGGGCCTGACCTTTCTCGACCTACGGCGAACGGCCGTTGTCCGCCTCGCCGAAGCCGGTTGCACGGTGCCCGAGATCGCCGCGATTACCGGTCACGCGATCCACGAGACGCAGCGCATCCTCGATACCTACTGGCGCGCCACGCGGCCCCAGGCTGCAGCCGCGATCGCCAAGCTGGAGGCCCACGGCCGCCGCAAGAGTCCGCGCGCGAGTCCGCGCGGTGCCAAGAAGGAGCCGGATAGAGCCGGCTAAGTCCTTGAAAAATATGGTGGGCGCACAAGGACTCGAACCTTGGACCCGCTGATTAAGAGTCAGCTGCTCTACCAACTGAGCTATGCGCCCTCGCTTCCTGCACTTAGGCAGTTGCGCCGCGAGCGTCAAGCGCCGCTCGGCAGCCGGCCATCGAGGACCTCGTCGAGGGTGTCGGCGACCGCCCGAGGCTGCCCCGCTCGCGGCACGCGGTCGGGCGAGAATAGACCATTGCCAAAGTCGGCCTTCGGCGCTTATTTGAAGGCCAGGGCGCGGGCGTAGTTCAGAGGTAGAACGTCAGCTTCCCAAGCTGAATGTCGTGGGTTCGATTCCCATCGCCCGCTCCACCTTCCGGTCATCGGACGATCGAGGGCGGCCACGGCTGGCGACCGGCCGGTGACGCAGGTCTGGGATGGAGGATCGGGGCCATCGACAGCGCCGTCCGCATCGGGGACTGATGCCCGACATCGCCATACGTGCCGCCGAGGCCGACGACGCGCCCGTTGTCCTGGGGCTGCTCACCGCGCTCGCCCACGAGATTGGCGACGCGCCCGCGTTCCGCTCGACCGAGGCGGCGATCCGCAGGCACGGCTTCGGTCCCGATCGCCTGTTCGCCAGCATGCTCGCCCTCGCGGACGCGGCGCCGGCGGGCCTCGCCCTCTACTTCCCCACCTTCTCGACCACCCGCGGTGCTCCCGGCCTCTATGTCCAGGACCTCTATGTCGGACCAGGGGCGCGCGGCCGCGGTCTCGGCCGGCGGCTGCTTCAGGCGGCGTGCCGCCATGCCGCGGCGGACTGGGCGGCCACGCACCTGACCCTCACCGTCTATGCCGACAATGAAGCGGCCCAGGGATTCTACCTGGGGCTGGGTTTCGGCCTGCACCGGGGCGACATACCGGCGAGCCTCGACGGTACGGCCTTTGCGCGCCTGCGCGACCAGCCGTGAGAACGGCACGGCACTGGCCGGGCCCGACCTCGCGGCGCGAAGCGGCGGCTTTCGGGATGGCCAGGACCGGCGCGGCTGACTAGGACAGCGGCGCGGACCCGAACCCAGAACAGAAGGAACGACATCCATGAGCGAAATCACCCGGCTTGAGAAGAGCGCCCGCATGAGTCAATCGGTGAGCTACGGCGATCTCGTCTGGCTCGCCGGCCAGGTCGGCACGCCCGGCGCCAGCGTCACCGACCAGACCCGGGACATCCTGGCCAAGATCGATCGGCTGCTCGCCGCCTCCGGCAGCGACAAGTCGCGCCTCCTGCAGGCCGTCATCTGGCTCGCCGACATGAAAGACTTCGCCGAGATGAACGCCGTCTGGGACGCCTGGGTCGATCCCGAGAATCCGCCCGCCCGCGCCTGCGGCGAGGCCAAGCTGGCGGCGCCCGACTACACGGTCGAGATCATCGTCGTCGCCGCGAAGCAGTAGCGGGTGACTTAGCCGGATTGCGGCCGGCCGAGCAGGCGAAAGCCGGCGAGCAGCGTCGCCAGGATGCCGCCCGGCTGGCGGCCGGCCGAGGCGCGCGGCGGCGGCAGGACGATGCTGGCCGGCTCGAGCGCCAGGGGCGCGCCCGCGAAGTCGTTGGCCGGGCAGGCCTTGAGCAGCTTCTCCAGCGCCGCCGCCACCGCCGCCAGCTCGCGCACCGCCGGGCTGCCCGGTGCGTGCGCGCCGATCCACTGCCGGGCCGAGAACGCGGTAGCATGGCTCGCCCGCTGGGCGACCGGCGGCGTCACCTCGATCTCGAGGTCGCGGAGTGCCCGCTGGATGGTCCGCCCGACCGCCGTCCGCTGGTCGACCCGGTTGGGCACCAGCAGGCAGGCGGGCCGGCTGCAGCGCAGCTTCTGCACCCGCTTGAGCCGCTGCAGGGTCTTGGCCGTGGCGCGCAGGTCGATCGCGGAAGGGGTCACCGGGATCAGCAGCGCGTCTGCGAGATGCAGGACGGCATCGAACCCGGCCCCGAGCTGCGGCGGCATGTCGATGACGATCCGGGCGCCGCCGTCGGCGAGCCGGAAGACACGCTCCGCCCAGGCGTCGGCCAGATCGAGGACCGGCCACGCCTCGACACCGAGCCCGGGCGGGTAGCCCGCGGCGTCGCTGCCGTCGAGCCAGGCCGCGGCCGTGCCCTGCGGGTCGGCGTCGACCAGCACGGCCCGGCCGTGCGCCTGGGCGGTGAGGCAGGCGAGGTTGACGGCGAGCGTGCTCTTGCCGGTGCCGCCCTTCAGGTTGGCGACCGCGACGATCCGGCCGCGCCCATCGGCGCCGTCGCCGGTTGCGCCTCGCGGCTGCGAGCCCATCCGGGCCCCGCCAATCAGCTCTTGGTGTCGAGCAGCGCGAGCTGGCCGCCGAGCTTGCCGCCGCGCTCGACCTCGAGCTCGCCATAGCGGATGGTGCCATTGACCTTGCCGGTGGCACGGATCAGCAGCCGGCCGCGAACGGTGAGCTCCCCCTCGTAGATCCCGCTGATCTCGGCCTCCTCGACCTCCGCCTTGCCGTCGGTGAACTTGCCGGTCTCGGTGATCTCGATCGCCCGGGTCTTGTTCAGGACGACCTTGACCGTGCCCTCGACGACCAGCCGGTCGCAGGCGGTGATCTCGCCGGCAAGGCTGATGCCCTGGCCGACGATCAGCTTCTGCCCGTGTCCAGCGGCGTCGCCCGCGGTCGCACCGGGCAGCGACGACGGCATCGCCGGCCGCACAGGCATCGCCGCAGCACCGGACTTGAACAGGCCAGGCGCCGGTGTCTCGGCCTTCATCTCGGCGGCGGGTTCCGCGTCGGCCGCGGTTGAATCCTTGCGTGTCAGCAGCATCGGAGCCCCAGTTCTGGCGATGGACGGTTCACGGCAGACGACTGTGGCCCATCACGCAATTCGCGTCAAGGTTGATTTCCCCTCCCGGCGCTCGCGCAAACGCAAAACCCACCCGGACAGAGCCCGGGCGGGCTCGGCGACAGCCGCCGCAGCGGCGCTCAGCGGCGATGAGCGTTCACGAAGTACGAGGGAAAGAGCATGTCGGCACGGCCGGTGAGCAGCACCGCGCGCTCGATCTCGCCGCGCCCGATGCCGAGCTCCTTGCCCTCGGTCATGGCGTAGCGGAGCAGCGCGTCGCGCTCGGCCTGCCGTCGATCGAGATACGCCACGACCCGGCTCGGTGCGTGGAAGACGGCGGTGGCGAGCTTCCGCCAGAGGCCGGACCGCGGTGCCGCGGCGACGGCAGCGACCGGCTGCCGGTTGACGGCACCGACGAAGGTGTCGCCGAGACGGGTGGCGAGGGCGATGGACATGGCACGATCGCTTTGCGACAGGGTTGCTCGTGACCCGCATATGGTCGGTCCCGACGCCCCGCCAACGTCGCAAAAGAGAAGCCGACTTGCTGCCTTGCGACATGCCGCGGTCTCAGAAAAATTCTCTTTTCTTTTCATTGACTTGATCGGCCTCCGACAGCACCCTCGAGAGTGCGCGTTTTTGCATGCCTGCCCATGAAAAACGCGGCCCCGCGCGGTGCCCTCAACGGGCGGCGGGCCCGACTTCTGACCGCCGGCGCCGGGCCGTCGGGGCCACGCCCGTGGCCTTCTTGAAGGCGCGGCTGAACGCCGCCTCGGACTCGTCGCCCACGGCTTGCGCCACCGCGGCGACCTTGCCCGCACCGTCGGCCAGCAGGCGCGCTGCCAGCTGCATGCGCCAGGGCGTCAGGTGGTGGGTGGGCAGGCAGCCGGCGAACTGCGCAAATCGCTCGGCCGGCACCGTGCGCGACAGCCCTGCCGCCCGCGCCAGCCGGTCGAGGCGCCAGTTCCGCGCCGGCTCGCCGTGCAGCGAGGCAAGGGCGCGGCCGATCGCCGGGTCGCCGTGTCCGGCGAGCCAGCCCTCGAGAGGCGGCTGCCGCGTCGGCAGGTAGCGACGGATGGCCTCCACGAAGATCAGCTCGCTCAGCCGCAGCCGAGCGCTCTCGCCGCCGGGACGACTGCAGCGCGCCGTCTCGAGCGTGCGGTCGATCAGGCAACCGGGAAGGTCACCTGTTGGGCTGCATAGACCGAGGACATAGGCGACACCCGTACGCAGACATGGGTGAGACTCCCGGCTTGGCGCGATCGGGCGGTTGTTGGTGCCGCGCAGGGTCAGGGGCGCCATGTCGGCGCGGAATGGATCTGGTGATGTTCGCGGTCAGCCTGGTGCGTACATGGCGGGAGCTCCGCCCGCGATGCAGCGTCAGTCGAAAGACGGGCCATGAATGGCTGCGACACTTTGGCGAGGTCGGTTTCGAGAGGCTCGTGGATCGCTCTCGCCGACCGAAGGTCTCGCCGCGGCGGACGGTGGCCGCGGTCGGGGCGTCGAGTTTGGCGCTGCGCCGGGCGAACCCTGCGTGGGGCGGGCGGAAAATCCGGCGGGTCCTCCAACGCGATGTCGAGGCCGGCACGGTCGTGCCGGCGGCGAGCACGATACCGGTATCCTGCGCCGCGGCGGTCTGCTCGAGCGGGAGACGCCGGCGCCAGAGCCGTTCAGGCGGTTCGCGGCGGTGGCGCCCAACCTCTTGTGGCAGATGGATTTCAAGGGCCATTTCGCGCTGGATGACCGGACCGACGGCAAGGGCGAGCGCTGCTTTCCCCCTAGCATCCTGGCCCGCGACCGTGCTGGACGATCATTCGCGCTATCTGCTCGGGGCCGAGACTTGCGCGGAAGAGTGCGAAGCCAAGGTTCGCGCAAGGCTGCAAAGACTTTTCGAGGCATACGGCCTAACCGAACGTGATGCTCACCGACAACGGCAATCCCTGGGGGTCAGCCGAACGGTCCCACCAGGCTCACCAGGCTCTCGTTCCGGCTGGTCCGGCTCGGCATCAGACCCCTTTTGGAGCCGTCCCCGACACCCGCAGACCATGGGCAAGATCGAGCGCCTGCACCGCACCATGAGGGCCGAGCTCCTGCCGGGCCGTCGCTGTTCGGACTTTGCCGTCACGCAAGCCGCGCTCGACAGCTGGTGCCGCCACGACAGTCACGAGCGGCCGGACGAAGCCCTCGGCGGGGCCGTCCCGGCGAGCCGCTACCGGATGAGCCGACGCGGGATGCCGGGCGTCCTGCCGGAACCCGACCATCTCGACGACGGTCGCGTCGGTCGGATCCGACGAAACGGCCGCCTGCACCGCCGTTTCGACCATCGCCGGCTCGAGTTCCAGCCCTCTATCGCCTTCGCCGGCCAGCTGGCCGCCGTCTGCCCGTCAGTCGAGGACGGACTCTTCCACGTCTGGTTCAGCCGCGACCGCATCGCCGAGGTCGATTTCCGGACCAACCCCGAACGGCCGAGCGTCGCCCATCTCTTCGCACACCTGTAAGCCTTGTCTCCGGTCCGTAAGCCATCGCCGCAGCCTCGAACGCGCGCCGCCGGTCCGGCGCGCTGAGCAGCCTCTTGGGTTGGCCCTGCGCGAACACCAGTATGTCGCCGCCCCCGAAGCGCACCGGTGGCCGGCCTGGCAGGCCGGCCCAGCCCCAGCCGTCCAGAGTGACGGGAGCGGAGACGACATGCTGCGCGCCGTGCAGGATGGCCACGGCATAGCGGTCGACATGCGGCACCTCGCCCCCCAGGGATGGCGGGCATCGACGGCGAAGAAAGACGCGCCCGAGAGCTTCACGGCGCCTGGCACCTCGGACAGCGGGGCGATCCGGCGTGCTGTCGGAGTTGTTGCGGTCGCCGGCTAAGGAGCAGTCATTCCGGACGGCCGGTCATGGGTTCTGGCCACCACCCGAAATTCACGATGAGTGTCAGCGCCGCCATGGCCCCGGCCACGATGTCGAGGGGAGGTGCGAGCCGTGACCAAGGTGAGCGAAACTCGCAATCCGGCGGCGGTCCACGACGAGCGCTTCGTGCCCGCGCTGTTCGCGCAGTGGGGGCCGGTGGTGACCGCAGCGCCGGAATCGCACTTGGTGAGCGCGTGCTCGACGCCGCCTGCGCGACCGGGGCCTTGACGCTGGCGAGCGCCGAGCGGGTCGGGGCCGATGGCTCGGCGGTCGGCCCCGATCTCAATCCCAAGATGCTCGCGGTGGCGCGGCGCAAGTCGGCCCGCATCGACTGGCGCTTGGGTCCGGCCGAGTAATGGCCGTCCCCGGACGCGACGTTCGATGCCTTGGTCAGCCAGTTCGGGCTGATGTTCTTCATCGACCGGTTGCCAGCACTCCGCGAGATGTCACGCGTGCTGCGCCCGCATGGCCGTCTCGCCGACGCGGTGCTCGATTCGGTCGAGCGCTCGCCGGGCTATGCCGCACTCGTCAACCTCCTCGACCGGTTGTTCGGCAAACCGTTGGACGAAGGCCTGCGGTCACCGTTCGCACTCGGCGATGCCGACCGGCGACGTGGGCTCGCGGCGGCCGGCATCGCCGGCGCCGGCGTGGCGCGGCACCAGGGCATGGTCCGCTTCGCCTCGGTCGCGCCCTTGCTCTCGACCGACCGGGCCTGTGTCTGGACCCTCGGCGGGAAGCTTGACGCGAGCCAGTTCGCCCGCCTGCGCGACGCTGCCGCAACGGCGCTCCGACCCTTCGTCGCGGCCGTCGGCAGCGTCGTCTTCGCGCTTCCCGCCCCGGTCCGTGGAGGACACTCAACCGGCGGCGGCGAGCGCCTGGTCGAGATCCTTGATGATGTCGTCCACCGTCTCGATGCCGACCGAGAGGCGGATCACGTCGGGACCGGCGCCGGCCGCGATCTGCTGCTCCTCGCTGAGCTGGCGGTGCGTCGTCGACGAGGGGTGGATGATCAGCGTCCGGGTGTCACCGATATTGGCGACGTGGCTGATCATCTGGCAATTGTCGACCACCTTGACCCCCATCGCGTAGCCGCCCGTCACCCCGAAGGTGAAGAGCGCACCCAGACCCCGTGGGCAGTACTTGTCGACGAGTGGCGTCTTGTTCTGCGGCAGTCGGGCATAGGAGACCCAGGAGACCTTGGGATGCTGGTCGAGCCAGGCCGCCACCTTGTCGGCGTTGGCCACGTGCCGGTCCATCCGGAGCGGCAGGGTCTCGACCCCCTGCAGGAACAGGAACGCGTTGAACGGCGACAAAGAGGGGCCCATGTCGCGCAGGCCGATCGCCTTGTTGCGCACGGTCAGCGCCAGATTGCCGAAGGTCTCGTGGAAGCGCAGGCCATGATAGGCGGCGCACGGCTCGGTCATGTGCGGGAACTTGCCCGAGGCCGACCAGTCGAACCTGCCGCCCTCGACGATGATCCCACCGATCGAGTTGCCCTGACCACCGATATACTTCGTGAGCGAGTGGACGACGATGTCCGCTCCCCACTTGATGGGCTGACAGAGATAGGGCGTCGGGCAGGTGTTGTCGACGACGAGCGGGATGCCGGCCTTGTGCGCGATCGCGGCGATCGCCTCCATGTCGGCGACGATCCCGTCCGGGTTGGAGGCACTCTCGATGAACAGGGCCTTGGTCCGCCCGTCGATGGCCCGGGCGAAATTCTCGGGCTCGCGCGGGTCGACATAAGCGACCCGCCAGTCGAACTGCGGGAAGGTCTGCTTCATCTGGCTGATCGACCCGCCATAGAGCTTGGTCGAGGCCACGATGTTGTCGCCCGGGCTCATCAGGTTGAGGAAGGTGAGGAACTGGGCGGCATGGCCCGAGGCCGTGGCACAGGCGGCCGTCCCGCCCTCCAGGGCCGCGATCCGCTCCTCGAGCACCGAGACCGTGGGGTTGGTCAGGCGAGTGTAGATGTTGCCGAACTGCTGGAGGTTGAAGAGCGAGGCCGCGTGGTCGACGTCGTCGAACACGAAGGACGTCGTCTGGTAGATCGGCGTCGCCCTGGCCCCGGTGGTCGGATCGGGGGATGCCCCCGCATGGATCGCCAGGGTCTCGAAGCCGTATTTGGACTGCTCGCTCACGCGTCGTGCTCCTTGCTCCCACGGGACCGCCTCTTGGGCGCCCTCGTCGATTGGTGGCCGGACACTACCCCGATTGCCGCACCCGGCGGAAGCCGTGATGCGCTGGACCGCAGGCCGCCCGTGCCGCTAGGGTGCCGCGGCAGCGAAAGCCCCGGGGGAGGACGACTGATGACGACCGCGGATTGCGTGCTCGACGCCCGGGCGCTGGTCGGCGAGGGGGCGATGTGGGACGATCGGGAGGCCCGGTTGTGGTGGGTCGACATCGAGAGCCGGCTGCTGCACCGCTTCGATCCCGCCACCGGCCACGACGAGACCTGGGCCATGCCGTCGCGGATCGGCTGCTTCATGTTCCGCGAGGCGGGTGGCCTAGTCGTGGCGCTCGAGACCGGCTTCGCCTTCTTCGACCCCGCGACAGGTGCGCTGGAGCCGATCTCGGACCCCGAAGACGACCTGCCCGGAAACCGGTTCAACGACGGCACCCCCGACCCCACCGGCCGGTTCATGGCCGGCACCATGCCGATGGGTGAGCGGCTGCCGGTGGCGTCGATATGGCGGCTCGACAGCGACCTCCGAGTCGAGAAGATGGTGGACGGCCTCAAGGTCTCGAACGGCATGGCCTTCAGCCCCGACGGCCGGACCTTCTACTGGTCCGATTCCGACCCCTCGGTGCAGACCATCTGGCAGGCCGCCTACGACGCCGCCACCGGGGCGATGGGCGAGCGCCGCGTCCTCGCCGCCACCCACGACCTCGCCGGCCGGCCGGACGGCGGCACCATCGACGCCGATGGCGGCTACTGGATGGCCGGCGTCGGCGGCTGGCAGCTGGTCCGCTTCACCCCCGACGGCCGGGTCGACCGGATCATCGACTTCCCGGCCGAGAAGCCGTCCAAGATCGCCTTCGGCGGCCGCGCGCTCGACACCATCTTCGTCACCACCATCGGTGCGGCTCCGAGCCCCGGCACCGAGGCCCGGCAGCCGCAGGCGGGCGGCCTGTTCGCGCTCCGCGTGCCGGGCATCAAGGGCCTGCCGGCTTGGCGCTTTCCGGGCTGAGCCCCGGGCGGTCATGGCCGAGCCCGCGACCCGGAGGGCACCGAAGCGGCCGGCGAAGCCGCCCACGCCCGAGCGGCTCAGGCGCCGGGCGCTCCATTATCTCGAGCGCTTCGCCGCAAGCCGGGCGCATCTCGGAGCGGTCCTCGCCCGCCGGGCGCTCCGCGACGCCCAGGCCCTCGACCTGCCGGCGGCCCCGGTGCAGGCGGCGATCGCGGATCTTCTCGACGAGCTCGAGCGGCTGGGTCTCCTGAACGACCGGGCCTATGCCGAGGCCCGCGCCCGCCGGCTCGCCGAGAAGGGCAGGCCACCGCGCCGAATCGCCCAGGATCTGGCAGCCCGCGGCGTCGACCGCGAGCTCGCGACGGCGGCCACGAGTGCGCTCGAAGCGGAAAGTCTCGATCTCGAGCTCCAGACCGCCATCGCCTTCGCCCGTCGCCGGCGCCTCGGCCCCTTCGCCCGCGCGCCCGAAGCGGCGCCCAGCCAGAAGGCGCTGGCATCCTTCGCCCGTGCCGGCTTCTCCAGCCGCATCGCCCGCCGCGTCCTTGCTGCATCGTCGATCGAGGAGCTCGAGCCGGGCGATGGCTGAATAGCGGCGGATGCGGGGAAGTTGGTCTCCCTGCGCCCCACCGTTACACTGGGGGTGGTGGCCGGTGGCCACGCCACCCTGTCATTGGCGACCGCACCGTCCGGCATCCGCCCCGACCACCGCTGCCCGTCGCGCTCGTCGGGCTTGCCGGCCCGGATTTTGCCCTCTACCGTCACCCTTCCAAGGGTGAGCGCCGCAGACCTATGAACGCTTCCGCCACCACTGCCGCGCTCGTCGCGGAGGATATCAAGAAGCATTTCGGCCCGCTCGAGGTGCTCAAGGGCATCTCGCTGACCGCAAAGCGCGAGGACGTGATCTCGATCATCGGCGCCTCGGGCTCGGGCAAGAGCACCTTTTTGCGCTGCATCAACTTCCTCGAGACCCCGGACGGCGGTCGCATCGTGGTCGGCGGCGAGGAGATCCGGATCAAGCAGGGCCGCACGGGCAAGCCGGTGATCGGTGACCAGGCGCAGCTCTGCCGCATCCGCGCCAAGCTCGGCATGGTGTTCCAGGGCTTCAACCTCTGGTCGCACATGACGGTGCTCGAGAACGTCATGGAGGGGCCGCTCACCGTGCTGCGCGAGACCAGGAGCGAGGTCCGCGACCGCGCCATGTCGCTCCTCGCCAAGGTCGGCATCGCCGAGAAGCACGACGCCTATCCGGTCGAGCTCTCGGGCGGCCAGCAGCAGCGCGTCGCCATCGCCCGGGCGCTGTGCATGCAGCCGCAGGTGCTGCTCTTCGACGAGCCGACCTCGGCCCTCGACCCCGAGCTCGTCGGCGAGGTGCTGCGCGTCATGCGCAACCTCGCGGCCGAGGGACGGACGATGATCGTCGTCACCCACGAGATGGGCTTCGCGCGCGAGGTTTCGGACCGGGTCATGTTCCTCGCCGACGGGCTGGTCGAGGAGGAGAACACCCCGGCCGAGCTCTTCGGCAACCCGCAATCCGAGCGCTGCCGCCGCTTTCTCGCGAGCGTCCTTTGATCGATCAGAACCGGAGCACCGATCCCATGCCAATGCCTCGCCTTCTTGCCCTCGCCGCCGGCCTGCTCGTGGCCGGCACCGCCGCCGCCCAGGACTGGAGCACCATCCGCATCGCCACCGAGGGCGCCTACGCCCCCTGGAACTTCACCACCTCCGACGGCCAGCTCGCCGGCTTCGAGATCGACCTGATGCACGATCTCTGCGAGCGCATGAACGCCGAGTGCGAGCTCGTGGCCCAGGCGTGGGACGGCATCATTCCGGCACTCCAGGCCGGCCGCTACGACGCCATCATGGCCGGCATGTCGATCACCGATGCCAGGAAGGAGGTGATCAGCTTCAGCCGCGCCTACGTCAACACGCCGGGCCGCTTCGTCGTCACCAAGGACAGCCCCTTCGCCGACTTCACGACGGAGGTCGAGTACATTCAGATGGACGAGGTCGACGACGCGGAGCAGGCCGCCATCGACGCCGTCGTCGAGACCTTCCGCGGCAACGTCATCGGCGTGCAGACCGCCACCACCCACGAGAATTTCCTCCGCCAGTATCTCGGCGCCGATGCCGAGATCAGGAGCTACGACACCCAGGAAAACCTCGACCTCGATCTCCAGGCCGGCCGGATCGACGCAGCGCTCGCCTCGATGGGCTACTGGGTGCCGCTGCTCGAGAGCGATGCCGGGCAGGATTTGACCATGGTGGGCCCGTCCTTCGTCGGCGGCGTCTTCGGCGCCGGGGTCGGTGTGGGCATCCGCCAGGCGGACACCGCCCTGGTCGAGAAGTTCGACCAGGCGATAACCGCCGCCCTCGAGGACGGCACGATCAGCGCCCTCGCCGAGCAGTGGTTCGGCTTCGACTCGGCGGCCAGGGACTAGGGGCCGGCGGGGCCCGCGACGCCGTGGCCCCCGAGGCACCCGGAGCGCACACCTCTTGAACGTCAGCCTGCTGACCTGGGGCCCCGACGGCTGGCTCGACCAGATGGTCATGGGTGCGGCCATGACCATCGCCGTGGCCCTGGCGGCCTATGCGCTCGGCATCCTGATCGGCTCCGGCCTCGCCGCGATGAAGCTGTCGAGGAGCCTGATCCTCAAGGGCATCGCCGAGATCTACACCACCGTCGTCCGCGGCATCCCGGAGCTCCTCGTCATCTACCTCGTCTTCTTCGGTGGCGGCGTGGCGCTCAGGACCATCGCGTCGGGCATGTTCGGCTACGAGGGCTATGTCGACCCGCCGCTGTTCGTCACCGGCATGGTCTGCATCGGCGTCAGCGCCGGCGCCTACTCGGCCGAGGTGATCCGCGGTGCGGTGCAGGCGGTGCCGCGGGGCCAGCTCGAGGCCGGCGTCGCCATCGGCATGACCGGGGCGCAGCGCTTCTGGCGCATCCTGGTCCCCCAGGTCGCCCGCTTCGCGCTCCCCGGGCTCGGCAATGTCTGGCAGTTCACGCTCAAGGACACCTCGCTCATCTCGGTGATCGGCCTCGTCGAGATCATGCGCCAGGCGGCGATCGCCGCCGGGTCGACCCGCGAGCCCTTCACCTTCTACCTGGTCGCCGCGCTGCTCTATCTCGGCCTCACCTCCTTCTCGAACCGCGGCTTCAACTGGGCCGAGACCTGGGCCAACAAGGGGGTGAGAAGGGCCTGATGGATCTGGCCGCCATCGCCCGCTACGTGCCGGAGCTGGCCTCGGGGCTGCCCTTGACCCTGCTGCTGGTGGCCCAGTCGCTGGCGCTGGGCTTCGTTCTGGCCATGGCGATTGCCCTCATGCGGCTGAGCGCCAACCCGCTGCTCTCGGGCTTCGCCTACGGCTTCGTCTACGTCTTCAGAAGCACGCCGCTGCTCGTCCAGATCTTCCTGATCTACTACGGCTCGGGCCAGTTCCGCCCATTCCTGCAGGACTGGGGCTTGTGGGTGTTCTTCCGCGACGCCTGGTTCTGTGCCGTCCTGGCGCTCACCCTGAACACCGGCGCCTACACCAGCGAGATCATCCGGGGCGGCATCCAGTCGGTGCCGTTCGGCCAGCTCGAGGCGGGCCGGGCGGTCGGCATGAGCCGGCTCCAGCTGTTCCGCCGCGTCACCTTCCCGATCGCCATCCGCCAGGCGCTCCCGGCCTACGGCAACGAGGTCATCCTGATGGTCAAGGCGAGCTCCCTGGCCTCGACCATCACCATCCTTGAGATCACCGGCATCGCCAAGAAGATCATCGCCACCACCTTCCAGCCGGTCGAGGTCTTCGTCGTCGCCGGCGCCTTCTACCTCGCCATGAACTTCGCCATCACCCAGGCGATCCGCTGGACCGAAATCTACCTCTCGCCGCGGAGCCCCGAGGCCCGGGCCAAGGCCGAGGAGCGCCGGCAGAAGGCGGTCCTCGCACGCTGAGCGCCACCCCGGCCCGCCGGCGACGTCGTGATGGGCGAGGCACCAGGCGGGAACGCCGGCGGCCGACAGACCAGCTTCTCCAGCCCCCGAGTGATGCAGGCCGATGGCAACCGGCGGAGGGCCCGGCGGCTACCAGAAGGGCGGATGCGGCGGCAGCACCGCCCCGCAGGCGCACGCACTGCCCGCCTCGCCGTCGCTCATCCGGCCGCAGGCGTCGCAATGGACCCAGAACGGGTTGATCCGCGCCGGCACCCAGACGCTGGTAAAGCCGCTCGTGGCGACATCGCCGGCGAAGAACGGCTGCATCGCCGCCTTGTGCGTGCCGCCGCGCATGAGTTGGCGCGGCTGATCGATCGTGTCCCAGGCGCTCACCGTGAACATCCGTTGGCCGATCCTGCCGGTAGTCACACCGATGAAGCCGTCCATCCCCAGCATCTCGAGCATGCTCCGGCGCGAATAATCGCCCACCTTCTCGGCAGCGCCGTCGTCCACCGCGTGCAGGGTAGTGATGGCCATGGCACCCGGCGGCTGACACCTGCCGCTCTGCACCTGCACGCTGTTGCCGAAGGCGAAGGGACCCGCGCTGTGCGGCTGAACGAGGATCTGCAGGCCGAGCTGGCGCGGCACGGCACCGCCGTCGAAATAGCCGATCACCGATGCGATCCGGCCGCCGGCGGTGACGATGAAGTCCGCACCCGGCAGGGCGACCGGCCGGCCGGTCGGCGGCAGGCCGCGGAACGAGCCAGTGTTGGTGCCGCGCATCAGCCATTCGGCCGCCACCCGGCCGCCGCCGGTTTCGGCCGCCGAGACGATCTCGAAGCCGAGGTCCGGAAAGGCCTGCCAGAGCCCGCCCACATGCGCGGCGAGCGCCTCGCCCGAGAGGGGGCCCGGCGTGGTCGGATCCGCATAGGTGCCGCCCGGCGCGAGGCTGTCGAGCACGGCGCCGGCGTCACGCGCGTTCCAGGCGTCGAAGTAGCGCTGTGCTGCTTCCAGAGCATCCATGTCGTCGCCACTCCGATGTGATGCCGTCGCACGCTGACCGGAAAGCGTCCGCGTGACAACGGCCAATCGGCTGGCCGGCGCGGTGGCGACGTCCACCCGCCCGCCGGCGACGCCCCGGCCAGCACCAGTTGGCACACGATGCCTGGCGGCTGATGTCGCGGCCGAGCCGGCGGACCGGCGGCAAAGCGTGCCGATCGGCCGCCGGTAAGCCCGGGCGTTGGCTGGCCACGTCCCGGGAGGGTGGCGCCGCTCGGGCACGTTGGTGGATCATGGCGGCCGACGCATGTCGAGCTGGCGGGCTCCCGCCACCAGCCGAGTTGCACTGCGACGACGGGAGTCGAGCGGACGACCCGCGCGGCCCGAGCCGATGTCGGATTGTTGCTTGCGCGAGCTTCACGCTCGGCCCTATCGACAGCGCTACCCGTCACAGCCGCTCGAGAACGGTCCAGTTGCACAGCCTGCATCGCCTCTGGGAAGGCGACCTGCCGCTCAGGCAAGCCTTCTGGACCTGGGCGGTGGCCGGCGGCCTCGTCGTCAACGTGCTCACCAGTCTGCTGTTCCTGGCGCTGCTGGCGAACGACCAGCTGCTCGCGGCGCTCATCGTCGGCTACGGCTGCTCGATCCCCTACAATGTGGTGGCGCTCGTCGGCGTCTGGCGTTCCGCCGACCGCTATGCCGGCGATCCGGTCATGGCCGCCACCGCCCGCATCGTTGCCGCCGTCGGCCTGCTGCTGCTGAGCATGACCTGAGCCTCGGCGCTGACCGCAGGCAGGCGCTCCGGCGGCATCTCAGGCGTCGACGCCAACCGGGTCGCGCTCGATGCGGCGGATGGAGAAGTCGCGGCCGAGCAGGCGGACCAGGGGCATCGCCCGCTGCACCGTGCCGCGCACCCCGGCAATGGCGAGCGGCTCGCCCCCGGGCGTGGTCACTTCGGTGACCGTCACGGCGTTGAGCAGCGGGACGAGCTGCAGGCCCACCCAGCTGCCGGTCGAGGTGCCGATCTCGGCCGCGAGCCAGGGCCGGAGGTCGCGGTGCAGCGGCAGCGAGCCCCAGACATAGACCGCCCCATCGATCAGATAGGCGCGCAGGCCGTCGACCGGATCCGCATAGCGCACGAGCTCGTGCCACTCGCGGGTGGCGGGGTTGCGAAAGATCTCGACAAGGCCGACACCGCGCGCCTTGATCGTCGTGAAATGCGCCATGAACCGGCTATCCTCTCATGGGTTGCGGGGGCATGCCCGCCCCGGCCGTGCCACGAGCACGGGTCGCCGGAGGAGCATCGCCTCGCCCACGACCTTGCCGCAGCAGGGTTAAGGCGGGCTTAACGACGAGCGGAAAGCGGGAACGCCAATGCGGTTCGCCGAGTATCGCCGCCACGACGCCATGGGCCTGGCCGCCCTTTTGGCTGCGGGCGAAGTCACGGCCCGGGAGCTGCTGGAGCTTGCCCTCGGCCGGCTCGCGGTGGTGCAGCCGCGGCTGGCGCCCTTGAGCCTCGTCGAGGCCGACTTCGCCCAAGCGAGCCTCGATGCGGGGCTGCCGGCAGGACCGTTCACCGGCGTGCCATTCCTCCTGAAGGACCTCTTCGCCTTCCTCCCCGGGACCCGGCTCAGCAACGGCAGCCGACTCTTCGGGGCGATCGACTGCCGCTTCGAATCGACGCTCGTCGCCCGCTACCGCCGGGCCGGCCTCGTCGTCTTCGGCAAGACCGCGAGCCCCGAGCTCGGCTGCAACGTCACCACCGAATCCGTCCTGCACGGCCCCGTCCGCAACCCCTGGGATCCGACCCGGAGTGCCGGCGGCAGCTCCGGCGGTGCTGCGGTTGCCGTCGCCGCCGGCATCGTACCCGCCGCCCACGCCTCCGACGGCGGCGGCTCGATCCGCATCCCGGCATCGGCCTGCGGCCTCGTCGGCCTCAAGCCCAGCCGCGCGCGCAACCCCGTGGGCCCGCTGGTGGGCGAGGCCTGGAACGGGCTCGCGGGCGGCCACGTGATCAGCCGCTCGGTGCGCGACACCGCCGCCTTCCTCGACGCCACGGCCGGCTCGGAGCCCGGCGACCCGTATGCCTGTCCGCCGATCCACGGCACCTTCCGGGCGGCCGCCGCGCGCGATCCGAAACCCATGCGCATCGGGCTCGTCACCAGCGCCCCAGGCGGCATCGCCGTCGATGCCGCCTGTGCTGCCGCCACCGAGGCCGTGGCCACCAAGCTGGCCGCCCTCGGCCATGGGATCGAACCGCTGGAACTCGACCTCGATGCGGCGACGCTGATGCGCCACCAGCTCGCCGTGGTCTCGGTCAACCTCGCCAACGACCTGGCGGGCTGGCAGCGCGCCCTCGACCGGCCGGCCGACGCCACCACGCTCGAGGCCTGCACGCTGGCCCTCGCCGCCCGCGGCCGCGCGGTCACCGCCACCGAGTTCGCGGCCGCCCTCGGCGGCATCCAGCAGGTGGGCCGCAAGCTCGGCCAGCTCTTCGCCACGGTCGACCTGATCTTGACGCCGACCCTGGCCACTGCCCCGCCGCCGCTCGGTCTGATCGACCAGAACATGGCGGACCTCGATCGCTTCATCGAGCTCACGGCCGCCCTGATCCCGTTCACCCCGCTCTACAACATGACCGGCTGCCCGGCGATCAGTCTGCCGCTCGAGCACGAGCCCCACGGCCTGCCGCTCGGCGTCATGCTGGGTGCGGCGCTCGGCCGCGAGGACCTGCTGCTCGAGGTGGCGGGCCAGCTCGAGCGGGCGCATCCCTGGTTCGACCGGGTGCCGCCCGATGCGGCCTGGGCCTAGCGCGGCACCAGCCGGAAGGGCGGCGCCTTGTCCGGGTAGATGGTGATCACGCCGACCGGCTGGATCGGCCGGCGGCCGACCAGCTCGAGGCGCAGGTCGCGCACCAGCCGGGCGAGGACGACGGCAGCCTCGGTCAGTGCCAGGTGTGCGCCGATGCAGACCCGGGGGCCGGCGCCGAACGGCAGGTAGGTGAAGCGCTCGGGCGGCTTGGCCCCGGGCAGGAAGCGCTCGGGCCGGAAGGCGTCCGGGTCGGTCCAGTGGCGGCGGTGGCGGTGCAGCACCCAGGGGGCGACGACGACCAGCGCACCCTTCTCGACCGCGACGTCGCCGAGCTGGTCCGCGGCCCCGGCCTCGCGGACGATCGTGAAGGCCGGCGGATAGAGCCTGAGCGCCTCGGAGACCACAGCGCGCGCCCAGGGCAGGGCAGCGGCCGCCGCGGCGACGCCCGCCGGCGAAAGATCGGCGGCCGCAGCCTCGGCGGCCAGGGCGTCCTGCACCTCGGGATGCGTGGCCAAAAGATAGCTCGACCAGAACAGCGCCAGGGCCGTGGTCTCGTGGCCGGCGACGATCAGCGTGCCGATCTGGTCGCGCAGCTCCGCCGCGGCGAGCACGTCACCATCGGGACTGGCCGCCCGCATGGCGTCAAAGAGGTCGGCCGGCCGCTCGCCTGCCGGCCGGGCGGCCCGCTCGGCGACGATCCGATCGACGAGCTGCCGCCACTCGCGGGCGAAGCGCTGCCGGCCGTAGTCGGCGGGCGAGCGCCAGTCGGCGGAGAGCAAGAGATCGAGGGCCGAGGGGCGGGCGTGGCGCAGCCCGTAGCGGGCGATCAGCCGGCGCAACGCCGCGCCGTGGCTGTCCATCGACTGGCTCAGCAGCACCCGGCAGGCGATCTCCAGCGAGACGCCCTGGAACGCCCGCAGGAGGTCGACCGCGGCGCGGCGGGCCGCCGGCACGGCATCGAGCCAGCGCTCGGTCTCGGCCAGCGACTGCTCCGCCACGAAGCCCAGGTTGCGCGGCGCGAAGGCCGGCGCCATCAGCCGCCGCTGCCGCTTCCAGGTCTCGCCCTCGGCGAGGAACAACCCCTTGCCGGTGATCGGCTCGAGGATGCGCACGGTGGCAGGTGCCCGGCCATAGGCCTCGTGGTTGTCGACCAGAACCCGGCGGATCGCGGCCGGGTCGTTGACCAGAACACTCTGCCGGCCGAGGAACGGCCGGCTGACGATCGAGAGCTCGTAGGCGAGGTCGCCCCAGGTGGCGAGCGAGTTGCGCCGCAGCGCCCAAATCGCCAGCGGCGCCGGCAGCGCCACCCGGGCCGGGGCGGGCTTGGGCGGCAGCCGACGGGCGTCGGCACGGAGTGATCCGTCGAGGACGAGGGTCATGGAGGCTTCCCGAGCAACCGTCGCAGGGCAGAACGCGCATTCCACGATCTAAAGGTCGGCCGGGTGGCGGCAAGGCCACCCCGGAGCCTGTCTTGAAAGCGTCACCCGCCTGGGCTAGCTTCCAGGCGTAGCCGGGATTTGGGATCGATGCCTGACGTCCGACGACATCTGGGCCCCGACGAGCATCTTCGCTTCAAGAGTAGGCGCTCCTGATGCAGCGGCCGGGCGCCACGACATTGTCGCTGTCCGCCTTCCCGGCCCTGGTGCTTAACGCCGACTACCAGCCGCTCAGCTACTTCCCTCTCTCGCTCTGGAACTGGCAGGAGACGATCAAGGCGATCTTCCTCGACCGGGTCGCCGTGGTGCAGCACTACGACCGGGTGGTCCGCTCGCCGGGCCAGGAGTTGCGCCTGCCGAGCGTGGTGGCGCTCAAGGAGTACATTCCGCAGACCCGCCGCCCGCCCTTCACCCGCTTCAACGTCTTCCTGCGCGACCGCTTTACGTGCCAGTACTGCCAGGCCGGCCTGCCGGCACAGGAGCTCACCTTCGATCACGTCGTGCCGCGCTCGCGCGGCGGCTCCACGACCTGGCAGAACATCGTCACCGCCTGCAACCGCTGCAATCTCCGCAAGGGGAGCCGACTGCCCGACGAGTGCAAAATGCACCCGATGCAGAGGCCGCAGATGCCCTCGCCCCACCAGTTGCAGAAGAACGGCCGGTCCTTTCCACCCAACTACCTGCACGAGAGCTGGCGCGACTATCTCTACTGGGACACCGAGCTCGAGCCTTGAGCCGCCGGGCGGGCTTCATGGCCTTGGCGCGCTCGGGACCATTCCGCGAGGCGGCACCGTTTGTCGACCTGCGTGCCGTCCGACCGACGCGGGCGATCTGCCTCTTGTCGTGATTCGCGATTTGGCTAAGCTCGCCTTCCATGGATGCGCGAGCCACGGTGGGCGACGATGCGGGCGAGGTGGCGCGGCTGCGAGGCCAGCTTCGGCAGCTGCTCTACGCCGTCGGCCACGATCTCGCCGAGCCGGCGCGGACCATCAAGAGCTTCCTCGGCCTGCTCGAGCGGCGGCACGGTGACGCCCTCGTCCCAGAGGCGCGGGAGTTCATGGCCTTCGCGGTGGACGCGTCGCTGCGGCTGGAAACGATGCTCCAGGCCCTGCTCGAGCTCGGCCGAATCGGCACCGAGCCCTGCCCGACAGAGCTGGTCCCGCTCGGGCCCCTGGTCGCGGCGGCGATCGACGGGCTCGAGCCGCAGCTCGTCGCGACAGGAGCGCAGGTGACGGTCGACGACCTGCCCGCCGTGCCCGGCGACCGCAAGCTCTGGCGCCGCCTCTTCGCCATCCTGCTCGAGAACGCGCTGCTCTATCGTAGTCCGGCCCCGCCCGACATCCGGATCGCGTCCGCGCCCGGCCGCATCATCGTGGCCGACAACGGCATCGGCATCGAGCCCCGCTTCGTCGCGCGCATCTTCGAGCCCTTCCAGCGCCTGCACACGCGTGATGCCATCCCCGGCTGCGGCATGGGTCTGACCATAGCGCGGCGCATCGCCGAGCATCACGGCTGCACGCTCGACGTCGAGGCCGGACCTTCCCGCGGCAGCGTCTTCGTGCTCGGGCTGCCGCAAGCGGCGTAGGCGGCGAGCGCTCGCTCACGTGCCGCCGCATGCTCGACGATCGGCGCCGGCCGCGGGCCTTCGCCCAGCCAGTGCCTTCGATAGGCCCCGTCCGGGTCGAACTTCTCCGCCTGCGCCACCGGATCGAAGATCCGCACGTAGCCCGCGGCATCGGCACCGACGCTCGCCGACCACTGCCAGCCCATGGCGTTGTTTGCCAGATCGGCATCGACCAGCGTGTCCCAGAACCAGCGCTGGCCCAGCCGCCAGTCGACCAGTAGATGCTTGGTCAGGAACGACGCCACCACCATCCGCGCCCGGTTGTGCATCCAGCCCGTGGCCCAGAGCTGGCGCATCCCGGCATCAACCAGCGGGTAGCCGGTCCGCCCCCGCTGCCAGGCGGCGAGCCCCGCCGGATCGTCCCGCCAGGCGATGCCGCGCCGGTCGGGAAAGAGCTCGCACCCCGGCAGGTCAGGCTGATGGAACAGCAGGTACGCGGCGTACTCGCGCCACGCGAGCTGGCGAACGAAGTCGAAGCCCTGGCGCTGCGGCAGCGACCGGAGCACGGCGGCGGGGGCGATCTCGCCCCAGGCCAGATGCGGCGAGAGCCCCGAGACGGCGTCGCCGGCGAGCTGGTGGCGGCCCTTGCCGTAGCGTTGAACGCCGCGCGCGATGAAGCGCTCCAGCCGGGCCAGCGCCGCCGCTTCGCCGACCCGCCAGGCGCCAGCGAGCTTGCCTGCCCAGAAAGGCGCGTCGGGGGGCTCGAGGTCAAGGCTGTCCGATGGCAATGCCACCCCCTCGATGCGTTCCGCTGCCGGCAGCGGCACCGGCGGATCGATCAGCGCTTGCCAGCGCTCGAAGAAGGCCGAGAAGGAAGCGCGCCTGCCGTCTACCGCCATGGGCTCGACCAGAAGGGACGCCTGAAAGCTGCGCGCCTGCACACCTGCCGACTTCAACGCCGCCTTGACCGCCGTGTCCTGCGCCACGCCCCAGGGCGTATAGCGGCGGTTCCAGAAGACGGCATCGGCACCGCTCGCGGCAATGACGTCGCGCAGCACCGCGAGGCTGTCACCACGACGGCGAACAAGCGCCCCACCGCGTGCCGCCATCGCTGCCGCCAGGTCGTCCAGGCTGCGGCCGAGCCACCAGCGTGAAGCGGCTCCCGGCGACCAGTCGCCTGCCGCCGCATCGTCGCGAATGAACAGCGGCACGACCGGCCCGCCGCGGGCCAACGCGGCGGCCAGCGCAGGGTTGTCGGCGAGCCGGAGATCCTGGCGGAGCCAGACGATGGCAGGCCGGCTCATCCGACATCCAGCCGGTGCCGGCGCCAGTCGGGCGGGTCGGCCTCGAGGTGTCGGTGCGCGACCGCGAAGACCCGTGCTTCGCCCAGCAGGAAAGCGGCGAAGGTCTTGCCGAACAGCCCGCGAATGGCTGGATCGAGCACGTTCAGCCCGCCCGTATAGGCGCCGAAGGCGGGCAGCAGCAGGAGCCCGGGATCGTGCGTGAAGCAGGGTCGGGCGAGCTTCCGCACCCCCTGTACCAGCCGCGCCTTGGGATGCAGGTGCCCGGCAACCACGACGCGCCCGGCCGACGCGCCGTCCGGCAGATGGACCAGCCGCAGCCCGCCCACATCCACCCGCTCCAGGCTCTCGCCGGCGAGCCCCCGGGGCGGCTCGGGGTCGTGGTTGCCCCTGACCCAGAGCCAGGTCCGGCCGCGGGCGAGCTCGCCCAGGGTGCGCCGGGCCTCCGCGTCCAGCCCCGCCGCTCCGGCCGGGTCGTGGAAGGCGTCGCCCAGGCTCACCACCACGTCCGGCCGGTAGCGCTCGACCGCCCAGCCCAGCCGGCGCAGCGTGCGGGCGGTGTCGTAGGGCGGCAGCAGCGTGCCCTGCCGGGCGAAGGCGCTGGCCTTCTCGAGATGCAGGTCGGCCACGACCAGGGTCGCCCGGGCCGGCAGGAAGACCACGCCCAGGGGGTCGAGCAACAGCGCCTCCCCGCCGTGCTCCAGCTCGGTCGCGACCGCGTCCATCATGCCGACGGTTGCTCAGCCAGCGCCTCGGCGACGAGGGCGGCCGTCACCTCGTCGAGCGTCTCGTCGGTATCGGCCCCCGGCACGAACTCGCGGCCGATGGTGGCGATGATCGAGACCGCGAAGGGCGAGATCCGTGCCAGCCGCTGGTGGCGGATGCGGCCCTCGACACTCGTCAGGAAGTCGGCCAGGCGCCGCACGTCGGTCAGCCCGGCCGCCGCCTCCAGCCGGGCGGCGCGGAGCAGGACGTGGTCGGGCTCGTATTTTCTCAGCACGTCGTAGATCAGATCGGCGTTGAAGGTGACCTGCCGGCCGGTCTTCTCCTGCCCCGGCTGGCGCCGCTCGATCAGCCCGGCGACGACCGCACAGTTCCGGAAGATGCGCTTGAGCATGCTGCTCTCGGCGGTCCATTCCTCGAGGTCGTCGCCCAGCATGTCGACGTCGAACAGCGTCTCGACGTCGCCGCACTCGCCCAGGCTCCAGGTGGCGATGCAGTAGTCGGAGGCCACGAAGCCCATCGGCCGCGCTCCCGCCCGCTCGAGCCTGCGGGTCAGGAGCATGCCCAGGGTCTGGTGCGCGTTGCGGCCGACGAAGGGATAGGCCACGAGGAAGTGCCGGCCGGCCCGCCAGAAGCTTTCGACCAGGAGCTCGTCCGGCGCCGGAAGGATCGACCGCCGCCGCTGGATCTCCAGCCATTCCCGGACCGAGTCTGGAAGACCATCCCACGATTCGGGATGGGCGAGCAAATCTCGAACTCGGTCAGCCAGATGGGTAGTCAGCGGCAGCCGGCCACCGGCGTAGGCCGGGACCTTGGGCTCGGTCGCGTGCCGCGCCAGGCTGGCGATCACCTCGTTGTTGCGGATGCCCTCGAAGGCCAGGAGCCGGCCGGCGAAGAGGAAGGTGTCCCCCGGCGTCAGCATCGAGACGAAATACTCCTCGATCTCCCCGAGCGACCGGCCGCGGCCGAGCTTGACCCGCATCACCGGGGCCTCGACGATGGTCCCGACGTTCATCCGGTAGCCGCGCACCAGCCGCTTGTCGGTTAGCCGCCAGAGCCCGTCGGGGCCGCGCTCCAGCCGCCGGTAGCGCTCGTACTGGCCGAGCGCGTAGCCGCCGGTCGCGACGAAATCGAGCACCGCGTCGAAATCGGCGCGGGCGAGCCCGGCATAGGGCTGGGCCAGCCGCACCTCGGCAAAGAGCGCATCGGCATTGAACGGGCCGCTGCAGGCGACACCGGTGACGTGCTGGGCCAGCACGTCGAGCGCCGGGACGAGCGACGACGCACCGTCCAGGGTCCCTTCCCGGACCGCGTCGAGGGCCGCCCGGCATTCCAGCACCTCGAAGCGGTTGGCTGGCACCAGCACCGCCCGGGACGCCTCGTCGAGCCGGTGATTGGCCCGGCCGATCCGCTGCAGGAGCCGCGACGAGCCCTTGGGGGCACCCACCTGGACGACCAGGTCGACGTCGCCCCAGTCGATGCCGAGATCGAGCGAGGAGGTGCACACCACGGCCCTGAGCGCGCCTTTGGCCATGGCCGCCTCGACCTTGCGCCGCTGCTCGACCGCCAGGCTGCCGTGGTGGAGCGCGATCGGCAGGTTGGCGTCGTTGAGCCGCCAGAGGGCGGCGAAGAAGAGTTCGGCCTGGGCGCGCGTATTGACGAAGACGAGTGTCGTCCGCACCGTCCTGATCCGCGCGTAGACGGCGTCTGCGGCATAGAGGGCCACGTGCCCCGACCAGGGCATGTGGCCCTCAGGCAGGACCATTTCGATCAGCGGCTCGGCCCCCGCATCGGCCGTCACGATGTGGGCTCGCCCTGGATCGGGGCTGAGGAAGCGGAGCAGGTCCGGCGGCTCGGCCACGGTGGCCGACAGGCCGACAAACCGGGCGGCGGGGGCGAGGCCGCGCAGCCGGGCCATGCCCAGCGCCAGGAGCGTGCCACGCTTGCTCTCGGCGATGCTGTGCAGCTCGTCGAGGACGACGCAACGGAGGCTGGCGAAGTAGCGATCCGCATCCTCGTAGCTGAGCAGCAGCGCCAGCGATTCCGGCGTGGTCAGCAGGATGTGCGGCGGATGGGTGCGCTGCCGCTGGCGCCGGTTGGCCGGCGTGTCGCCGGTGCGCACCGCGAAGCTGACCGGCAGCGCCATTTCCTCGATCGGCGTCGCCAAATTCCGCGCGATGTCGGTGGTCAGTGCCTTCAAGGGCGAGACGTAGAGCGTGTGCAGGCCGGGTGCCGGGTCCGCCGCCAGCGCCACGAGGCTGGGCAGGAAGCCCGCCAGCGTCTTGCCGCCGCCCGTGGGGGCGATCAGGAGCGTATCGCGCCCGGCCGCGGCCGCCTCGAGCATCGCCAGCTGGTGCGGCCGGGGCCGCCAGCCGCGGGCCTCGAACCAGGCGGCGAAGCGCTCGGGCAGCATCGGCGGGCCGGCGATCGCGGCTGAAAGGGCGAGGTCGGGCAAGGGTCGTCCGATGCCGTGGCAGGACCTGACGGCCGAGATGGGGGACCCGCCCCGGCTTGTCGAGCCCCGCCCCGTCGCGCCTAGAACAGGCCCTCGATCAGGCCGCCCTCGTCGAGGCGGATGGCGTGCGCGGCAGGAGTGCGCGGCAGGCCCGGCATGGTCATGATCTCGCCGCAGACCGCGACCACGAACTCGGCCCCGCCCGACAGCCGGATCTCGCGGATCGGCACGACGTGGCCCGAGGGGGCACCCTTGAGGTTGGGGTCGGTCGAGAAGCTGTACTGGGTCTTGGCGACGCAGATCGGGAAATGCCCGTGGCCCGCCTGGTCGAGCTCGCGGAAGCGGGCGCGAACGGCCTTGTCCGCGATGATGTCGGCAGCACCGTAGATCTCGGTCGCGATCGTCCGCAGCTTGGTCCAGAGCGGCATGTCGTCGGGGTAGAGCGGGCGAAAGCCGCGACCGTTGAGCGGCTGCGGCGCCTGGGCGAGGTCGGCGACGTGGCGGGCGAGCGCCTCGCTGCCGGCGGAACCATCGGCCCAATGCGTGCAGACGATTGCCTCGATGCCGAGCACGTCCCGGCAATGCTCGCGGATCAGGGCGTGCTCGGCGGCGGTGTCCGTCACGAACTGGTTGATGGCGACCACCGCCGGCACGCCGAACTTTCGGACATTGCCGACATGGCGGTCGAGATTGGCGAGGCCGGCCCGCAGAGCCTCCAGGTTCTCCGCGCCCAGCGCCTCCCTGGTGACGCCGCCGTGCATCTTGAGTGCTCGTACCGTGGCGACGATGACGGCGGCGGCGGGCTCGAGCCCGGCCTTGCGGCACTTGATGTCGAAGAACTTCTCGGCACCCAGGTCGGCACCGAAGCCGGCCTCGGTGACGACGTAGTCGGCGAGCTTGAGCGCCGTGCGCGTCGCCATCACCGAGTTGCAGCCGTGCGCGATGTTGGCGAACGGCCCGCCATGCACGAAAGCCGGATTGCCTTCGAGGGTCTGGACGAGATTCGGCATGAACGCGTCCTTCAGGAGCACGGTCATCGCGCCCGGCGCCTCGAGCTCGGCGGCCAGCACCGGTCGCTTCTCACGGGTGTGCGCGACGACCATCCGGCCGAGCCGGCGCTCGAGGTCGGCCAGACCCGTCGCCAGGCAGAAGACCGCCATGACCTCGGAGGCCACGGTGATGTCGAAGCCGTCCTCGCGCGGAAAGCCGTTGGCAACGCCGCCGAGGCTCGAGACGATCGAGCGCAGGGCCCGGTCGTTCATGTCGACCACACGGCGCCAGGCGATCCGCCGCTCGTCGATGCCGAGCTGGTTGCCCCAGTAGACGTGGTTGTCGAGCAGCGCCGCCAGGAGGTTGTGCGCCGAGCCGATGGCGTGGAAGTCGCCGGTGAAATGCAGGTTGATCTGCTCCATCGGCACGACCTGGGCGTAGCCGCCGCCGGCCGCACCGCCCTTCATGCCGAAGCACGGGCCGAGCGACGGCTCGCGCAGGCAGATCATGGCCCGCTTGCCGATCCGGTTGAGGCCGTCGCCGAGGCCCACCGTGGTCGTCGTCTTGCCCTCGCCGGCCGGCGTCGGATTGATGGCGGTCACCAGGACAAGCTTCCCGTCCGGGCGGTCCGGGAGCTGCTCGATCCAGCCGAGATCGAGCTTGGCGATATGCCGGCCATGGCGGTGCAGCGCCGTCTCGGGTATCCCCAGCAGGTCCCCGATCGCCTCGATTGGGCGCAGCGCCGCCGCCCGCGCAATCTCGATATCGCTCGGCACTCCGGCCATCGGTCGCCTCCCCCTCGTCGCCGCAATCGTCCCCTGCACGATGCCGGAACGGCGCCCGCGGGCGGCCGGCCTCGACCGCGGTGACAAAAGCGCCGATGCGGCAGCTTGCCTAGCGAAAAACGCGTCAGATTGTTCAGCAACATCGACCGCGAACGTGCTTCCAGGGCGCTGCGGCGAAGCTGCACGGCGACGCGAGGTCACAGGTTTTTTTCAACCTCAAGATGTCTTATTGAAAAACTTGATAATCAGCAGTTTATTGAGCAGCATGGCATGAGCAATGGCATGGCGGGCGCCGACGAGGGGTCGGCGCCGGCGTCCAGCGGCGGTATCTGGCGACGATCGCCGCTACCGGCCAAAGAGCAGCGGGCGGACCGGCAGGCACGAACCGGCAACCAAGGACACCGTGTGGCGGCGATGGTCGACGACGATCGAGACGGCAGGCCGCAGCGCCACGGCTGGCGCGAGCTGATGCGTCCAGGCGGCCGCCACCATGGCCTATTGATCTGCTTCGGCATCGTCAACGCCGCCTCGGCCGGGCTCGTCCATCTGGCGAGCGGTGCGGTCCTGTCGCTGCTGCCGTTCCTCGGCCTCTCGCTCGTCGCCATCGCGCTCGGCACGCTGGGCGGCGAGCGACCCAGCGCCATCAGCCGGCTGGGGGCGGCCTCGGGCCGCAGCGCCGTCGACCTGGCGCTGCGCGCCACCGCCGACGAGGCGGGGGCCTCGCCGCCGGTACTGCCGCTCTACCGCCATCCGGCGGCGCAGCGCCGCCACCGGGTGCTCGATCCGCTCACCGACCTGCCGGGCCGCGACGCCCTCGCCGTCTCCCTGGGCCGATTGGTCGAGGAGGCGGCCGGCAGCGGCGAGCGGCTGGCACTGATCGCCTTCGACATCGACCGGATGAAGGACATCAACGGGATGCACGGCTACGCCGTGGGTGATCAGCTCCTGCGCATCGCCGCCCGACGGCTCGAGGGCATCGCCCGCGACGGCGTCTTTCGCCTCGACGGCGACCGCTTCGTGCTGGTCCGCCGCGGCCTCGCCGGGATCGCCGATGCCGAGCTCGCCGCGGTCGCCGCCCTCGACCGGATCGGCCGGCCGATCCGCCTGGGCAAGACGATCAAGCAGGAGATGCGCCCCTCGGCCAGCGTCGGCATCGCGCTGTTTCCCGACCACGGCCGCGACTTCGAGGGCCTGATGCGCTGTGCGGAGATGGCCGTCGACGACGCCAAGCGCGCCGGCGGCCGCCGCTGCCGCCTGTTCGACCGCGGCATGATCGTCGCCATGCAGTTCAGGAAGGACATCGAGCGCGACCTCGCGGATGCCATCGAGGCGGGCGAGCTCAGTCTGAACTACCAGCCGCAGCTCGACCTCGCGACGGGCCGCATCGTCGGTGTCGAGGCGCTGATGCGCTGGACCCACCCGGCCCGCGGCGTCATCCCGCCCACCACCTTCATCCCCATCGCCGAAGCCTCGGGCCTGATCAAGCCGATGGGCACGTGGCTCGTCCACGAGGCCTGCCGCACCGTCCGCCGCTGGCAGGCCATGGGTCTCGACATCAACATGGCGATCAACATATCGGCCGCCCAGCTCCGCCAGCAGAACCTGCCCGAAATCGTGGCCAAGGCGCTGGCCGAGAACGGCATCGACGCCGGCTGCCTGGAGCTCGAGCTCACCGAGAGCCTGTTCGTCGACCCTTCCGAGCTGATGATGCGCCGCTCGCTCGACGAGCTGGCCGAGATGGGCGTCGGCCTCGCCATCGACGATTTCGGCACCGGCTACTCCTCGCTCGCCTATCTCAAGCGGTTGCCGGTGCAGAAAATCAAGATCGACAAGTCCTTCACCCAGGGCATCGGTCGCGAGGAGGTCGACGAGGCGCTGGTCAAGGTGATCATCCATCTCGCCCGGACCTTCGGCAAGCGGGTCCTGGCCGAGGGCGTGGAGACCGAGGCGCAGCACCGCTTCCTCGTGGCCGAGGGCTGCGACGCCGCGCAGGGCTACCTCTTCGCCAAGCCGATGCCTCTTGCCGTCTGCACCCGGCATCTGCAGGAATCCGAGCTGCCCGCCGCCACCCACGGCCTGGCCGAGCTGCGCGTCGGCTGAGCACGGGCCGCAGCCGCGGTTTGCCGACCCGGCCGAGATGCGCTAACCACCGCGCCCATCCCAGGACGTCAAGCCAGCAGAGAGGAACAGCATGCGGGCCAGCGGCCGCGCCGCCGACGAACTCCGGGCGATCAGCCTCGAGCCGGGCTGGAGTCCCTATGCCGAGGGCTCCTGCCTCGTCCGGTTCGGCAACACCCACGTGCTTTGCTGTGCCACCATTGAGGAAAAGGTGCCGCCCTTCCTGCGCAACAAGGGGCGTGGCTGGGTCACCGCCGAATACGGCATGCTGCCGCGCTCGACCCACACCCGGACGGCGCGCGAGGCGGCCCGCGGCAAGCAGAGCGGCCGCACCATGGAGATCCAGCGGCTGATCGGCCGCAGCCTCAGAGCGGTCACCGACCTCGAGGCCATGGGCGAGCGGCAGGTGGTCGTCGACTGCGACGTGCTGCAGGCCGACGGCGGCACCCGCACCGCCGCCATCACCGGGGCCTGGGTGGCGCTGCACCGGGCGCTGTCCGGTCTGGTCGAGAAGGCACTTCTGCCGGCCCTGCCGCTCACCGACGCCGTCGCCGCCGTCTCCTGCGGCATCGTCGGCGGCCAGGCGCTGCTCGACCTCGACTACGCCGAGGACAGCACGGCGGAGGCCGATTCGAACTTCGTCCTCTCAGGCCATGGCGGCATCGTCGAAGTGCAGATGACGGCCGAGGAGCGGCCGGTCACCAGGGAGGAGTTCGCCGTTCTCGAGACCCTCGCGGCCGGCGGCATCCGCCAGCTCGTGGCGCTGCAGCGCGCCGCCGTCGAGCCCTGCTGAGCACACCATGCCAAGACGTTTCACCGGCGACACCCTGGTCCTCGCCTCGCACAACCCGAAGAAGCTGAAGGAGCTCGAGGGTCTGCTCGCCGGCCGCCGCATCAGCGTGCGCTCGGCCAGGGATCTCGGCCTGCCCGAGCCCGCCGAGACCGAGCCCGACTTCACCGGCAACGCCAGGCTCAAGGCCCTGGCGGCCGCGGCCGCCGCGGGGCTCCCCGCCCTGGCCGACGACAGCGGCCTCGTGCTGGCCGGGCTCGACGGCCGACCGGGCGTGCACTCGGCGCGCTGGGCCGGGCCGGGGCAGGATTATCCGGCCGCCATGGCGAGGCTCGTGGCCGCGCTCGCGACCCGCTTCGGCAGCTTCGCCGCGGCCGACCGGCGGGCGGCCTTCGTCTCCGTCGTCTGCCTCGCCTGGCCCGACGGCGAGACGGTCTGCGTCGAGGGGCGGGTCGACGGCCAGGTGGTGGCGGAGCCCCGCGGCAGCGGCGGCTTCGGCTACGATCCGATGTTCCTGCCTGAGGGCGAGAGCCGCACCTTCGCCGAGCTCACCCAGGCCGAGAAGGACCGGCTCAGCCACCGCGGCCGGGCGATGCGCGCCCTGCTCGAGGCCTGCTTCACCGACGCCTGACATCCCCTTGCCCGGCTACCCGGTCTGCCCATATACCGGGGGCGTCGCCGAGCACCCTGGGGCCGTAGCTCAACTGGGAGAGCGCCTGCTTTGCAAGCAGGAGGTCGCCGGTTCGATCCCGGTCGGCTCCACCATCCTCGGCCGCCTCAGCCCGCCCGCACCCTGGGTGCCGCTGCGAGCTCCGGGGTCGGCTTGACGAAGAGTTCGATCCGATAGGCGTCGTCGATCAGCTCGTCCGCCAGGGAGAGGTCGGTCGTCATGAAGCGCTCGTGGATGGTCTTGGCCCCGAATTCCTTGAGGTCGAGCCCGCTCGTGTCGTCCTTGAGCGAGCGCTGATGGACGATCAGCAGCCGGCCGCCCGGGGCCAGCAGCTCCGCCAGCCTCTCGATCGTGCGGTCTAGCTGCTCGAGGGTCAGGTAGTAGAGCACCTCCGAGCAGAACACGAAGTCGAGGCTGCCCGGCGCGAAGTCGAGCGACAGCACGTCCCCCTGCCGGAAGGTGACGTTCGGCAGCTGGTGCAGTGCCTTCGCCCGCCGGATGGCGAGGTCGGAGATGTCGATCGCGGTCAGATGGTCCGCCAGGGCGGCGCTGTGCTTCGACCACCGGCCCTCGCCGCAGCCGAGCTCCAGCGCCTCCCGCGCCCGAAAGCCCTGGACCAGCGAGAAGGCGCGCTCGATCTTCAGGTGCTGCCGGCGCGCGACCACCGCATAGGGATCGGGCCGCCGGTAGAGCAGGTTGAAATAGGCCCGGACGAAGAACCGGTTCGTGGTGACGACCGTCTTCAGCCCGGTGCGGTTGAGCAGGTTGTGCAGCAGCTTCGACGTCAGCATGTCCCGGGCCCCATCGACCGCGAGCCGCGGTCATACGCCAGTCGCGGACCCGTGCAAACCCGGCCGGTCCCGCACTCGAGACAAAGGACAGCCGAACCCTGCCCGCCGGCCTCGGCCGCCGGCGCCGAACCCGCCCGGCTCCACCATTCCGTTCATTGCACTTGCCCCAATCGCCACGAGTTGGCACTTAGGGGGCCTGCGCGGGGCGCGCTGCCCCGGAACCTGGGACCTGCCATGGACCGCATCCTGATCGAGGGCGGCGTGCCGCTCGAGGGCGAGGTCGCGATCAGCGGGGCGAAGAACGCCGCCCTGCCGCTGATGGCCGCCTGCCTCCTCACCGACGAGCCGCTCCAGCTCGAGAACGTCCCCGACCTCGCCGACATCGCCTCGATGCAGCGTCTTTTGCAGGTGCTGGGGGTCGAGGCCCGTCACCTTCCGGGCGCTCCCGGCAAGCTGACCCTCACCTGCGCCGAGGTCCTCTCCACCACCGCCCCCTACGACCTCGTCCGCCGGATGCGCGCGTCGGTCCTGGTGCTGGGACCGCTCGTCGCCAGGGAAGGCATCGCCAGGGTGTCGCTGCCCGGCGGCTGTGCCATCGGCACCCGGCCCATCGACCTGCACCTCGCCGGCCTCGAGGCCATGGGGGCCACGATCGAGCTCGCCGACGGCTACGTCACCGCGACCGCCCCGGGCGGCCTCAAGGGCGGGGTCGTCCGGTTGCGCTCGCCGTCGGTGGGGGCGACCGAGAACCTGATGCTGGCGGCAGCCTTGGCCAAGGGGCCGACCGAGATCCACGGGGCCGCCCGCGAGCCCGAGATCGTCGACCTCGCCCGGCTGCTCCGGGCGATGGGCGCCGCGGTCCAGGGCGAGGGCTCGCCCACCGTGACCATCGGCGGGGCGTCGCGCCTCGGCGGGGCGCGCCACCACATCCTCCCCGACCGGATCGAGGCCGGCACCTACGCCATGGCGGCTGCCATCACCGGCGGCCGGGTGACGCTGCGCCACTGCCAGAAGGACCTCCTCGGGGCCGCCATCGCCAAGCTCGAGGAATGCGGCGTGGCGCTCGAGCCCACCGAGGACGGCATGGTGGCCTCCCGCGCCAACGGCCCGCTCCATGGCGTCGACGTCATCACCCAGCCCTTCCCCGGCTTCGCGACGGACCTCCAGGCCCAGTTCATGGCGCTGATGTGCGTCGCCGAAGGGGCCTCGATGATCACCGAGACGATCTTCGAGAACCGCTTCATGCACGCGCCGGAGCTGATGCGCATGGGGGCCAACATCACCGTCCACGGCAGCTCGGCCCTGGTCCGCGGCGTCGCCCGCCTGACCGGTGCGCCGGTCATGGCCACCGATCTTCGCGCCTCGGTCTCGCTGGTGCTCGCCGCGCTCGCTGCCCAGGGCAAGACCGAAATCAACCGTGTCTATCATCTCGATCGCGGCTATGAGCAGATCGAGCGGAAGCTCGGCAATCTGGGGGCGCGCATCGAGCGGGTCGCCTGAGGGCCTCGACCGACCACCGCAACGACAAGAAAGGGGGGAGACCCATGAAGCTCTTGCGCTACGGCCCGAAGGGCCAGGAGAAGCCCGGCATGCTCGACGCATCCGGCACCATCCGCGACCTCTCGGGCGTCGTGAAGGACATCGACGGCACCACCATCGGCGCCGACGGCCTGGCGAAGCTCGCCAAGCTCGATCCCAACAGCCTGCCCGCCGTCCAGGGCAACCCGCGCCTCGGCGCCTGCGTCGGCCATGTCGGCAAGTTCATCTGCATCGGCCTCAACTACGCCGACCACGCGGCCGAGAGCGGCCTCGAGGTGCCGCCCGAGCCCGTCATCTTCATGAAGTGCACCTCCGCGATCTGCGGCCCGAACGACGACGTCGAGATCCCGCGCACCTCGGAGAAGACCGACTGGGAGGTCGAGCTCGGCGTGGTCATCGGCAGGCACACCAAGTATGTCGCCGAGAAGGACGCCATGGACCACGTCGCCGGCTACTGCGTGGTCAACGACGTCTCCGAGCGCGCCTTTCAGGCCGAGCGCGCCGGCCAGTGGACCAAGGGCAAGAGCCACGACACCTTCGGCCCCATCGGCCCCTGGCTGGTGACGAAGGACGAGGTGCCGGACCCGCAGAACCTCGCGATGTGGCTGGAGGTCGACGGGCACCGCTACCAGAACGGCTCGACCCGGACCATGGTCTACAAGGTGCCGTTCCTCGTGAGCTACCTCTCGCAGTTCATGAGCCTGCAGCCCGGCGACATCATCTCCACCGGCACGCCCCCCGGCGTCGGCCTCGGCATCAAGCCCCACCCGGTCTACCTCAAGCCCGGCCAGACCATGCGCCTCGGCATCGAAGGCCTCGGCGAGCAGACCCAGAAGACCGTCCAGGCGTGACCTGAGCGACGCGGCCGGGGCACCCGCCCCGGTCGCGCGCCGGCGGACAGCGTGTCGCACGGACGCCCACCCTCGGTTGCGATAGTCAAGTAAGGTCGCAACTTGAGGGCTCTCGCGCATGGCCGACGACCCTGTAAAGCCGGCACCCGCACCGCGCTTCCTCACCGCCGCCGTCGCCCTGCCGCGCATCCAGGCGATCGTCGGCAACGCCAGCACGATCTGGCTCAGCCAGATCGGCTATCTCGCCTTCATTACCGTCACGCTGCTCAGCGTCCGCGATCTCGACTTCTTCTCGGTCTCGTCCCGCATCAGCCTGCCGCTGCTCGGCGTCACCATTCCGACCGAACACTTTTTCTACATCGCCCCCTGGCTCGCCGCCGTCCTCCACATCTACTTCCATCTCTTCCTGCTCAAGCTCTGGGACGCCGTCGCCGAAGCCCCACCTTCGGTTGGTACGCTGCCACTGAGCGAGCGCGTCGCTCCCTGGCTCGTCGTCGATTGGGCGATCCGCCGCCGCCCCGACTATCGCAGGGCGACGACACAGCGCCCGATGAGCCTGCTCGGCAGTGCCGTCACCGGCTTCCTGATCTGGCTCGCCACACCCATCCTGATCGCGGTTTTCTGGTTGCGCTCGATGCCGGCGCACGACGCCCGACTGACGCTCACTATCGGGGCGGCGCTGCTCGTGAGCCTGTTCGCCTCGCTCCGCGGCTGGCGCCGCGCCCGCCGCACCTTGCGGTGCCCCGGGATCGATGATGACGACGAAGCTCGGCGTCCTCCTGGCATCCTGCCGGGTGTCGACCGCGCTGCGCGGAGGGTCGGCGTCCTGGCGCTTTGGCTCATGATGGTAGGCGCTGTGCCGCTCGTTATGCTGCTCAGTCTCTGGGGGGCCGGCTGGCACCATCTGCCAGACATGGTCGACACCTACGCTACTAATATCCCAATAATATACCTGACAATTTTCCTCGCCCGTGCTATGCCTTCG
>CAYWSB010000026.1:0-48809 GCA_964460465.1 uncultured Geminicoccaceae bacterium | reverse complement strand
CAGGGCCGCAGACCCTGGGAGACGATCCAGCGGTTTGTCACTCAAGAAGGTTAAGCGGACAGCTAAGCGCTCCACCATCGCCCGAAAATCGCGGGCGTCGACCAGCGCCGCCACCTCGTCGCCGGCAGCGGTCAGCGACACCGGCCAGCGCGTCGCCTGCGCCCGCTCCACCAAGACTGCCGTCTATTCGCTAAGATCGCCGACCATGAGACCCGCGCTGGATTGCTGGCGCATCCTGACCTCTCACCCGCCACCAAAACGGAAGGTAGCCGGCCTCAACGATGGCGCAAAACCAGTGCTCAATACACCTTCGGCACGTAGAGCTCGTCTGGCAGCACCTTGCGCTCGTAGTCCGGGTTGAACACCCGGTCCGGCAGCGTGATCGGGTCGTGCGGCACCTCCTCGTAGGCGATCTGCTGCAGGAGGTGGTGGATGCAGTTGAGGCGTGCCTGCTTCTTGTCGTTGCCCTCGACGATGAACCAGGGGGCCTCCTTGATGTTGGTGCGTTCGAGCATCTCCTCCTTGGCCTTGGTGTAGCGCTCCCAGCGGACCCTGGACTGCAGGTCCATGGGGCTGAGCTTCCACTGCTTCATCGGGTCGTGGATGCGCATCAGGAAGCGGAGCTGCTGCTCCTGGTCGGTGATCGAGAACCAGTACTTGATGAGCACGATGCCCGAGCGCACCAGCATCCGCTCGAACTCGGGCACGTCGTGGAAGAACTGCGCCACCTCGTCCTCGGTGGTGAAGCCCATCACCCGCTCGACGCCCGCCCGGTTGTACCAGGAGCGGTCGAAGAGGACGATCTCGCCGCCGGCCGGCAGATGCGGGACGTAGCGCTGGAAGTACCACTGCGTCTTCTCGCGCTCGGTGGGCGCCGGCAGCGCCACGACCCGGCAGGCCCGGGGGTTGAGCCGCTGGGTGATGCGCTTGATGACGCCACCCTTGCCGGCGGCGTCGCGCCCCTCGAACAGCACTACCACCTTCAGCTTCTTGTGGATCACCCAGTCCTGCAGCTTGATCAGCTCGGACTGCAGCCGGAACAGCTCGCGGAAATAGACGCGCCGCTCGACCGCCGATCGCTGCCGGAAGTCGGTGATCGAATTGAGCTCGCGGGCGATTCGATGGTCGTCGAACTCCATCTCCAGCTCCTCGTCGAAGCTGTCCTGGAGATCCTGCTCGATCCAGCTCTCGGTTCCGTCCCCGGTCGTCCCAGCGCTCATCCCCTGCTTCCCGAAGCTGGCCCCGCAGCGCGAGGCACCGGCGAGGCTAGGCCCGGACCATGGCAGTCCCGTGACGCGCCCGACCTCGTGACCTTGTTATCGCCGCACCCTGGGCAGGCGTCCACCGGCGCCTATCTCCCGGCTCATTCAACAAAACGGAGACGGTGAATGATCCTCGACCGCCGCAAGACCCTGCTCGCCACCGGTGCTGCATTGCTGGCGCCCAGCCTCGCCCGCAGCCGCACCGCTATGGCCGCGGCGCCGATGCTCGGCCCCGCCCGGCCCAGCTTCTACCGTTTCCAGCTCGGCGATTTCGAGGTCACGACCCTGCTCGACGGGGCGGTGCAGCTCGACGGCCCGCACCCGATCTTCGGCGAGAACCAGGCGGCCGAGGACGTCGCCGCCTATGCCGAGCAGAACTTCCTGCCGTCCGACCGGATGGAGATCAGCTTCACCCCGATCCTGGTCAACACGGGCGACGCCCTCGTCCTCTTCGACAGCGGCAACGCCGCGAGCCGCCCGGGCGCCGGCAATCTCCTGGCCGCCATCGAGGCCGCCGGCTACAGCGCCGATCAGGTCGGCGTCGTCGTCCTCACCCACATGCACGGCGACCATATCGGCGGGCTGATGGCCGACGGCGTACCCACCTACCCCAATGCCGCCTACTTCACGGGCCAGGTCGAATACGACTTCTGGAGCCACGACGACCGCCTCTCGGGCCCGACCGAGAACAGCGCCCAGCTCGTCCGCAGCAACGTGGTGCCGCTCACCGAGAAGATGCGCTTTGTCGGCGACGAGGGCGAGGTGGTCCCCGGCATCAACGCCATCGCCGCCTTCGGCCACACCCCCGGCCACATGGCCTACCACATCGAGAGCCAGGGCCGCCGCCTCATGCTCTGGGCCGATGCCTCGAACCACTACATCCTCTCGGTCCAGCAGCCCGACTGGCACGTCCGCTTCGACATGGACAAGGAGGCGGCGGTCGCGACCAGGAAGCGCCTCTTCGACATGGCCCATGCCGAGCGCATCCCGGTCAGCGGCTACCACATGCCCTTCCCCGCCGTGGGCTTCGTCGACAAGACCGTGGACGGTGGCTACCGCTGGGTCCAGGCGAGCTACCAGCTCAACCTCTAGCCTCGGCCGCGGCGGGGCGCTGCCGGGGCGCCTCGGCGCGCGCCGCCGCGAGCTGCTTCAGCCGGTGGCCGACGTCGACGATCGCATCGATCGCCGGCACCAGCTCCCGGCCGTGCTCGGTCAGGGTATATTCGACGGAGGGCGGCGAGGTAGGCCTGACCGCGCGCGTCACCACGCCCTTGGCCTCGAGCTCGCGCAGCCGGGCGGTCAGCACCTTGGCCGAGACCGCCGCGAGGTCGAGCTTCAGCTCGCTGAAGCGCCGCGGCCCGCCGCGCAGATACCAGATGATGTTGGGCGTCCATGCCCCACCGAGCACTGCCATGCAGGCCATCAGCGGGCAGGCCTCGGGCGGCTCCGGCGAGTGATTGCGTCTGACCTTCAACGGCATGCGAGCTACCTCGGGTTACTTCGTGGAAACTCGATAATCACGTTACTAAAGGAAATCAAGTTTACCCAGGCAACGAGCTGGCGATAACTTCATGCCGCCACAGCCAACCTGCCTGGAGACATCCGATGCAGCTCTTCTACAAGCCCGGCGCCTGCTCGCTCGCCTCGCACATCGCCCTGCGCGAGGCCGGCGTGCCTTTCGACCTCGTCGAGGTCGACACCGCGACCGGGCGCACTGCCGACGGCGCCGACTACACGTCCGTCAATCCCAAGGGCTACGTGCCGGCGCTCCGCCTCGCCGACGGCCGGGTCCTGACGGAAGGCGCGGCTATCCTCCAGTTCATCGCCGACCGGCACCCCGAGGCGCGGCTCGCGCCCGCCGCCGGCACCTTCGTCAGGGCCAAGCTGCAGGAGCACCTCAACTACATCGCCTCCGAGCTGCACAAGGCGTTCAAGCCTTTCTTCAGCGGGCAACCGCTGGAGGGTGCGGCGCGCGCCGCCGCCGAGGGCCACGTCCTCGATCGGCTCCGCCACATCGAGGACGTCCTCGCCGACGGGCGGCCCTGGCTCGACGGCGAGACCTTCGGCGTCGCCGACGCCTATCTGTTCGTCGTCGCCGGCTGGGCCGGACATGTCGGGATCAGCCTCGCCAGCCTGCCCCGGCTCGAGCGCTTCCTCGCCCGCGCTGCCGAGCGGGCAAGCGTGCGAGCGGCGATGCGGGCGGAAGGCCTGCCGACCTGAGCCCACCTGCCGCGGAGATCGCCATGCCGACCCCCTTCGACGAGATCGCCCGGGTCATCCAGCTCTATTTCGACGGCCTCCATCACAGCGACACGGCACGCCTCGCCGAAGTGTTCCATCCGAGAGCCCTCTATGCATCTGCGAGCGACGGGACACTGCTCTGCCGGACGATGGCCGACTACTTCCCGGTCGTCGACCGCCGCCCGTCGCCGGCGAGCCGCGGCGAGCGCCGCTGCGACCGCATCCGCTCGATCGAGCTCGCGGGACCCGTGACCGCCAGGGCTTCCGTCAACTGCGCCATCGGCGGCACCTACTTCACCGACTTCCTGAGCCTCGTCCTGGTCGACGGCCGCTGGCAGATCATCGCCAAGGTGTTCCACGGCGAGCCGCTGGCGGCCGTCGAGAGCAACTGAACCAGGAGAGCACCATGCCCTACGTCAAGATCGAGATCACCCGCGAGGGTGCAACCGCCGAGCAGAAGGCCCGGCTAATCGAGGGGGTTACCGACCTCCTCGCCCGGGTGCTGGACAAGAACCCGGCGACCACCGTCGTGGTGATCGACGAGGTCGACCTCGACAACTGGGGCATCGGCGGCCTGCCGGTGACGCAGTTCCGCCGGCGACTGCAGGCGCTGCAGGATCGGCCGGCGCGCTGACATGGCACCGGACCGGCAGCTGCGCACGCCACTCACCGAGCAACTCGGCATCCGCCACCCCATCCTCTCGGCCCCGATGGCCGCCGTCAGCCGGGCCGGCGGGCTCGGCATCCTCGGCGGCGGCTACGGCGACCGCGCCTGGCTGGAGCGCGAGCTCGCGGCCGCGGGCGATGCGCGGGTCGGGATCGGCTTCATCACCTGGTCGCTGGCGCGGCAACCCGCGCTGCTCGACCGCGCTCTCGACCACGACCCGGTCGCCATCTTCCTCTCGTTCGGCGATGGCCGGCCGTTCGCCACGAAGGTCGCCCGCTCGGCCACGCGCCTGATCCTCCAGGTGCAGTCGCTGGCGCAGGCCCGGGCGGCGATCGATGCCGGTGCCGACATCCTGGTGGCGCAGGGCACCGAGGCCGGCGGCCACGGCGGCAGGCGGGCGACCCTGCCGCTGGTCCCGGCCATCGTCGACCTTGCCGGCAGCATCCCCGTGGTGGCGGCGGGCGGCATCGCCGACGGCCGGGGCCTCGCCGCCGCGCTGATGCTCGGCGCCCAGGGCGTGCTCTGCGGCACCGCCTTCTTCGCCAGCCAAGGGGCGTTGTCGCATCCGGCAGCCAAGCAGGCGGCCGTCGCCGCCACGGGCGATGCGACCCTGCGCAGCCGGGTCTTCGACATCGCCCGCGGGCTCGCCTGGCCGGCCGACTGGGACCTCCGGACCCTGCGCAACCGCTTCGCGGCGAGCTGGGCAGAGGCACCGGACAGGCTCGCGGCGGAAGGCGATGCCGCACGCCGAGCCTACGCCGCCGCCGTGGCCGCAGGCGATGTCGAGACCGCGGCCGTCGTCGTCGGCGAGGTCGTCGACCTCGTTCGCCGGCAGGAGCCCGCCGCCGCCATCACCGAGCGCATTGCCGCCGGGGCGCGGCGCCTGGTCGCGAGCGCGCCGAGCCTGCTCGCTGCATCGCCGACTTGACTTGGGCGGGCCGGCCGTCGACAGCCGGGCAGGCAGTGAATCACGCGCAAGGGATGACCATCATGGCAACGGACACGCCCATCCGCATCGGCATGATCGGCCACGGCATGATGGGGGTCTGGCACAGCCAGAACCTGGCCGGGCTCGCGGCGGTGCCGCAGACCATCGTCGGTCGGCGCGAGGAGCCGACGCAGGCCTTCGCCGAGGCCCACGGCTATGCCCGCGCCAGCACCGACCTCGAGGCCATGCTCGCCGATCGCGAGACCGACGCCGTGGTGGTCGCGAGCCCGTCCGAGGCGCATGTCGAGCACAGCCTCGCGGCGATCCGCGCACGGAAACACGTGCTGATCGAGATTCCGGTGGCCATGGATCTCGCCGGGGCGAAGCGGGTGGCCGAGGCGGCGGCGGCGAGCGACCGGGTGGTCGCGGTCTGCCATCCCTGGCGGCACCGGCCCGAGCTGGTTGCGCTCCAGAAGCGGCTGGCTGCGGGCGAGGAGCGGCTGGGCTTTCTCGAGGGCCGCTTCCTGATCCATCGGCTGGAGAACGTGGGCTCGACCGGCTACCGTCGCAGCTGGACCGACAGCATCCTATGGCACCACGGTGCCCACCTCGTCGATCTCGGCTGCTGGCTGCTCGGCCCCGGCCTGGAGGCGTCGGGCTGGCTGGCGCGGCCGGACCCGCGGACCGGCACGCCGATGGCGACGGCGATCACCCTCGAACGCCCGGACGGCGCCTCGGCGCATCTTCTCTTGAGCTACCTCAGCGAGTTCCGGCACAACGAGGCGACCATCGCGACGGACCGCGAAACGCTCAGGGTCGACGTGCCGAACGCCACCCTCGCCACGCGCGAGGAGACCCGGGCCATCGAGGCCGAGCAGATCGTTTGCCGCCACGTCCTCGCGGACTTCGTCAGGGCGTGCCACGACCGCACTCGTCCGCGCGTGACGCCGGCCGACGTGCTGCCCTGCATGGCGGCGCTGCAGGCGATCCAGAACCGCTGGGACTCCCGCTACGGCAGCCAGGACCTGCCCGGCCGGGCCCTCGATCGGCTCGGCTGAGGCTGCTCAACCGGCGAGCCCGATCACCGCAGCGTAGCGGGCGCCCTTGCCGACAGCCACCAGCACGAGCGTCAAGAGCAGGGGTGTGCGCATGACCCCCGCAACCAGCGTCAGGGGGTCGCCCACCACCGGCAGCCAGGCGAGGAGCAGTGTCCACACCCCGAACCGGCCGAACCAGCGCTGTGCTCGGGCCAGCCGCGTCGGCCGCACCGGGAACCGCGGATGGTGCTGGAAGTGCAGTGCGAACCGGCCGAGCGCCCAGTTTACCATGGAACCCAGCGTGTTGCCGATCGTCGCCACAAGCCAGAGTGCGGCGGGCTCCACCCGGCCAAGCTGCAACAGTCCAGCCAGCGTCACCTCGGACGGGAAGGGCAGGATGGTGGCGGCCGTGAAGGCCGAGGCGAAGAGCAGGAGAAGCTCGGGCAATCGCGAGGCCGCATGGCTGTTCGACGCCGCCCCTTTACCGGCCCAGTCGCCGTACCGCCAGCCCTACGGCCGATAGGTGCCGAAGCTCCAGAGCCGGCCCTCGCAGTCGCGGGCATGGTACTCGCGTGAGCCATAGGGCGTGTCGTGCGGCGGCTGGACGATCTCGGCGCCAGCCGCAGCGGCTCGGGCGTGGTGCGCGTCCACGTCCTCAACGACGACATAAAGGCCGAAATCGTTCTTCGCCCACGGATTGCCCGGCTCGTCGCGATGGCTGCCGAACATCACGATGCCGTTGCCGTGCTGCAGCTCGGCATGGGCGATCTTGCCGTCATCGGTCGGATAGACCGCCTTCTCGGTGAAGCCGAACGCCTCCTTGAGGAAGCGCAGGGCGGCCGGGGCGTCGGCGTAGCCCATGGCCGGAAAGATCGTGGCCGTCGTCCGCGGCTTGTCTGCCATCTAAGCCTCCATCGACAGGGTTGCTCCAAGTGACTGCTCCAGCAGGTTCGGCGGCCTGTGGTATTGGATGCATGTCACGCGATTCCGTCCACGAACCCTGGTCCTGCCGGCCTGCCGCTTCCGGCGCAGCGAAGCCTGACCTTCGGTCGTGAACGCCGGGCACTCGCGATTGTCGTATGGCCGATCGAGACAGCCGCAATCCGGTTTGCCGCGACGTGGCCATGATGATCGGGACGCGATACGCGCAATGCCGGTCCTGACGGCCACTGCCAGAAGGCCCAGTCGCCGTTATGGGACCTGTGCACAATTCCGGTGACGGCAGCCGGCATCGGCAACTCCGCGGCATGTGCTGACGCCAGGATAGACCGATGTTCCGTCGGCGGCAAAGCACCGTCCGGGAAGCATGGTCTCGCCGAATCGGGTCCGCGCTCGCCCTCGGCCGCCGGCCTGTGCCGTTCGCTCGGGCGCGGCGGAGGCTCTGGCGAGGGCGAACGGCAGCGAATAGGTTTGGAGTCGACCTGTTGTCGGGAGGCCTTGGCCATTGCAAGAGCTGTTCGCGACCGGCCGCATCGCCGAGTTGATCCTCGCCGTTCTCGCTCTCGAGGCACTGGCGATCCATTTCCATCACAAGCTCACCGGCCGAGGCCCCCCCCTTGCCCGCGCTGTGCCGTTCCTTCTCGCCGGCGCCTGCCTGCTGCTCGCATGGCGCATGGCGGCAGCTGGCCTGCCGTGGTTGCTGCCCGCGGCCCTTCTGGCCGCTGCCGGCGCGGCGCATGTGGTCGACCTGCTCCGGCGGCGGCTCTGATCAGCGCATCAGGGACGGGATCGTCATCGAGATCGCCGGGATGTAGGTCACTAGCATCAGGACGACGAACATGGTGAGCCAGAACGGCCAAAGATGGCGCGCCACGTGGTCGACCGACACCCGGCCGATGGCGCAGCCGACGAACAGCGTGGTGCCCACGGGCGGCGTGACGAGGCCAATGCCGAGGTTGAGCATCATGATGATGCCGAAATGGACCGGGTCGACCCCCAGCATTGCCATCACCGGCAGGAGGATCGGCGTGCAGATCAGGATCAGCGGCGCCATGTCCATGAACATGCCCAGAACCAGCAGCATCAGGTTCACGAGCAGCATGATTACGAGCTTGTTGTCGGACACGGTGAGGAAGAACGACGTCACCTTGGCCGGTATCTGCATAAGCGTCATCAAGTAGGCGAAGGCTGACGCAAAGCCGATCAGGATCATGACCATGGCGACGGTCTTGACAACGCTCATCATCATCGCCGGCATGTCGCGGAAATGCAGCTCGCGATAGCCGAAGACGGCGACGACGAAGGCGTAAAGGACGGCAATCGAGGCCGATTCGGTGGCCGTGAAGATGCCACCGATAACGCCACCGACGATAATGACGACGGTGAACAGCCCGAAGAAGGCGCCGGCTGACGTCTTCACGGCCTCGCGGAGCGGCACCAGTTCGCCCTTGGGGTAGTTGCGCTTCGAGGCCAGGATGAAGGTCAGGATCATGAGGGCCACGCCCACCATGATCCCGGGGATGATGCCGGCGAGGAAGAGCTGGGCGATCGAGACCGAGCCGCCGGCGGCATAGGCATAGATGATGGCGTTGTGCGACGGTGGGATGATGATGCCCTGGGTCGAGCTGGTGATCGTCACGTTGACCGAGAACGCGTCGTCGTAGCCCTGTCGCTTCATCATCGGGATCATGATCGAGCCGATCGAGCTCGTGTCGGCGACCGAGCTGCCCGAGATGCCGCCGAAGAACATCGAGGCCAGGATGTTCACCATGGCGAGGCCGCCACGGATGAAGCCCACGAAGATGTTGGCGAAGTTGACGAGCCGGATGGCGATGCCGCCCTGCGCCATGATGGCGCCGGCGAGCACGAAGAAGGGGATGGCCAGGAGCGAGAAGCTGTTGATGCCGCGCACCGTCTGCAGCATCACCGCCTCGGGCGGCAGGCCGATGTAGAGGACGGTTGCGAGCGAGGCGAGCCCCAGCGCGTAGGCCACCGGCACATTGATCAGGATCAGCGAGAACAGCCCGCCGATCAGGATCACCGGGGCAAGGGGGCCGCCCATCAGTGCGGCTCCTCGAGCCCGGCCCTGGGGCCGTAGACCAGCCGCTCGACGACGAAGAGCAGGGTGACCAGCCCGGAGAGCGGCATGCCGAAATAGACTGCCCCCACGCGCACCTGCTGCAGCTCCGGATAGACCTGCAGCCAGGTGGTCCGCACCAGCCCGATTCCGTACCAGATGATGGCGATGGCCAGGATGCCCACGAGCACGTCGACGATTCGATCGGCGAGCCACCGGGGCAGGCCATCCGGCAATGCGCGCGCCAGCACGTCGATCGAGATGTGATGGTTCGCACGGTAGCAGGCGGCGGCCCCGAAGAAGGTCATCTGGATTACCAGCATGATCGACACCGGCTCGGCCCAGAACGATCCCTGGTTGAGCACGTACCGGGTATAGACCCCCCAGGCGACGAAGAAGGTGATCAGCACCATGATGACGCCTGCCACGACCATGCAGGCCCGATAGAGTACGTCCATGGCGCGGATGTATGCGGGCAGAGGGTTGGCTTCGGCCATGCTGTGGCGATCCGGGCTGAGTCGCGGAAACGGGGCGGCAGCGACCGCCCCGTCGGTGTCCGTCGCGCGGGGTGGACCGCTACTCGACCGCCTCGATCCGGGCAAGCAGCGTGCTGTACTGCGCACCGAACTTCTCGCGCACGGGCGCTGTCGCCTCGATGAACGCCGCCTTGTCGACGTCGTCGTTGATCTGAATACCGAGCCCGCGGAGATCCTCCATGGCCTTGGCCTCCATGGCCTCCCAGAGCTCACGCTCCTTCTCGGTCGCCAGCCGCGAGGCCTCGCGGATCAGGTTCTGGTCCTCCTCGCTGAGCGTGTCCCAGACCCGCTTCGAGAAGACGAAGATCTCGGGCACGATCAGGTGCTCGGTGAGCGAGTAGTAGCCGGCCACCTCGTAGTGCTTCTGCGTGGCATATGAGGGCGGATTGTTCTCGGCCCCGTCGACCACGCCGGTCTGCATCGCCGTATAGAGCTCGTTGAAGGCGATGGGCATGCCGGCCCCGCCCATCTCGGTCATCATGTCGATGAAAATCGGGTTCTGCATGACCCGGATCTTCAGGCCCTCGAGGTCGGCAGGTGTTTGGATCGGCTTGATCTTGTTGTAGAAGCTGCGGGCACCCGCATCCATGAAGCCGAGGCCGATGAGCTCGCCTGCCTCGAGTCGCGCAAGCAGTTCCTGGCCGATCTCGCCATCCACCACGTTGCGCATGTGGTCGATCGAGCGGAAGACGTAGGGCAGGTTGAAGGCGTTGAAATCGTCGACGATCGGGCCGACCACGCCGACCGAGACGCGGGTCATCTCGAGCGCGCCCAACTGCACCTGCTCGAGCGCTTCCTTTTCACCGCCGAGCTGCATCGAGTGGTAAATCGTGATGTTGATCCGCCCGTCCGTCTGCTCACTCAGCCACTCGCCCATGTACTGGATCGCATCGGTCGTCGGATAGCCCATCGCATGGACGTCCGACGACTTGATCTCGAGCGCCTCGGCGCGGTGCCAGGTGCCGGTGCCCAGTGCCAGGACGGCGCCCATAGCCAGTGCTGCGGCGGTCGTCTTCAATGCCAGTCGCATGACCAGCCTCCCCTCGCGTTGTTCGTCATCGCGGCTGTCTAGTGAGCCGCCGACATTTGTCCCCGCCCGACCTCGCTTGGCAAGAGGCGAATGCGGCTGGCGGCGATCCTCGGGCAGGCCTTGCAGGCCTTCATCGGATACGCCAGAACGCGTTGACATTCCCGTGCGCCAGCCGCCAACCGTGGAGCCGGCCCCTTGCGTGTCATCCCGTCTGCCGCCCCACGGCCGCCCATGTCGGGCCTCGCCGCTTGAGCCGGCCCGAAGCGAGCCCGCGTCAGCTTCTCGCCTGGGCGTTCTACGACTGGGCATCCACGCCCTTTTTCGCCGTCGTGATCACCTTCGTCTTTGCCGCGTACTTCACGCAGAGCGTCGCCGCGAACCCGATCGACGGCACCGCGCAATGGGGCTTCACCATGGCGCTCTCGGGCCTGACCATCGCGGTCCTGAGCCCGATGCTAGGCGCGATCGCCGATGTCGGCGGCCGGCGCAAGCCGTGGCTCGGTGCCTTCACCGCGGCCGGAGCCACGGCCATGGCGTTGCTCTGGCTGGTTCGGCCCGATCCCGGCTACGTGCTCCTGGCGCTGATCCTGATCTTCCTCGCCAATACCCTGATCGAGCTCGGCATCGCCTTCTACAACGCCATGCTGCCGGATCTGGCGCCCGACAGCACGATCGGCCGCTGGTCGGGCCGCGGCTGGTCGCTCGGCTACCTGGCCGGCATCCTCTCGCTCGTCGCCCTCCTTTTCGGCTTCATCCAGCGTGACCCGCCACCCTTCGGCCTCGATGCCGACCTCGCCGAGCCCGTGCGCATCGCCGGGCCATTCGTCGCGCTCTGGCTCGTGCTCTTCGCCCTGCCGCTCTTCCTTGTCACCCCCGACAAGCCGCGCACCGGCCTGCCCGCCGCACGCGCGATGCATAGCGGCCTTGCCAATCTCTGGCGCACACTCAAGGGCCTCGGCCCCGGGAGCCAAGTGCTGCGCTTCCTCGTCGCTCGGCTGATCTACAACGACGGGCTCAACACGCTCTTCGCCTTCGGCGGCATCTACGCTGCCGGCACCTTCGGCATGTCGACCACCGAGATCATCCTCTTCGCCATCACGCTCAACATCTCGGCCGGCATCGGCAGCTTCGCCTTCGGCTTCATCGACGACAAGCTCGGCTCGAAGAAGACCATCCTTATCGCCATCGGCGGCCTCGCCCTCTTCGGCATCGCCGCCCTCCTCGCCCAGGAAAAAATGGTGTTCTGGGGCCTCGGCGTGCTGATCGGCCTGTTCGTCGGCCCCGCCCAGTCGGCCAGCCGGACCCTGATGGCGAGGCTCGCCCCGCCCGAGCAGCGCACCGAGATGTTCGGCCTCTACGCGCTCTCAGGCAAGCTCACCGCCTTCATCGGCCCATTCCTCTTTGGCGCGGCCACCAGCCTTTTCGAGACCCAGCGGGCCGGGATGGGCATGGTCGTCGTCCTCCTCACGATCGGCGGGCTCCTGCTGCTGTTCACCGTTCGTGAGCCGAGCCGCGACGCCTGAAGCACCCGAGCCGGCCATGGTCCGCCTCGCCTCGTTCACCGCTCTTTTCATCTCGGCCGGGCTGCTGCTCGGCGGCAATGGCCTGTTCGGCACGCTGATTGCCGTCCGCGCCAACCTCGAGGCCTTCTCGGCCACGACGATCGGCCTGCTCGGCTCGGTCTTCTTCGCCGGCTTTATCGCCGGCTCGATCTACGTCCCGCGGCTCATCACCCGGGCCGGGCACATTCGAGCGTTCGCCGCCACGGGCGCCATCTATGCCGCCGCAGCCCTCCTGCACGCCATGCTGCTCGAGCCCTGGCTGTGGATGGTGCTGCGCGCGATCGGCGGCTTCTGCTTCGCCGGCCTCGCCCTGGTGCTGGAAAGCTGGTTGAACGAGCGGACGCCGAACGCCGATCGTGGCCGGGTGCTCAGCGTCTATCGCTTGGTCGACCTCGCCTGCGTGACCGCCGGCCAGCTGGTGCTGACGCTCGTTGATCCACGTGGCTTCGAGATCTTCTCCTTTGTCGCCATCCTCCTCTGCTGCTGTCTGGTGCCGCTGGCGATGACCACGTCACCGTTGCCGGCACCGCTGCAGACCCCGCGACTCAGGCTGCGCCGGCTGATCGCGGTCTCGCCGCTCGGCACCATGGGGGTCTTTTCCGTCGGCCTCGTGAACGGCACCTTCCGCACCGTGGCGCCTGTAGCCTTCCTCGACACGACCGCCGGTCCGGGACTGACCGTCGCGGAGCTCGCCTGGGTGATGAGCGCCTTCATCGCCGGTGGCGCCGTGCTGCAATTCCCGATCGGCGCCCTCTCCGATCGTCTGCCGCGGCGCACCGTCCTGATCATGACCACGTTGGGGTCGATCGCCACGAGCTTGGCCATGGCCTTCGCGATGGGCCATGCGGTCGCCCTGATCGTCGTCGCAACGTTCCTGTTCGGTGGCTTCGCGATCCCGATCTACTCGCTGTCGGTGGCCCACGCCAACGACCTCGCCGAGCCTGACGAGTTCGTCGAGGTGGCGGCCGGTCTGTTTCTCGTCTACGGCATCGGTGCCATGGTCGGTCCCTTCCTCGGGGCCACCGCCGTGGCGGTCTATGGCAGCCACGCCCTCTTCTACTACACCTCGATGGTGCACGCGCTTTTCCTGGCCTTCACGATCTACCGCATCGGCCGTCGGCCACTTGCGCCCGGCAAGGATCGAGCCGGCTTCGTGGGCCTGATTCGCACCTCGCCCGCCATCTTCAAGCTCGGCTCGCGCAGCCGCAAGCCAAAGGATTGAGGGGCCGATCAGCCGGCGGCGTCGTCTTCGCCTGCCAGGAAGGTGGCTGCGGCGAGCACGTCGCCAACGATGAGCAGCGCCGGACCGTCGATGCTGGTTGCCGTCACCATTTGTGGCAGGCTTGCGAGCGTGCCGGTGAGGTGCCGGCTTTCCGCGCGTGTGCCATTCTCGACGAGGCATGCGGGCAACTGCTCCGGCAGACCGTGCGCGATGAGACCGTCGCAGATGTCGGCGGTTGTGTAGTGGCTCATGTAGACGACGAGCGTCTGCCCCGGCCGACAGACGGCCGGCCAATCGAGGCCCGGCGTGCCGTCCTGGCGGTGGCCGGTCGTGATGACCAGAGTTTGCGCATGGTCGCGATGCGTGAGCGAGAGCAGGCGCTCGGCAGCACATCCCGAGGCCGCCGTGACCCCGGGCACCACCTCGACCGGCACCCCGGCGGCGATCAGCGCTCCGATCTCCTCACCTGCCCGGCCGAAGATCGTCGGATCGCCGCCCTTGAGACGAACCACCGTGCGGCCCCGCCTGGCGCGATCGATCATCAGCTCGTTGATCGCCGCCTGCGGCATCCGATGCAGGGCCCGACGCTTGCCCACGAAGATTCGCTCGGCATCGACGCGACAGTGGTCCAGCACGCCGTCACCGATCAGCCGGTCGTAGAGAACGACATCGGCGGCGGCCAGGAGTCGCGCGGCCTTCAGGGTCAAGAGCTCCGGATCACCTGGCCCGGCACCGACGAGGAAGACACGGCCTGACGACGAAGGAGCTTCGGGCAACGGGGCATCCACGATCTGAGGAGACAAGATCGCGGCCAACCTTGCCGAATCGGCCCGGATGTCAACGTGCTCCGAGGTCGCCCCGGTCGCGCGGTTCAGCGCCAGGCGACGAGGGTCAGCAGGAAGGCCAGCTCGGTCAGCTGCTGCACGGCCCCCAGCGTGTCACCGGTGCAGCCGCCAAATGCCTGCCCGAGCAGCCATGCCACCACCGACGCGGTCGCGGCGGCCACCAGGATCGCCGTCAAGGCCTGGCCGGGCGGCAGCAGAACGATCGCGACTGCACTGCCGATCGCCAGGGCCGCCAGCACGCGATCGAGCGGCGGGCGACCGGCCTCGGCGGCAAGGCCCCGGCCCCGGGCACTTGGCTGCAGATACATCACGACCGGCATGACCGCCCGGGAAAAGCTGGCCGCCGCGACCAGCGCTGCCGCGGCGCGAAAACCGTCCCAGACGCCGGCCAACGCCGAGATCTTGCCCACCATGACGAGGATCAGCGCCATCGCCCCGAAGCTGCCGATCCGGCTATCGCGCATGATCTCGAGGGCCCGCTCGCGGTCCGGCAGGGCGCCGAGCGCGTCGGCCGTGTCGGCGAGGCCGTCCTCGTGCAGGGCGCCAGTGAACAGCGCCATGGCAGCCAGGGCCAAGATCGCGGCAGGCAGGCTCGGCAGGTGCGCGGAACCGACGGCGAGAAAGACGATGGCGCCAACGGTGCCGACGATCAGGCCGACCACCGGGAAGAAGTGCACCACCGACGCCAGGTCGCCGATCCCGACCCGCCCGTCGATCCGGATCGGCCAGCGGGTGAGAAACACGACAGCGATCTTGAAGTCCCTCAGCATGCGGGCCTCTTTCCTGGATCGGCAAGTTCGCGCTATCGCTCGCGTGGCAGCCCTATCTCGACCGGGCCGCCCCGATAGCGCAAGACGCACCTGCCGATGGCGGCGATCCATCGCACTGGACCATGCAACGTCCGAGGAGACGAGCTTGAGCACCTTGACGCCCGTCGGCAACTTTGCGGATGTGCGCTCCCTTCTCACCCAGTTGCCCCGCCGGGACGAGGGGGCAGTGGCGGCAGCCCGGGCGCGCGAGCCGAACCTGTTGAAGCCGCCTGGGTCCCTGGGCAGGCTCGAGACGATCGCGGAGTGGCTCGCGGGCTGGCAAGCCCGCCATCCACCCAGGCTCGAGCGTGCCGGCATCTTCGTCTTCGCGGGCAATCACGGGATCACCAGCCAGGGGGTCTCGGCCTATCCGGCAGCGGTGACGGCGCAGATGGTGGCGAGCTTCGAGGCCGGTGGTGCGGCGGTCAACCAGCTGGCCCGGTTGACCGGGGCGGAGCTGCACGTCGTGCCGATCGACCTCGACTCGCCGACCGCAGATTTCACCCGACGGCCGGCGATGAGCGAGACGCGGTGCGTCCAAGCGTTCAACCGTGGCCTCATGGCGCCGGATGACGACCTTGATCTGCTGATTGTCGGCGAGATGGGCATCGGCAACACGACAGTCGCCGCCGCCCTTGCCGCTGCCCTCTTCGGCGGCGATCCCACGAGCTGGGTCGGTCCGGGCACTGGCGTCGACGAGACGGTTGTAGCCAGGAAAGCGCAGGCGATTGCCCGGGCACTGGCCTTGCACCGGCGACGGCTCGGCGACCCGCTGGAGATCCTCCGGCATCTGGGCGGCCATGAGCTAGCCGCCATAGGTGGGGCGATCCTCGCCGGCAGGCTGCGACGCACGCCCGTGATCCTCGACGGCTACGTGGCGACTGCGGCTGCTGCTGTGCTGCACAAGATCGAGCCTGGTGTGCTCGACCATTGCATCGCCGGTCACGTCTCGGCCGAGCCCGGCCATCGCCGCCTCCTGGCGGAGCTCGACATGAGTCCGCTCCTCGATCTCGACATGCGGCTGGGCGAAGCCAGCGGTGCGGCTGTGGCGCTCGCCGTCGTTCGAGCCGCGGCGGCCTGCCACAACGGCATGGCGACCTTCGCCGATGCCGGGGTCGCCGGCCCGTCTGGCGCAGCGGATTGAGACGAGGCGCGGTCGCTGGTCGGCGGCGTCGCGCGGGGACAATGGGGAAAACGGGCGCCGGATCGAGGGGCCGCCAAAGCCTCGTCGCAACTGCATGACGCCTCCCGGAAGTCACCCGCTGTTGCGTCGAGCCGGCCTGCAGACTGTCGAGGACGGCTCGCTGGCCGGGCAGGGCATCACCTCTTCATCCCTCGGCCCGCCCGCGCGGACGTGATCGCCCCGCTCGTCGGCTGGTGGCCGAGCCTCCCGGTCGCCGGCAACCTGTCTACGGCCTTGTTCTGCCGCTTCTCTCGGTCGATCGACCACATGCCGAATCCCGGCTGCGGCGGGCGAGCCAGGCCTGCCGGGCCCGGTCTGCGCGCGATCCCGGCATCAGCCGTGACGGCGGCGCTGCGAGAGCATGACGCCGCCGAGGATCGTGGCCAGCGCCAGAATCGCCCGGAGCTCGACCGGCTCGGCCAGGACCACCACGCCCAGAATGTAGCCGTAGATGGGGATCATGTAGTTAATCAGGGCCAGGAAACCCGCACCGGCAGCAGACACCAGGCGGAGCATCATGACCGTCGGCAGGGCCGTACCCAGAAGAGCGAGGCCGAGGATCGCGACGCCCGATGCCGACGCCAGCTCGCCGGGCGACGGTAGCCCCGTTGCCATCGCCGCCGGCAGGGTCATCAGCGCCGCCGCGGTGAGCGAGCAGGCAGCGAAGGCGACCACATCGCCAGCCGGGCGATTGCGGCTGACGATGACGTTGATCGCGTAGCAGAGCGCGCCGCCGAGGATCGCCAGCTCGTAGATCAGAAGCGTGGGCATGCCCGTGAACTCGCGCAGGATCTCCGGGCCCACGAGCACCAGGATGCCCACGAACCCCATGACGAACCCGACCGCCTTCCAGGCGGTCAGCCGCTCGCCCTCGACGAGAAAATGGGCGAGCAGGATGGTGGCGAGCGGCATCACCGCGAAGAAGACCGTGGTAAGGCTGGCCGGCACCTGCGTCTGGCCCCAGGTGATTCCGAAGAAGGGCAGCGCACTGCCGAAGAAGCCCGATGCCGCGAAGAAAAGGAGATGGCGCGGGCCGAGCTGCACCGGCCGGCGCTGGGCCAAGACCACCAGCCAGAGCAGGACGGCCCCGAGCGTCAGCCGCAGCGCCACAACGTCGATCGGCTCGAGGGCGGCGACCGCGATCTTGTTCATCGCCGGCGAGCTGCCCCAGAGCAGCGTTATCACGAGGAGCATGAGCCAATGCGAGATCGGGCGCGCCGCCTCGGCTGCTCGTCCTGCGCGCACGCTCCCACCATCCCCCTGATCCGAACCGCGCCGGACCTTACCGGCCGGGCTCGCCCTAGCCCAGGGCCATTCGCGCGGCACCGTCGCCCGGCGCGGCTCCGCCCGTCTCAGTAGCAGCCGGCCACGCGTGCCCTCAGCCGGACCAGCGCCAGCACAGCGTCGATCGTGGGGGTGGGCACGTCGACGAGCCGGCCCATCTCGGCTACGGCCCCGATCAGGGCGTCGATCTCCATCGGCCGGTCGCGCTCCAGGTCCTGGAGCATCGAGGTTTTGTGCGCCCCCACGGCCGCCCCGCCCTCGATCCGCTTGTCGACCGACACGGGAAAGCGCACGCCAAGCCGCTCGCCGATCGCCTGTGCCTCGACCATCATTGCCCGGGCAACAGCCCGCGTGCCTTCGTCCGTGCAGATCACGTCGAGGGTCGCCGTGGTGAGCGCACTGATCGGGTTGAAGGAGAGATTGCCCCAGAGCTTGACCCAGAGCTCGTCGCGGATCTTGGGCCTTATCGGCGCCTTGAGCCCGGCCGCGATCAGGGCCTTCGAGAGCGCCTCGACCCGCTCGGTTCGCTCGCCCGAAGGCTCGCCCAGCGAGAAGCGTTCGCCCTCCACGAGTTTGACCACGCCCGGCTCCACCACTTCGGCCGCCGGGTAGACGACGCAGCCGATCACCCGCTCCGGCCCGATCCCGTTCCACTGCGCGTCACCCGGATCGACGCTCGGCAGGCGCTGGTCGCGCCACGGCCCCTCGAGGCCGTGGAAGTACCACCAGGGCACGCCGTTAACGCCCATGACGACGGCGGTCCCTGGGCCGAGCAGCGGCTGCAGCCGCGGCACCACTCCCGGCACCTGGTGCGCCTTCAGCGTGATCACGACGTAGTCCTGGACGCCGAGTGCGGCCGGGTCCTCCGCCGCCCGCACCGGCACCGTGAACCGCTCGTCGCCGTCGACGAGCGTCAGGCCCTTTTCCTGCATCGCCGCCAGATGCGGCCCGCGGGCCACCAGGCTCACCTCGGCCGCTCCAGCCTTGGCGAGTCGCGCCGCCATCAGCCCGCCGATCGCCCCGGCACCGTAGATGCAGACCCTCATGCGCCGAGCCCCAGCTTCTGGGCCAAGCCGATGCGCTGCAGCTTGCCCGTCGCCCCCTTCGGGATCTCGTCCAGGATCAGAACCTTGCGCGGCACCTTGAAGTCGGCCAGCCGGCCGGCGGCGAAGTCGCGGATCGACCGCTCGTCGGCGCTCTGCCCCTCCTTCAGCACCACCGCCGCCGCCACCTCCTCGCCGAGCTTCTCGTGCGGCATGGCGAAGGTCACGCACTGTGCGATAGCCGGGTGGTCCATCAAAACCTCGTCGACCTCCAGCGGGCTCACCTTCTCGCCACCCCGGTTGATGATCTCCTTGAGCCGGCCGGTGATCCGCAAATAGCCGGCCTCATCCATGACCCCCTGGTCGCCGGTGCGGAACCAGCGGTGGCCCTCGGCGGCGAAGAAGTTGGCGGCATTGGCCGCCTCGTTGGCCTCGTAGCCCGGCGTGACGTTGGGCCCGCTGATCACCACCTCGCCGGTCCCGCCGCAGGCGACGAAGTGGCCCTCGACGTCGGCGATGCGGACCAAGGGCCCGGCGGCGATGCCGACCGAGCCGGCCTTGCGCGGCGCCGGCGGCAGTGGGTTTGAGGTCATCTGGTGGGTCGCCTCGGTCATCCCGTAGCTCTCGATCACCGGGGCGCCGAACGTCTCCTCGAGCGCCTGCATCACCTGCGGCGGCAGCGAGGCCGAGGACGAGCGGATCAGCCGGAGCTTTGTCTGCTCGATCACCGCCTCGTTGCGATCGGCCCGGGCCAGGATCGCCTGGTGCATGGTGGGCACCGCCGTATACCAGGTGGGCTTCACCTCCTCCAGCCAAGCGAAGAAGCGGAGCGCGTTGAAGCCCGGCGTGCAGCTCACCGAGGCGCCGGCGGCGAGCGAGGAGAGCACCGCCGCGATCAGGCCGTGAATGTGGAAGAGCGGCATGATGTTGAGGCAGCGGTCATTCGGCCCCAGGCGCAGCGTGGCGCCGATATGCCGCGCCGAGGCCACCAGATTGCGCTGCAGCAGCGGCACGATCTTCGGCCGCGAGGTGGTGCCCGAGGTGTGAAGCACCAGGGCCACGTCGTCCGCCTCGGCCGCCCCGGCCGCCCCGGCCGCAGCCGGCGTCGCGACGTCGCCTTCGGCGGCCAGCCGAAAGCGCCCTGCCGGTCCAGCCGGGTCGGCGACGCAGCGCAGAATCCGGCAGCCGTGCCGCCGGGCCACCGCCACGGCCGGGCCCTCGTCTCCTTCAGCCACGATCAGCGCCCTGGCACCGAGGTCCGATAGATAGAAGTCGAATTCCTCGTCGCGATAGGCAGGGTTCAGAGGAGCGGTGGTCGCGCTGGCGGCGACAGCGATGAAGGCGGCAGCCATTTCGGGGCCGTTCGGCAGGACGATCGCCACCCTGTCGCCTCGGCCGATGCCGGCCGCGCCCAGATCCCTGCCCGTCTCCTCGACGAGAGACCTCAGGCCCGCGAAATCGAGCCAGGAGCGGCCGGGCGCTCCGACGGCCGGGGCCGTCGCCGGATGCGGCGCGAGCAGCTCCTTGATCGTCGTCATGGTTCTTTCCCTGGTTTGCAGCCTGCCCTGGCGAGATAGGCGTTCTTGCATCACCCGAGAAGTCTCGACAGCAACCCGTCGTGCTCTTCCCTCGGCCGACAGCCCGTCGCTGAACCGGCTCGCAGGTCGCCGACGCACGAACTGGCAGGGACAGCGGCGAGCGGTCGACTGCACGATCAGGGGTCGGCAACAGTCACCGACGACGTCGCGCAGAGACAAAGCGCTCCATTCGTCGAGGAGCGAACTCACGGGGCCCGGCTGGCGACGACCGGATCGCGCTGCCTCGAGCCCTGCTGGTCATCCACGCAAGGCGGGATGGGCGATCATCGGCGGCAGGTGGCACGTGACCCTGCCCGACAGGCCCATGCCCAGCCGTGGCGAGGCGTCGGGATCCCGTTGCTCGACAGTCGGCCTTCCGATGCACCTCGGCCGCTCGAGCACCGGTCGCCGGCAGGGAGCACGCCTTGATCCAGTCAATGTCGCAACGTGCAAGTGCATGGCGTCCGAATGCGCGCTGCGGAGGACGCCCGGCGGCAGGTATCAGGCGGCCCCCGGCGAGCCGCGACGACACCACGGCCGCATCGAGGCGGCTGCATGCTGTCCGTATCCGCCGCGGTGACGGACCGCGTCGACGCCGCCTGTTGCCGAGCCAGGAAACCCCGATCGGCACGGCGCCGAGCGACCGCGCACCGGCCGAGGGACGATGAAGGCACCGGGCTCGCCGGGCGTGCGCCCCGCCCTCGTCCGGCGGCGACGAAGCGGCCATCGGCGAGGCCGGTCGGCGCCGCGCCGACCATCGCTGCAGGGAGCACCGCATCGGCGCGTGCAGCCACGACCGCTCATCGGCGATTCGCAGCACCGCCCACCAGTGTCGACATGTCTATGCGGCTGCTCGGCACATGCGCCCAGCGGCCCGTCGCATTGATCGTGTAGTAGGGTGTGTAGTTGGCGACACGGTCATGCAGCAGCACCGCGTTGGTCAGGTTGTCGAGCACCACCGCAGTATCGTTCTTGTAGACGATCAGAACGGCGTGGGCGAGGTTGCGCAGCTGGTCGTGCACCACCGCAACCCGCAGGCGTTCCTCCGGCACGCCGAGCAGGCGCAGCGAGACATACTTGATGATCGCATAGTCCTCGCAGTCGCCGGAATTCGCAAGGAACTGCAAGGGCGACGCCCAGTAGTCGGATTTGCCGTAGGCGGCGAGGTCAGAGCGATACTGGAACTTGTTGATCCAGCGGTTGATCCGGATCACCTGCTCCTCGAGTGGCAAGCCCCGCAGCTGGTGCAACGTAGCCTGCCACTCCTTGGTGGCTCGGTTCGGGCAGGCGCTGTGGTCCCTGGCGCAGGCGGCGTAGATCGGCGCCTCCTTGCGAATGCGCTCGAGCACCGCCTGCCACTGCCGCAAGCCGTCATGCGATTCGGCACGGATCTCGGCGGTGTTGAACAACGCTATCGGCACTGTTGCGCGCGCTGCGCTCAGTGGCAGCAGGCTCAACGCGACGGCGAGCAGCAGGTGGCGCATGGCGTTCTCTCCGGCATGTTCGAGCGCCTTATCGGTGGCGCCAAAGCATGCTGAAGAATGCTCCCTGCGCATGAATATCCGGTTTCGCCAAGTGGTTAGCACACGTTAGCCAGTGTTTTCCGGTATGCCGGTGGCGCCCCGACGCAGGCGTAGGACATAGCCGATGATCTCGGCCACGGCCTGGTAGTGTTCGGGTGGAATGAGCGCGCCGAGATCGACGCTCTTGTGCAGCGCGCGCGCCAAGGCCGGGCTTTCGACGATCGGCACGTCGTTCGCGGCGGCAACCTCGCGGATCCGCAGCGCCACCGCGTCCATGCCTTTGGCGACCACCTTTGGCGCCGGTGTGAGGCCACTTTCGTAGCGCAGGGCAACGGCGAAGTGAGTCGGGTTGGTGATCACGACCGTGCTCGTCGGCACCTCCGCCATCATGCGGCGTCTGGCCTTCTCCATGCGCAGCGAGCGCAGGCGCTGCTTGATGAGTGGGTCGCCGTCGCTCTGCTTGTGCTCGTCCTGCACATCGCGCCTGGACATGCGCATCTGCTGCATGAAATCGTAGCGCTGATAGGCGTAGTCGAGGCCAGCGACGCAAGTGAGACAGGCGGTGATCGCCGCGATCAGCCAGAGCGCCATCTCCCCGAGATACACCAAGGACGGTCCGACCTCGAGATGGCCCGACGCCACGAGTCGCTGATGATCCGGCCAGATCACCGCGACGCCGATCATGGCCATCAGGGCAACCTTGACGATGCCCTTGAGGAACTCGACGACGGATTTCAGCGAGAACAGCCGCTTGAAGCCGGCGAGCGGCGAGATCCGTTGCAGCTTCGGCTGCAGGTTCTCCGTGCTCCACAGGATCGCGTTTTGCAGGGCTGGTGCGGCAATGGCAGCGACCGTGGCCAGGACCAGCGGCACAAGGAGCGCGAAGCCGATGAGCGCCGTCGCCCTGAGCAGCGCTGCACCAAGCGCCGTGCCGCCGAGGCTGGGATCGCCGGCATGGCGCAGATAGTGGGTCATGCCGGCTGCGAGGTCGCGCATGATGCCTGGCGAGGCGAGGCCGATCGTCAGCGTGGCCGAGCCGATCAACAGGAGATTGCCGACTTCCCTGGAGCTTGCGACCTGACCCTTGCGCCGCGCCTCCTCGAGCTTCTTGGGCGTCGGCTCCTCGGTCTTTTGTGACTGGTCCTGATCCTCTGCCATCGGTCGTCGTCAAGCGGGATCGAGCCAGCCCATGGTGCTGGACAACAGGCCTGCAGCGAGCTCGACGATGGCGCCGATCGACAGCATCACAATGCCCAGGGCCAGGGCGATCTGCAGTGGCATCGCCACGAAGAGAACCTGGAAGGAGGGCATCAGTCGATTGAGGACACCCAGCAGCAGGTAGAACAGCAGACTTAAGATCACGATCGGCGCAGCCATTCTCAGCCCGGTCTCCAGGGCACGGCCTCCGAGCCGGACCAGGATCTCGAGCAACTCGGCGATTTGCAGACCGTGACTGACCTCCAGCACGACGAAGCTCGCGGTCAGCGCTTCCAGGATCAGCAGATGGGCGTCGGCAACGACGATGATCACGAGCGCCAGCGTGGCGAGGAAATTGCCGGTCAGCGTGCCCTGGGTCGCTTCCTGCGGATCGAAGAAGGCGGCCGCGGCGAGGCCCGACTGCATCGCGATGAGGCTGCCGGCGAAGTGGATGGCGAGCATGACGAGTCGCATGATGGCGCCGAGCAAGAGGCCGCACGTCACCTCGACCGACACCAGCAGGGCGACATCGAGAGCGCCGCTGGGCTGCAAGGCCACTCGACCGCTCATCGGCAGCCCGACGAGCACGGCGATCGCGAGCGCCACGCCGAGACGTGCGCGCGAGAGGACGTAGGGCTCACCGAAGACCGGCAGGACCATCAGGGCGGCACCGACCCGGCAGAAGACCAGCGCGACCACCAGGATCTCGCGCGTCAGGAAGCCGTCCGTCCCGATCATCGCGCCCTCGTCCCCGGCGTGGTGTCGTCGTGCCGGGACCGGTGGGTGAGCTCAGCCGACATCGACCGCGGCTATCCGGGCGAAGACGTCGTGGGTGAACTCGCTCAATGTCGCGAGCATGAACGGAGTGGCGACGATCAGCGTCACGACGATCGCCACGACCTTCGGCACGAAAGTGAGGGTCATCTCCTGGATCTGGGTGAGCGCCTGTAGCAGTGAAACGACAAGGCCGACGAGGAGGGCCACGAACATCACCGGCGCACCCACCTTGAGCATCACCCAGACGGCCTGCCGGCTCACCTCCTGCACCGCAACCTCGGTCAGCATGCGCCTGGCTCCAATCGCGATGCCGATCAGATCGGCATCCGCATGATTTCCTGGTAGGCGGTAATCACCCGGTCGCGCACGGCCGTGACTTTCTGGAGCGTGAGCTCCGCGGCGGTGACCGCCTCGACCACCTCCTGGATGCTGGCTTGCCCCGAGACCCCGGCGATGCTCGCCTGCTCGCTGCGCTGCAATGTGCCGACGGCATGCTGCAGCTCTGCCTTGAGCAGGCTGTCGAAGCCGCCACCCACCGCCCTCGTGGCGGCACCGCCGGCAATCTCGCCCGCGGCAGCGCGATAGGCGGCGAGCGCCTGACCTGTCCCAGCGATGCTCATTACCGACATCCTCGGCTAGTGATCCCGGCCAGCACATGCCGTCTCATCGGCTGGTACCTCAACGAAGCAGATCGAGGGTGCGCTGCAGCATGCCGCGAGCCTGCTGCAGGGTCGTGAGGTTGGCCTCGAACGAGCGTTGCGCCTCGCGCATGTCCATGAGCTCGATCAGCGGGTTGACGTTGGGATAGCGGACATAGCCCGCGGCGTTGGCTGCCGGATGGGACGGCTCGAAGCGTTCCTCGAAGGGTCCCGGGTCCACGCCGTAGCGGCGGACCTGCACGAGCGAAGCGCCTGTCGCGCGGTCGAGCACGTTGGCGAAGCTGATGGTCTTGCGGCGATAGGGATCGTCGTCCGGCACCTGCGCCGTCGATTGCGCGTTGGCGAGATTTTCGGCCGTCACGCGGAGCCGTGCCGATTGCGCCTGCATGCCCGCGGCGGCTATCTTCAACGAGGTCTCGAGGTTCATCCTATCCCCTCCATCGCGGTATCGGCCAGGTGTCAGGCACCGGTGCCGATGGCCGTTCGCATCAAGCCGACGTATTTCGCGTAGAGACCGGTGGCGAGCTGGTAGCCGCGCGCCGCACCGCCCAGGTGCCGCAACTGCTCCTCGATCAGGACGCCATTGCCTGACGGGGTCGTCTCGTAGCCTTCGACCTGCTGACGACCTGCCGTCGCCACGGCGCTCGGCACGCCGCCGAGGTGCCCGCTGCTGGTCCGCTGCGGGGCCACCGGCGCGACGGCGCGACCCTGCCGTCCTAGCAGCTTCGTGAAGTCCGGTTCGACCAGATCCTTCGGCTGGTAGCGCGGTGTGTCGGCATTGGCGACGTTCTGCGCCAGAACCGCGTGCCGGGCCTGAAGGAAGCTGGCGCGCGCCGACAAGAGGTGAAAAAGCGGGGGCAGACCGACCGCCATGACGGGTCATCCTCGGTATTTCGAGCAAGGACCAGACTAGGGCGTCACGGTTAACAACGACCTAAAGGGCTGCGGAGAAAATGGGCGAAGCGCTGAACCGGCCGGCGGGCTGGCCTGCCAGGCGTTGATCGGTTAAGCGGTTGGCCATCGAGAACGGGCGCGGCAGCGGACCAACGGGCGCACCGACCGCAGACGGGGAGACGGCGATGAGCGACTTTACCAATCGTTTCAGCCTGACGGGCAAGAGGGCCCTGGTCACCGGCGCCACCAAGGGGATCGGACTCGAGATCTGCCGGGTGCTCGCTGATGCCGGCGCCGACATCGCCGCGGTGGGTCGCGATCCCGAAGGGCTGGAGGAGGTCACCAGGGCGATCGAGGCGGCCGACCGGCGCGCGGTGGCGATCAAGGCCGACCTCGCCACGGTCGACGGGGCCGAAGCGGCTGCGGCCGCCGCCCTTGAGGCGTTCGACACGATCGACATCCTGGTCAACAATGCTGGCATCGCCTTGGTCGAGCCGCTCCTCGAGGTCAAGATCGCCGATTGGGACCTGACCATGGCTGTCAACCTTCGGGCACCGTTCATCGTCGCCCGTGCGGTCGCCCCCGGAATGATCGCCCAGAAGGCCGGCAAGATCATCAACATCAGCAGCCAGGCAGGGGTCGTCGGTTTGGACGATCACGGCGCCTATTGTGCGTCCAAGGGCGGTCTCAACATGCTCACCAAGGTGATGACGAGCGAGTGGGCCAAGCACAATATCCAGATCAATGCCGTCTGCCCGACGGTCATCCTGACGCCGATGGGCGAGCAGGTCTGGGGCGAACCCGCCAAGGGCGACCCCATGAAGGCCAAGATCCCGGCCGGTCGTTTCGGCCGGCCGATCGAGGTCGCCGACCTTGTCCTCTTTCTGGCCAGCCCGGCTTCCGATCTGATCAACGGTCAGCAGATCCTGATCGACGGTGGCTTCACCGCGGTATGACGGCGCCTGTTGCAAGACGAAGGCCGACCTGCACCGCCCCTGGTGCGGAAATTGGCGCTGCCTGTTCTGGGGGAGCGATGGCCGGAGAATCGACGACCGGCCGGGCTGCTGCCGACGAGCGACGTTCCCCTGGATCGCGATGCGGTGCGCGCGACGCCTGAAGCCATGCTGCAGGCTTGCCGTGCCGCTTCGCTCGCGCCCGTGGACGATCGCAGACCCTTGGAGCTGGATCAGTCCACGGTCGGCCGCCTGTCGCGCATGAACGCGGTCCAGCAAGAGGCGATGGCGCACGCCGCAGAACCGCAACGTCAGATCCAGATTTAGCGACCAGAGGCGGCAATCGAGAGCGTCGGCGCTGGCGATTGCTTCCAACGCGCGCTGCGATCAAGCGATCGACACTCGCCGGCTGGCGATCGATCCGGCGATTCCGACCTGCATCACCTGCGCGCGGTTGATGCGTTGGATCGAGACGAGGGATGCCATCTTCAGGCCGCCGGGGCTCCTGAGCGGCGCCGGGCACAGCGGCGTCGATGCGACGTCGCGGGTGGTCGGCCGAAAAGTCGCCGGCCTATCAGGGTCATGCACCCGCCCAGAACCAGCCACTGGACGATTGCTTCGGCGATCTGCAGCGGGTACGCCGCATCCTCGACGGGCCAGAGCGCAGGTCCCAGGTCGAGCATGACGGCAAGAACCGCGCCGGGACCCAGCAACCACAGACAGCCGATCGCCAGCCGCCTATCCCGGCAACTATGCGGCCAGTGTAGTGCCAGGACGATGGCGCCCGAGCACGACAGGGCGATCCCGGCCAGTGCCATGAGCTTGCCGAGCTGGGTCGCACTCAACGCAGCGAGCGGCGACGCGCCCAAATGGGCACCGAGGCGGTGGGCAGCGGCGAGATGTATGCCGGCGAGCTTCAGAGACACGAGCAGTACCAGGGTAGCTGCCAGTACCAGCAATACCGGGGAGATGGCCCCAACTGCCACAGCGCCGTCCCGCTCGATGGGACGAGGTGCGGCTGGGTCGGCTCCGCCGGGCTGATCGACACCCGCCAGCCGCGCCTTCTCGGGCTGCGGCTGGCGGGAGGGGCTTCTCCTGTCGGACAAGCGCGCTTCCTCAGTCATTGACGAGGCTGTCGTGCACTCGCTCGTTGAACCTACGACGACGGCCCTTAAGAAAGCCCTAGCGGCGGCCTTGCTCGGCCAGCCGACGCACTGTCGCAAAATGGGGTGGGTGCGTCGTCGGCGAACAAGTGCCCGCTGCTCGCCTAGCCTACTTCCAACGGCGGGGCGGCAAGCGGCCGTTTCCAGCCGATCAACGCGGGTGATGGCGATGAGCGACGAAGCGGATCTCGACCTGCGCCAGTTGGACGACGAGGAGCTGGTCAAGCAGATCCAGGACGACCTCTATGACGGCCTCAAGGATGAGGTCGTCGAGGGTGTCGAGATCCTGCTGGAGCGTGGCTGGGAGCCCTACAAGGTTCTCACCGAGGCTCTTGTCGGTGGCATGGCGATCGTCGGTGTCGACTTCCGCGATGGCATCCTGTTCGTGCCGGAGGTCCTGCTCGCCGCCAACTCGATGAAGGCCGGCATGGCTCTGCTCCGCCCCTTGCTCGCCGAGACCGATGCACCCACCGTCGGCAAGATGGTGATCGGCACCGTGAAGGGCGACATCCACGATATCGGCAAGAATCTGGTGTCGATGATGATGGAAGGAGCCGGCTTCGAGGTCATCGATCTCGGCATCAACTGTGACGTCGACAAGTACCTGCAGGCGCTGGACGAGCACAAGCCGGACCTGTTCGGCATGTCGGCGCTGCTGACCACCACGATGCCGTACATGAAGGTGGTGATCGACACCATGGTGGAGCGGGGCATCCGCGACGACTACGTCGTGCTGGTCGGTGGAGCGCCGCTGAACGAGCAGTTCGCTGCGGCGGTCGGGGCGGACGCCTATTGTCGGGATGCGTCGGTCGCGGTCGAGACCGCCCAGGCGTTCATGGCCCGCAAGCACAACCAGCAGCGCGTTCCAGCGCCGGCCTGAGCAGGCGGCAACGTAGTCGCGGTTGGGGTTGCTGATCGAGGGCAGATCCAGGATGGCCGATGATTGAAGCGCGGACCTTGATCATTGCCTGCGGCGCGCTCGCCCGCGAGATCGTCGGCCTCGTCAAGGCGAACGGGCTCGTGCATCTCGACCTGCGCTGCCTGCCCGCGACCCTGCACAATCGTCCCGAGCAGATTGCCAGTGCCGTGCGCGACGCCATCCGCGAGGCGCGCGCGTCGCATGCCAGGATCTTCGTCGCCTACGCAGATTGTGGGACCGGGGGCGCCCTCGACGAGGTTCTCCGCGAGGAGAAGGTGGAGCGCCTCGCCGGGCCGCACTGTTATGCCACGTTTGCTGGCCAGGACCACTTTCGGGCATTGGCCGAGGCAGAACCCGGCAGCCTATACCTCACCGATTTCCTCGTCCGCCAGTTCGAGACGCTGATTGTCGCCGGGCTGGGCCTCGATCGGCACCCTGAGCTTCGCGACCTTTACTTCAAGAACTACACGCGCGTCGTCTACTTGGCCCAATCCGACGACCACGTCTTGACCGGCAAGGCCCGGACTGCTGCGGAGCGGCTCGGCTTGGAGTTCGAGCGGGTCGGGACGGGCATGGGCGAACTCGAAACGTTCATCCGCAAGGCTGCCGACGGAGCCCTCGATGGCCGACCTCACGATCCTCTATTGGCGGGACATACCGGCCCAGGTGGTCGCAAGGGCCGGGCGCAAGACGGCCAAGAGCCAGCTCGCAGCACGGTTCGAGCAGGCGATCGACCGTGCCGCCATGCGCGCCGGGCTCACCGGGACCGACGCCTATCTGGACCAGTGGCGCAAGTCTGAGCCGGTTCGGTGCAGCGACGACCTCAAGGCCGAGGTCGAACGCGTCGTGGCCGAGTTGGAAGCTGAACTGGATCCTGGCAGCCTCCGCAAGGTGGTCGAGAACGGCGGCTTCGCACCCTCGCGTTGACATCGGCACAGGCCGCAATCGTTCGACGCGCCGTGAGCCATGGGTCGGTTGTCGATCACACCCACGGGCAGTTGGAGTTCCGGTCGCCGAACGTCCGACCTTGCGCATAGCGGGAAACGGCGAAGGGGTGTAGCTCGGCCGGCGTGTTACCGTGCACCAGCTGATCGGCCACGAGCTTGCCGACGCCGATCATCTTGAAGCCGTGATTGCTGTCGGCGATCAGGTAGGCGTTGTCGGCGACCCAGTCGAAGATCGGCACGTTGTCGGGCGTGAACGCGCCGATGCCGCCGTTCGGCCGCGCCTTGAAGTGCCTTCGGCAGCCCTTGAATCGGTCCATCAGGTAGCCGAGCGTGGCGCAGTAGTAGTCGGCGAACCAGGGATCGGCCTGATAGTGCGGGTTCGCATGACCGTAGGGGTCGAGCACGGCCTCCGGCCCCAGCCTGATCGGGATGGTGCCGCCCTGCACCCCGGGCGCGCCGATGCGCTCGGCGGCATAGCGCACATAAGTGTAGAAATGGCGGTCCGGGAACATGCGGCCGTCGTCCGTGACCACGGCCGTGTTCATCAGCTCGACGTGAAGCACCGGTGGATCACGGTCATCGGCCGTCCGGTAGCTGGTCCCGTTGAGATAGACCTCGCCCTCGAGCAGCCGCCAGAAGGTCCACATGTCCTGGCCCTTCGCGACACCGCCATCCGGATGGTGGAGGTCGAGCGTGGGTGACTTGCCCAGCCAGCGCCAGTGTCGTTGCACCCAGGCGCCAGCGCAGATGACGACGACATCGGCCTTGATGACGCCGGCATCGGTCAGCACGCCGGTGATGCGACCGCCTGTCATGTCGTAGCCTTGGACCTCGACGCCGGCGCGCAGATCGACGCCCCACTGGCGGCACTTCCCGACTAGGCCGGCGATCGCCGTGTGGGTGCCGGCATAGCCCGACGGTCGCTCGTGCAGCACGCAATCGGCCTTTTCGGTGTTGAAATCCGGCCAGACGGATTTGAGGAATCGCTTGGCCTCCCTGCCGACATAGAGATCCGACGGGTAGCCGGCTGCGTTTTGGCTCTTGTGCATCGTCTCATAGTCGGCGGCCTGGTTGGTCTCGCCCACCGAGACGTAGCCGACCTGCTGAAAGCCGAAGTTGACCGGATCGGATTGCCAGATATCGACGGAATGGCGGAGGATGCTGTGGAGCGGGCCGGTCATGTAGAGATTGCGGACACAGCCGCAGGCGACCCCGGTGGCGCCGGCACCCGGTCCGGTCTTGTCGATGACGAGCACGTTGGCCCCCTTGCCGGTGCCACGTTTCTCGAGCGCCATGGCGAGATGCCAGGCGGTCGACAGCCCATGGATGCCCGCACCGATCACGAGGTAGGATACGCCGTTCGGCAAGTCTTTCATCGAAGTCGCCCCGATATGGAATTGTGGCCAGCCTGTCCGTCAGGCCGAGACGGCCCCACCCTCGCGCTTGCGTCGCTCCACGAAGTCGTCGATCGCGGCCTTGCGGCCGGCATCCAGAGAAGGCTCCTCGTAGGACTCCAAAAGGAACCCGGCACGAAGGTGGGCGTGCTGCATCGCCGTCGGCGCGCCCGCCTCCTGCCAGCTCTGGAAGTTGCGCCAGTCGGAGATCATGGGTGCGTAGAAGGCATTCTCGAAACGGGCCAGGGTATGCGCCGCGCCAAAGAAATGCCCGCCGGGCCCCACCTCGCGAATGGCGTCGAGGCCAAGTGTCTCGTCATTGATCATGACGGGCTTCATGCATTCGCGGACCATCTGGATGAGCTCGGCATCTAGCACGATCTTCTCGAGGCTGCAGACCAGCCCGCCCTCGAGCCAGCCCGCCGCGTGCTTGACGAAGTTGACCCCGCCGGCGACGCAGGCCCAAAGGCTGAACATCGACTCGTAGGCGGACTGCGCATCCACGGTATTGGCGGCATTGACGTTGGAGCTGCGGTAGGGCAGCCGCCAGCGGCGTGCGAGCTGTCCGCTGATCACGGTCGCGCGGAAATACTCGGGCGTGCCGAAAGCCGGGGCACCGGATCGCATGTCGACATTGGAGGTGAAACCGCCGTAGACGCACGGTGCCCCTGGGCGGATCATCTGGTAGAACGCGATCCCGGCCAGGGCCTCGGCATGCTGCTGGGCGATCGCCCCAGCAACGGTTGCCGGTGCCATTGCACCGGCGAGCGTGAACGGCGTGACAACGACGCACTGCCTCGTCCGGCCAAGCTCGAGCATCCCCTCGATCATCGGCCCGTCGAGGCGCAGCGGCGAGCTCGTGTTGATGATCGAGATGATGCGAGCGTCGGCGGCCAGGCCCTCGTCATCGAGGCCATGGCCGAGCTTGACCAGCTCGAGCGCATCGAGAATTCGGGTCCGGCCCAGCGAGTAGGCGTGGATCGGCTTGGTGCCGAGCTCGATGAACGCGCGCTGGCAGTCGAGGTGCCGGGTGGCGGCCGGCAGGTCGCAGGGCTCGACCGGATAGCCGCCGAATACGTGCACGGCGTTGAGCGCCTGGCCCAGCTTCACGAAGCGGCAGAAATCCGCGAAGGTCCCGGGACGCCTGCCGTTCTCGATGTCCGAGCAGTTCGGTGCCGAGGCGATCAGCGAAAAGACCATCTCGGTGCCGCCGAAGCCGACGTCGTGCGCGGGGTCTCGGGCCCGCAAAGGAAAGCTCTCCGGTGCCTGCCCGACCCAATGACGAATTACGTCGCGGCCGAAGCGGACCCGCTGGCTGCCGTTCTCGACGTCGGCACCACCGGCGGCGAGCACGGGCATGGCCTCGCCCGACAAGAAATCGAGCCCGATCTCCTCGAGGATCGTGCAGGCGGCCGCATCGATGGCGTCGAGCTGATCCTGCCGCAGCAGCTCGAGGGGCGGGAACGGATTGTGCACCCGCGCCCAGGGCAACTGGCCCGGCCCACCGCTTCGATCCTTGCGCTCCCTGCCGCGTCGGTTACGCAAATCGCCACCTCCAGCCTTGCCCGCCGAGCGGTAGCCGCACACGCCCGGGCTGCAAAGCGTCGAACGCGACCCTTCCGCCCCATTTGCGACATGATCCGGCCAGCCAGGCCGAGGCTCGTCGCTAGGCTTGCGCCTCGTGGTAGGGGTTGTCGCCGTGGCGCACGACGAGGCGAACGGCGATGCCGCCCAGCCCGAAGGCCTCGACGAAGCTGGTCTCGAGGTAGCGCTTGTAGGCGCTCGGGAGATCGCCCTCAGGCTTGTTGGCGAAGAGCGCGATGGTCGGCGGCCTAGTGCTGACCTGGGTGGCGTAGCGGATCTTGATCCGCCGGTTCTGCGCCATTGGCGGCGGATTCTTCTCGACCGCCGCGGCGAGCCAGCGGTTGAGCTTGCCGGTCGAGATGCGGGTCGACCACCGGTCCACCGTCTCGACCACCGTGGGCAGCAGCTTGTCGAGCCCGCGGCCGGTCTTCACCGAGAAGGTCACGAGCGGCGGGTTCTTCAACTGCGCCAGCCGGTGTCTGAGGCGAAAGCGGATCTCGGCCAGCGTCTCTTCCGGATTGTCGACCAGATCCCACTTGTTGACCGCGATCACCAGGGCGCGGCCTTCCTCGAGCACACGATTGGCGATCGTCAGCTCCTGCTTCTCGAGCGGCTCCGTCGCATCGAGCAGCAGGACCGCGACGTGGCAGCCGCGGATCGCCCGCAGCGTCGCCGAGGCCGACAGTTTCTCGACCGCCGCCTCGATCCTGGCCTTGCGCCGCAGGCCGGCCGTATCGACCAGGCGGATGGCCCGCCCGCGCCACTGCCACTCGATACCGACGGCGTCGCGGGTCAGCCCGGGTTCGGGGCCGGTCAACAGGCGCTGCTCCTTGATGAGGCGGTTGATCAGCGACGACTTGCCGACATTGGGTCTTCCGACGATGGCGAGGTGCAGGGGTCCGTCCTCGTCGGCCGGCGCCGGCGGCGGCGTCTCGGCGCGCTGGCCGACGTCGGCGGCGAGATGCGGGCGCAGTGCATCGGTCAGGGCGTCGAGGCCCAGGCCGTGCTCGGCCGAGATGGCGACCGGCTCGCCCAGACCTAGCGCCCAGGCCGCCTGTGCCTCGGCCTCGCCGGCTCGTGCCTCGCACTTGTTGGCGACCAGGATAACCGGTTTGTCCTGGCGACGCAGCAAGGCCGCGATCTCCTCGTCGAGCGGCGTGATGCCGGCTCGCGCGTCGACGAGAAAGATGCCGACATCGGCGCTCTCGAGCCCGGCCAGGGTCTGGGCCACGAGGCGCTCAGAGAGCTGCCGCTTGATGCCGATCTCGAGGCCGGCCGTGTCGATGACGGTGAACGTGAGATCAAAGAGCCGTGCTGCGGCCTCGAGGCGATCGCGGGTGACACCCGGCGTGTCGTGAACGATCGCCCGCTTGCCGCCGGCAAGCCGGTTGAACAGGGTCGATTTGCCGACATTCGGTCGGCCGATGATGGCGACGCGGCTCGTCATGGGTGCTCCGGTGCCGAAGCACGGCTAGCGGTAGGCGAGCAGTTCGCCACCGTTGGTGAGGAGATAGAGCGTCCCGTCGGCAACGACCGGCGGCAGGGAGACCGGGCCGGGCAGGCGCAGGCGACCGAGGATCTCGCCGGTGTAGGGCGAGAGGCTCACCGCCTCGCCGGTCGAGCCGGCGAGGATCAGACGGTCCCCGGCGAGCACCGGGCCTGCCCAGAAGACGCGGGTCGATTCTGGATCGTCCGGGTTCCGCAAGCGCTCGAGCGGGCTGACCCAGCGCACGAGCCCGCCTTGGCGGACGACGGCCACGACCTCGTTGCGGTCGGTCAGCACGTAGATGAAGTCGCCCGCGACCCAGGGCGTGTGACGGGAGGTCAGGTCCAGATTCCAGCTGCGGGCGCCGGTTGCAATCTCGAAGGCCGCCATCTCGCCGCCATTGCCGGCGACGATGACCCTGCCTTGGTCGATCACCGGGCTGCCAGTGATGTCACTGATGGCGCCGATGGCAAGAGTGCGACGCGGGCGCAGAACGGTGTCGGACCAGATCGGGCGGCCGTCGGCGATGTCCAGAGCAAACACCTCGCCCGAAGAATAGGCAACGACAGCCAGGCGCTCGCTGGCGGCCGGGGCCGCGCCACCGAGAATCGCAGCCTGCTCGAAGAACCCGGCATGCTGCCAAAGGACGTCGCCTGTTTCGGCATCCAGCGCAAAGGTCTGATTGGCACTGGTGGTCACCAGGAGGCGACCGTCGAGTGCCGTGGGTGCGGTTCGGATCGGCGAGAACAGCCGTCGCCGCCAGATCTCGGTGCCATCCTCGGCGCTCAACGCCAGAACGTCACCACTCCCGGTGGTCGCGAGCAATCTGCCGTCAGCGTAGGCAATGCCTCCGGAGCGCAGTCGGTCGCTGCTGCGCATGCCTTCCGGCGTGACCCGCCAAAGCCGCTGTCCATTGCCCGTCGACAACGCCGATATCTGGCCCTGGCTGTCGACGGTGAAGACGCGGTCGCCGGCGACGATCGGCCGTGCCAGGAGCTGGCTGGCACCGCCACTGCCGGCGCCGATGTTGGCGCGCCACGCGAGTGCCAGGTCGTCGCCGAGGTCAAGATGATGCAGCGCGTTGGTGGCATTGCCGCCCGGCAACGGCCAATCGGCGACCCGTTGGGGCGCCGGCAGGACGACATTGAGGTTAGCAACCCGCGGATCGGCCGCTACCCCCTCGTTCAAAAGCATGATGGGTACGCGCTCGCCGGGCAACGGATCCTCGTCCACGCCGCCGAACCACCCGGTTCCGCAGGCTGTGAGCAGGAGCGGCGGGGCAGCGATCAGCAAGCCACGGAGCCCGCGCGCGCCGACGGCCACGATTTGATCCACCAACCTCATGAGGCGTCCGCAGCGCTGGGCGCCATCCAGTCGTCTGGATTGCCCGCAACACCGAGGGCGGCCAGCATCTCCATAACGCGCCGACGCATGTCGCCGGGTGTGCTCTGGTCGGCCTCCAATTGCCGCAGCTCTGCGACTGCCACCGCCGTGTCGCCGGCGAGCAGGGCCGCCAATGCGGCAAGCTCGCGCGCCGAATGACGGAACGGAGCCCCTGCCACCATCTGCGGCGCCAGGGCCGTCCGGAGGCTCGTTGGATCGGCAGCTCCGAGGCGCCGCTGGGCGGCGGCAACCGCAGCATAGTCGCGGAGGATCGGATCGATGCTGGCGGATGCGGCGAGGTCGTCCAAGAGTGCGAGACCCCCGTCGGCATCGTTGGCGGCGATGCGGGCCTCGGCTTCACGCAGCTTCGCAAGGGCGGCGGCATCCCCACCTCTGGCGGTGGCGAGGTTCGAGAACTGCTCGGCGGCCGTTGCCCAGTCACCGCGGTCCAAAGCCGCCTCGGCCGCAGCGAAGGCCGCACCCTGCTGCTCCAGCTGGCGCGCCTGCCAGGCGTCCCAGCCGACCTTGCCGGCGGTGGCGAGAACCACCACCATCACTGTGCCGACGACATACGGCCCATAGCGCTTCCAGAGCTTTGCCATCCGGTCGCGCTGGAGTTCCTCGTCGACTTCGCGGATGAACCCATCTGATGCCAAGATTCGTCACCCATCGGTTGAAGTGTTAGATGAAGACAAGCGCTCTTAGCACGCTCGGCGATCGCCTGAGAACGCGGATCGGCACGACGCTGGCGCTTTTTTCATCGGGGCCTGATCGGTCCACCACCGGCCGTCTCGGCCTTGTCATGCCTGGCGCGACATGCGCAGCCCGCAAACGACAGAACTCTCGGAGGATAGGTGCCCAGGCTCTTCGTTGCCATCGCCATGCCCGCCGAGGTTGCGGATGCCCTTGACCAATTGGGGCACGGCTTCACCGATGCGCGCTGGACGGACCTCGACGATCTGCATCTGACATTGCGCTTCATCGGTGAGGTCGATCACGGGACATTCTATGAGATCGGCGAGCAATTGACCGGCATCTCACTCGCTCCGTTCGACCTGGAGCTGCGGGGTATCGGGCAGTTTCCGCCGCGCGGACCACTCCGGCAGTTGTGGGTCGGCGTCTCCGCAAACCACGCACTCGACCGCCTGCGGCGGCGGATCGAGAGATGTGTCGTCAACGCCGGCGTCGCCCCGGAAAGCCGGAAGTTCGTGCCGCACGTCACCCTGGCGCGGTTTCGCCAGCCACCACCCGAGCCGCGGTTGGCCGCATACCTGCAACGCCACGCATTGCTGAGGCTGCCGACCTTTCCAGTGGACACGTTCGGCCTTTACGCGTCCGTGCTCCGTTCCGATGGCGCCGTGCACGTGCTCGAGGCCGAGTACAATTTCGTCACTGGCCACATGCGCCGCGGCTAGCGGGTACCGATCGATCTACGGCCGCCGCATCGGCGCAAAGCTATTGGCTCACCCAGACGATTCGCACGATCCAGGCTATTTCCTTCACGCCGAGCGTGATCTCCTTGTCGTCGCTGCCGCTCTCCACGATCGTGCATTGCTGTGTGGTCTTGCGCTTGACCGTGCCGAAGCGAAGCTCGCCGCTCTTCGTCTTTAGCATCACGCGATCGTGGCGTCGAACGCTGCTCGAGGGTGAGGCCACCAGCAGGGATCCCGGGCGGCAGAAGTCCTGCGCGACATCCTTGTCCAGCTCGACGATGTAAGCTCGCGGATCGTCGATCGACGGGAACTCAACATCCTCCCAGTCGCCATCGCTCGGAAAACCAGCTTTGTCGAAGCTGCCCTCGGTGACGCGGGAGAGGCGGATCGACTTCAGCTTGAGCTCCAGCGGACGCTGCTGCGCCGCAGGCGTTTCGTCGATCAGGGTCACAAAGTCGGCCATGCTCGTCTGCGTGGCCTCCAGGATTTTCGACAGACTCTCGGTTCCGGGCCAGCGTTGCTTGCCGTCGGTGGTGACCCGCTTGCTCTTGTTGAACGTGGTGGGATCAAGCCCCGCGCGCTTAGCCAAGCCGGACGGCGAGAGGCCGTTGCGCAGGGCGAGGCGATCGACGCCTCGCCAGATCTGTTCATGGGTCAGCATGGCATCGGTTCCGTTGCGCTACCGGATCAAAGTGAGACTGTCTTACTATGCGCGGCGCGTCACTAGGTATATATTCATTTCACCAGCGACGTGAGGGGATGATGATCATCGTCGGTTTCCAGGCGCAGGTCCGCCATGGCTGCCTCTCCTGGTTGAAAAGGGGCTTTCGCCACTGCTTTGCCTACCAGCGTACGGACAGCGGCTGGGTCCTCTGCGATCCCCTTGGCGCGCGACTGTTGCTCGAGGCCGCTCCTGCCGTCCCGGTGCGCGCCCTGCTATGTGCCCTCGCCGCTGTGGAAGCGTCGATTGTGGCTGTCGATGGCCGCGGGGACGCGCGGCGCCTGCCATGGTTCCGGCCAATGACGTGCGTCGAGATCTGCAAGCGCCTGGCGGGCCGGCGCGGCGTGTGGCTGTTCACGCCCTACCAACTATTCCGCGATCTTGTCTTCAGCGAGGCGACGAGGCGATTCGCGCTTGACGGACGCGCGAGATAAGAATAATATCCTAACAACATCTGAAAACGATTGGAGCGGTGCATGACGGACACGTCACTGCCGGCGGTCTTTCGGCGCTTTGCCGATGCGCGTGAGCGCCGCTCGGCCTGGGAGCCGCTGTGGCGTGAATGCTTCGCCTATGCGCTGCCGCTGCGCGGTCATGGACTGTCCCAGGCGGCCTTCGCCGGCAACAATCACGCCGAACGCCTGTTTGACGGAACCGCGCCTGACGCCGTGGAGCAGCTCGCCGCCAGTCTGCTGGCCGAGCTGACGCCACCCTGGTCGCGATGGTTCGGCCTGAAGCCCGGCCAGGACGTCGACCCGGCGGACAAGGACGAACTCGGCGAGATCCTCGATGCGGCGGCGGTTCGCGTTCAGGGCCACTTCGATCGCTCGAACTTCGCCGTCGAGATTCACCAGTGCTTTCTCGACCTGGTTACCACCGGCACCGCGACGCTGCTGTTCGAGGAGGCCTCGGTTGGCTGCGCCTCGGCCTTTCGCTTCACCGCCATCCCCGCGGCCGAGATCTACATCGACGGCGACGTCAATGGTCAGATCGAGCGCCATTTCCGCCTGACGACCGCGACAACGACGGAAGTGCGTCGCCGCTTCACGGACTGCGCCGAGCTCGCGCTGATGGACATCGGCACCGACGCCTCCCCCGACCGCAAGGTCGAGCTGCTGGAGATCGTACAGGCGCGAGGCCGGCACTTCGACTATCAAGCCATTCTCCCGGCTCAGGGTGACGCCATCCGGGCACCGGTGCTGCTCGCACGAGGCGTCTTCGAGCAGTCGCCGTTTCTTACCTTTCGCTGGATGAAGGGAACCGGCGAGCTCTACGGCCGATCGCCAGTCATGACCGCTCTGCCGGACATCAAGACCGCCAACAAGGTGGTCGAGCTGGTGCTCAAGAATGCATCCATTGCGGCCACCGGCATCTGGCTGGCCGAGGACGACGGAGTCTTGAACCCGGCGAACATCCGCCTCGTGCCCGGCAGCATCATCCCCAAGGCGGCCGGTTCCGCAGGCCTTACGCCGCTGCAGGCGCCCGGTCGCTTCGATGTCTCCGAACTCGTCCTCAGCGACCTGCGTTCCCGCATCCGCCACACGCTCCTGGCCGACCGTCTCGCCCAAGTGAACGACCGGCGGATGACCGCGACCGAGGTGCTCGAACGGAGCACAGAGATGACCCGCCTGCTCGGCGCCATCTACGGCCGGCTCCAGGCCGAGCTGCTCACGCCGCTCATGCAGCGCGCCCTCGCCATCCTCAGACGGCGCGGCGAGGTGCCACCGGTCGCCCTCGACGGCACCATCGTCGACGTCAACTACCGTTCGCCGCTGGCGCGCGTGCAGGCCCGCGAGGAGATCCGCAACACGCTTCTCTGGCTTGAGACCGTCGGCAAGCTCGGCGGCGACGCCGTTCAGCTCGTCGATCTCAACGCCACCGCCATCTGGCTCGCCGAGACATTGGGTGTGCCGCGCGAGCTGGTCGCTCGCCCGCCGGAGGGAACCGCATGATGCCAACCGGCATGGCCGATGACGAGCAGGGGATCGGCTGGGCCTGGTTTGACGCCGAGGCGCCGAGCCCGCCGTCGGACGACGAGCTCGCGAATGCCGCGGCTGCCTGCTTTGCCGGCCGGCATGGCGCGCTCGTGGTCCAGCACCTGCGGAGTCATTTCCTCAACCGCCGCGTGCCACCGAGTGCTTCCGACGCCGAGCTTCGGCATGTCGAAGGCCAGCGCACGGCGATCGCCTACGTCCTTCGTCTCGCCCATCTCAGGGGATGATCATGCAGATCGAACCGATTTCCGCAAAGCCCGGCGCCGAGCCGCTGGACATCCCGGCCGACATCGTGCGGCTCGAGCCCGACGGTGAGACGGTTGCGGCGGTCGACGGCACGCACAGCACGCCGGAAGCGACTGTCGCGGCCGCCGATCAGCCGCGACGACCGGACGATGTGCCCGAGAAGTTCTGGGATGCCGCCGCCGGGACGGTCCGCACGGACACGCTGTTGCGCTCCTATCTCGAGCTGGAACGGCGGCTGGGCCGCTCGATCCCCAGGCCGGAGGGCGAAAACGACCTCGAAGGCACCAATCGGCTGCTCGCCGTATTGGGGAGGCCCGAGACGCCGGACGGCTACGAGATTGCGGCCCCCCATCCGCTCGTGGCCTCCGATCCGTCGCTGAACGTGATGCTCCACGAGGCCGGATTCACCCAGCGGCAGGCACAGCTCGTCTACGAGCTCGCCGCCGAGCGCCTCCTGCCGGTAATGGAGGAGGCCGCAGCCGAGCTCGAGGCGTCGCGCCAGATCGATCGCCTGGAGCAGCATTTCGGCGGGCCGGAAGCCTGGCGGACCACGGCGGCGCAGATCAAGGCCTACGCCGAGGCCAACCTGCCCAGCGAGCTGCATGCCGCCCTCGCCGGCAGCTACGAGGGCGTTCTCGCCCTCTACGAGATGATGCGGAAAGCCGAGCCCGACATCGTGGGCCAAGCCGGCTCCGGCCAGCTGGCGCTCACCGAGGACAGCCTCCGCGAGTTGATCCGCGACCCGCGCTACTGGCGCGACCGCGATCCCGAGATCGTCCAGCGGGTGACCGCCGGCTACCGGCATCTCTTCCCGGGCTGACCCGCTGACGCCCGATCGGTCCGGAGAACCGCGCGTCGGCCCGCCCGATCGCCAACCAACCCGCCCGAGCTCAAGGCCCGCGAGGACAACCAGCGGCTCCCTTTGTCGCGACAAGCAACCCAAGGTGCGCGATGTCCATCAACATTGATCAAGCTTTCTCGAAGCAGTTCGAACGAGAGGTCCACGAGGCCTACCAGCGGCAGGGCTCGAAGCTCCGGTCGACCGTTCGCGTGAAGAACGGCGTGCGTGGCAGCTCGACGACCTTCCAGACGGTCGGCAAGGGCGCTGCCTCGACCAAGGCGCGGCACGGCATCGTGCCCGTCATGAACGTCGAGTTCAGCGCGGTCGAGGCCACGCTCGTCGACTACTATGCCGGCGAATGGGTCGATCAGCTCGACGAGCTGAAGACCAATCTCGACGAGCGCCAGGTGCTCGCCAATGCTGGCGCCTACGCGCTCGGCCGCAAGACGGACGAGCTGATCCTCGCCGCCTTGAGCAACGCCTCCCAGGTGGCGGGGCAGGACACCAGCGGCCTGACCAAGGACAAGGTCCTGCAGGCGTTCGAGATGCTGGGTGGCGCCGATGTCCCCGACGACGGCCAGCGCTATGCCGTCATCGGCTGGAAGCAGTGGTCGGACCTTCTGAACGTCGCCGAGTTCGCCAATGCGGAGTTCGTCGGCGACGAGCAGCTGCCCTGGCGCGGCACGCAGGCCAAGGTCTGGCTCGGCACGCTCTGGATGCCGCATTCGGGCCTGCCGCTCGACGGCGAGGTCCGGACCTGTTTCTGGTACCACAAGAGCGCTGTCGGCCACGCGATCGGCCAGGACGTCAAGTCGGACATCACTTGGCACGGCGACCGTGCGGCTCACTTCATCTCCAACTCGATGTCGCAGGGCGCCGTCCTGATCGACAAGGACGGTGTCGTCGCCATGCCGTGCAAGGAGAGCTGACCATGGCCTATGCATCCAGCGGCCTGAGCGCCATCGCCTACGCCAACGGCTTCACGCTCTGGCACTACCGCACGCCGGACCTGATCGCCGAAGTGGACAACGCCGGCTACTTCAACGCGGCGACCAAGATGCTGCGTGTCGGCGACTTCATGTTCGTCAACGCCGGAACCGACGGCTCGCCGACCCATGGCGTGGTCGTCGTCCTCGCCAACGAGAACGGTGTCGTCGACGTGAGCAACGTCACGCAGTTCGGCGCCATCAACACCGACTAGCCGATCGGGCCGATGCCCCGCGCGCCAGGGTGCGGCGGGGCATCGGCAGACCGGCGGCGAGCTGCGGCGTCCGGCGCTTGTGTGCCGGCCCGGCCACGCCGCTCGCCCCCTCTCCGTGCCAGCCAGAAGCGAGCCGCACCATGACCCTCTCCGATGCCGAGATCTGCTCGGTGGCGCTCGTCAAGATCGGGGCCTCCGGGATCGCCTCGTTCGCCGACGACACGCTCGAGGCGGACGTCGCGAGCCGCATGTACGAGGTCACACTCCGCGGCCTTATCACCAGCCATCCGTGGCATTTCACGCTGGCCGAGAGCGACCTCCAGCCGGTCGACGAGCCAGCCCAGGCCGGCTACGCCGCCGTTTTCGCACTGCCGGCCGACCAGCTTCGCATCCTCTCCGCTGGCGGCGGCCATCGCGCCCGCGGCCTGGACTATCGGGTCGCCGGCGATCGCCTCTACTGCAACAGCAGTCGCGTCGTGCTTAGCTATCAGCGGCGTCCGGAGACGGTCGCCTTCCCGGCATTCTTCGTCCAGGCCTTGATCGCCAGGCTCGCCGCCGAGTTCTGCCTGCCGCTCACCGAGGGCACCAGCCGCGCCGACGCGCTCTTCAAGCTTGCCGCTGCCGAGCTGAAGATGGCGCGACTGATCGACAGTCAGCAGGCGACCCCGCGCGCCGTCGAAGATTTCACCCTGATCGCGGCGCGTGGGCGATGAGCAGAATCATCACCACGAAGACGAGCTTCACGTCGGGCGAGATCGATCCCGCACTCTATGGCCGTATCGATCTGCGCGCCTACGACGAGGGTGCGGCCACGCTCGAGAACGTGCTGGTGCAGCGCACCGGCGGCGTGACCCGACGGCCCGGCACGCTGTTCCTGACCACCGTGCCGAGTGGTGCCAGGCTCTTTCCCTACGACCACGGCGACATCCACGACCTCCTCGTGTTCGGCGACTTCGCGGTGCACGTGGTGACGAATGGCGAGCTTCGACAAACGCTCGGCGGTTTGCCATGGTCGATCGACGACGTCGCCCAGCTCGACGTGACGCTGGTCGACGAAGCCGTTCTCGTCTGCCATCCGTCCTATGAGCCGCGCCTGCTTCGCCGGGCCGACGATACGACCTGGAGTGGCGCCCCGCTGGCTTATGCCAAGTTGAGCACCGCGGTCGATGACGAGCGCCGTGCCCTGCCGTTCGCGAGATATGCGCCGGCCGATATCAGCATCCAGGTCGAACGTTTCGACCCGTCCGAAGACCCGACGGCTCCCGCGAGCGCCGGAACGACCGTCAAGCTCGTCAGCTTCAAGCCGCTCTTCGACCGCTACACGGCGGGGACGATCCTTCGCGTGAAGGGCCGGCAGCTGCGCCTGACCAGCATCGTCCCCGGTCAGGACGGCAAGCTCGCATTCGGTGTGACGCTCGAGCCGCTGGTCGACGAGCTCGCGACCTTCGACTGGGACGAACAGGCGTTCTCGCCTGCCTATGGCTGGCCGACTGCCGCCGCCATGCACCAAAATCGCCTGGTCTTCGGCGGCTGCCGCGATCGCGCCGACTTCATCTGGTTCTCCAAATCCGGCCGCCCCTTCGACTTCGACATGGGCACCGGCGAGGACGACGAAGCGATCGGGTTTCGGATCGTGGCCGAGCGACGGCACGAAATCCGGCAGCTGTTCTCGGGCCGTGTGCTCCAGGTCTTCACCACCGCCGGCGAGTGGACGATCGGCGGCTTTCCGTTGACGCCGCGCACCGCACGGGTCGAGCTGCAGACGCGCGTGGGCTCGCTCGCCGATCGGCAGATAGCACCCGTCGACGTCGATGGTGCCACGCTGTTCATCGGTGCCGCAGGCCGCGATTTGCGGGAGTTCCTGTTCACCGAGACCGAGCAGGCCTACCAGGCAGCGGACATCGCCATCCTGTCGCGACATTTGATGCGCGCGCCGGTCGACATGGCGTTCGACCAGGCCCGGCGGATCTTCTGGATCGTCCGCGCCGACGGTCGCGCTTGCGCGGTCACCATCGACCGCAACAGCAACATCGTCGCGTGGAGCCTGATCGAGACTGCCGGCGCCATCCGCGCGCTCGCGATGCACAATGACTCATTGGTGCTGCTGGTAGCACGACCCGGCGGCCTCGGCGTCGAGCGGCTCGACGACGAGGCCATGCTCGATGCGCAGCGCCGTCTGAGCGCCTCCACGCCGACGGCCTCGTGGACGGGACTTCAGGGCCTCGATGGCGAGACGTTCACCGTCATCGCCGACGGCAACACCATCGGCCAGCGCACGATCGCGAATGGCGAACTCCAGCTGCCGGCACCGGCGAGCCGTCTCGATCTCGGCCTCGGCTTCGAGCACGTGGTCGTGGGGCTGCCGATCTCCAACGGCCGCGGCGTCGCCCTTGATGTTCCCTACCGGCCGGTCCGAGTCAGCCTGAGGATCGGCCCCTCGGACTCGCTGATGCTCGACACCGGCGCCGGCCCGAGGCCGCTGAGCCTCGGCCATCGGGCCACGATGAACGATGTCTTCGACGTCGGTGTCAGGGCCATGGGCTGGCGTCGTGGCACCGAGACGCCGCCCTGGCGACTGACCCAGTCGCGACCCGGCCCCTTCAAGCTTCTTTCGGTAACTGTCGAAGCAAAGGTGAACAGCTGATGGGTGGATTGAGCAGTCTGGCCAGCCTGGGCCTCAACGTGGCGCTCGGGCAGGAAGCCGCACGGCGCGAGGCGAAGGATTTGAAGAAGGAGCGCGATCGGCAAATCGCCTCGATCATGCGCGACAATCGGGAAGCCGAGCGGCAGCAGGCCGCCGCGCTGCGCCGGCGCCAGGCCAGCGAGCGGGCGCGCGCCGGAGCGACCGGCACGGCGACCAGCGGCGGCTCCATCGATGCCATCCTGCGTGGCCTCGAGCAGGACGCCGAGCTCGACGGCGCAGCCCGCCGCGAGGCGACCAATGCCCGTGTGCAGCAGATCCGCGACAGCTTCGGCACGCGGCGGCGCAACAATCTCCTGACCTCCACCAACCGACTTCTCGGCAGCAGCTCCTCGATCCTCGGCCGCAGCCTCCTCGGCTGAGCGGATCGGTGATGACGGGCTCAAGAGGGCCACGCACCCTGCCGACCGAAGCGCGGCGCCTCGACGACGGCGTCGGCTTCCTCGGCTTCTCGCAGTTCGTCATCGTCTGGAACAAGCTGCAGGGTCTCGGCACCCCGGCGCTCCACCTCACCATCGCCAGATGGCTCTACGATCGGTGGCTCGCCGGGGACCGCCGGTTGCTGCTCATGGTGTTCCGCGACGCCGGAAAGTCGACCCTGGTCGGCCTGTTCGCCGCCTGGCTGCTCACCGGCAACCCCAATCTGCGGATCCTGATCATCGCTGCCGAGCAGATGCTCGCCAACAAGATGAGCCGGAACATTCGCAGGATCATCGAGCTGCACCCGGCGGCCGCGCATCTGCTGCACCATCGCAGCGAAAGCTGGGCGGTCGATCAGTTCACGGTTCGCCGCAGCCGCAGCCACCGCGATCCTTCGGTCCTGGCGCGCGGGCTGGGCGGCAACGTCACCGGCACACGCGCCGACATCGTCATCTGCGACGATGTCGAGGTGCCCAACACCTGCGCGACGCCGGCGGCGCGCGAGGAGCTGCGCCAGCGCCTGGCCGAGATCGACTTCGTCCTCGTGCCCACCGGGCTGCAGCTCTTCGTCGGCACACCGCACAGCTACTACTCGATCTACGCTGATCGGCCGCGCGTCGAGCTTGGCGAGGAGCGGCCGTTTCTCGCCGGATTCGACCGCCTCTGCCTGCCGCTCGTCCAGGCCGATGGCTCCAGCGCTTGGCCCGAGCGCTTCGCACCAGAAGTGATCGAGGAGCTTCGCCGAAGCGCCGGGCCGCAGCGGTTCCGCAGCCAGATGATGCTGCAGCCGACGCCGCCACGCGCGGTGAAGCTCGATCCTGAACGTCTCGTCAGCTATGGGGGCGAGCTGCGCGGGGATTGGGCGCAGGGTCGTCTGGTCCTCTCGATCGGCCAGACTGCCATGGTCTCGAGCGTGTGCTGGTGGGACCCGGCCTATGGCCGCCCAGGGCGTGGCGACCGCAGTGCCATCGCCGTGGTGATGATGGATCGGACGGGCCGCTACTGGCTGCACGGGCTGCGCTATCTCCAGTTTGCGGTCGAGCAGCTCGAGGAGACCGACGAGGCCACGCAGCTCGTTCGTCAGGCGATCGAGTTCGCCCGGTCGATGCAGCAGACACGCCTCTTTATCGAGACGAACGGCATCGGTCGCTTCCTGCCGGCACTCGTCAGGCGCGAGCTGGCGCACGCGGGACGGCAGTTGACCCTGATCGAGCGCCATTCGAGCCGGAGCAAGTCGGACCGCATTCTGCACGCCCTCGACCCCATTCTCGCTGCCGGCCATCTGCACGTGCATCGATCGGTGCTGACCACGGGCTTCATCGAGGAGATGCGCGAATGGTCGCCAGGTGCGGCCAATACCCTCGACGACGGTCTCGATGCGGTGAGCAGCGCCATCCTCGAGCAGCCGACCCGGATGAGCGGCCCGGCGGGCGCGGCATCGGCCGCGACCACATCGGCGCGGGGCAGCTTCATGGCCCATTCGAGATTTGCGGTATGATCAACGAGCTTGCCCGAAGAACCATCAATGGATAGCACGACGCCAACCGAAACGCGAAAACCTGGATTGTCTGAAACCGTCCACCAGCACAGGCCAATCGGTTGAGCCTCAGCCCGACGCTGGCTCTGCTGGCGTGCGGCCTCGGCTTGTGCGCCTGGGCCGCATGGCAGGAGCGCCGGCCGCGCGGTCTCGGCGAGCTGCCGCTCCTGCCGCCGATCCCGGTTCTCTTCGTCGGTGTGCTCGTGGTGCTGGTGAGCATCGCCCACCTCGTGACCTTGTGGACCGGGGTGCCGCTCAAGAGTCGGTTTCTGCCCTGAGCGCCAGCAGTTCCTCGACCAGCGCCTCGATCTCATGGCGGGCGTTGAGCTTGCCGATCAGCGCTTCCGGTATCCCGGCGATCCCGATGGAGGCACCCATCAAGGCTCCCACGCAGGCCGCACGGCTGGCATTGTCCCCGCCCGCCCGCACCGTCTCCAGCACCGCCGACATGAAATCGCCTTGGTGCTTCAGGCAAGCGTGCAGGATGCTGGGAAAGGTGCAGGGCAGATAGCACGACCGACCCACGAGGCCGGTCGCATCGACGACCGTGCTCGCCTGCATCGACAGCGCGTCGCCGAGACGAATGCGCACCAGATCGGCGGCTGGCCCAGTCTGCTCGGCACATGCGGTCTCGATCGCCGTCATCAGCTCGGCGCCGTGCAGGAGCGAGTCGAGGATGCGGGCGAACGTCTGGGTGTGCGCCACCGCCTCGTCGTTGGCTTGCGTGACGCGGACGGCCCGCTCGATCGTCGCATCGCGGACCGCGCGACCGGCGTAGAGCGCTGCGACCGGCGCGATTCGACACATCGATACCGTCTGGAAATCGTCGGCACCGGACTGGAAGGCGTAGGTCGGATCGTCGATGTGCGGCTTGGCGTTCTCGATGGCCAGCCGTGTCGGCTTGTCGCGGTAGCCGGAATACGGCACATCGAAGGCCCTGACGAAGCGGCGCCCGAAGCGGCGCTCGTCGAAGCCGCGGTCCTCGACGACGCTCCGCAAGAGCAGGAGCGCCGCGTCGCCGTAGTGGGTCTGGTCGCCCGGCTTGCGGCCGGAGTGGTAGCGGCCCGGTGCCGGCAGCTCGAAGCCGTGGATGCCATCGGGGTAGAGCCGCGCGCGCTCCAGCAGATTGTAGTGCCAGTGGCTGCCGAGGGCCATGGCATCGCCGATGAACTGACCCAGCACCGCGGCCCGGGCACGATCGGCAAACTCGACCATTCGGAAGGGTCCCTTCACGTTGAGCGCCTTGGCGCGGCGCACGTCAGCGCGTAGGTAACGTCGCAGACACCATAAGCCAGAGGGGACGCACGCATGCGCTACCTGCACACCATGGTCCGGGTGACCGACATCGAGCAGTCGCTCGACTTCTACTGCAACAAGCTCGGCATGAAGGAGGTCCGACGTACCGAAAGCGAGCAGGGCCGGTTCACCCTCGTCTTCCTCGCCGCCGACGAGGACGAGGCCGCCGGCCGTGCCCACAAGGCGCCACTGGTCGAGCTGACCTACAACTGGGATCCCGAGGACTACAAGGGCGGGCGCAATTTCGGCCACTTGGCCTACGAGGTCGACGACATCTACGCCACCTGCAAGTCCCTGATGGACAGCGGGATCACCATCAACCGCCCGCCGCGCGATGGCCGCATGGCCTTCATCCGCTCGCCGGACGGGATCTCGATCGAGCTTCTGCAGAAAGGCGATGCACTACCCAAGGCCGAGCCGTGGGCATCCATGCAGAACACTGGCACCTGGTAGGCGAGCGCGCCGGGCCGCGGCGGACGGATCGTGCGGCGGACCACTTTGATGGATTGCCGTCGACCGTAAATGCGGCCAAAATGATGGTATGACGTGTACGCAGAAGGAGCGGCCGCGCGAGCCGCCGAGCGTCATGAGCCGAGTGACGTAAGCAGAGGTCGGATCAGGAGGAGGGCAGCATGGCTGCGGTCGACGTTCGCAAGGTGGAGAAGTTCTACGGCTCGGTGCAGGTGTTGTTCGGCGTGTCGATCGACATCCAGGACGGCGAGTTCGTCGTGCTGGTCGGCCCCTCCGGCTGTGGCAAGTCGACCCTGCTTCGGATGATCGCCGGGCTCGAGGAGATCAACTCTGGCGAGATCGCGATCGGCGGACGGGTGGTCAACACCGTGCCGCCGAAGGATCGCGACATCGCGATGGTCTTCCAGAACTACGCCCTCTACCCGCACATGACCGTGCAGCAGAACATGGCGTTCTCGCTCAAGCTCGCCAAGGCGCCCAAGAACGTCATCGAGGAGCGGGTCAACCAGGCGGCCGACATCCTCGGCCTGCGCGACTATCTCGGCCGCTATCCCCGCCAGCTCTCCGGCGGCCAGCGGCAGCGCGTCGCCATGGGCCGGGCGATCGTCCGCGATCCCCAGGTGTTCCTCTTCGACGAGCCGCTCTCCAACCTCGACGCCAAGCTCCGCGTGCAGATGCGCACGGAGATCAAGGAACTGCACCAGCGGCTCAAGACGACGTCGATCTACGTCACGCACGATCAGATCGAGGCCTTGACGATGGCCGACCGGATCGTCGTCATGCAGGGTGGCTATGTCGAGCAGGTGGGCGCTCCCCTGGAGCTCTAC